>NZ_CP039853.1 GCF_006228385.1 Salinimonas iocasae
CTATGTAGTCCAGCCAATTTAATCTCAGGCTCTTTTTCACCGAAAAAGTACGACATTGAAAAAGGTCGTCCCGGCCCTTGGCTACCAATCTACATAAACCATCTGCACCGAGATTTTCAAAGTATGTCTTATTGAAGAATCTTCGTGCCTCGGTACCTGTTTTAAATACATTTGGAAATGTAAGGGTGATACCGAACACATAACCGACCTATTGTCATCGCATGTCAGCGCTAAGCCAACGTCTAGTGCACTCATTTTAATCCTTGAGTCTTTGAAGATAGGGAGAATTCTCAGTGATAGGATTTTTGCAAATCTGGCAGAAATAGAGCCCCTACCCCCTAGCCCTATTCAATAGAGGCGTTGTGTTGTATATCTTTTCTTTAAGGAACCTGTTTTTCATAGCTGGCATCAAACACTGCTCAGTGAAACATTTTTACAAAATTATAAATACGTCGACGATCTTTTAGAGATCTTTAGATCTTTAGATTCTTTAACGTTTAGGGAGGCTAGAGCCCCCGTCAATAAAGGGCTGTCGCGCTCAAAGGTGATCGTTTACAGAAGGAAAGTGATCATTTACGGGAAGTTGGTGATCGCTTACAGGAAGAAAGGTGATCTGATACAGGGATAAAGGTGATCTGATACAGGTCCTGCAAATGATCACCTTGTGGCGATACTTTGTTCAAATGATACCGTAAGTGATCACTTTCATCCTGTAGACAGTCACTTTATTCCCTGTAAGAGGTCACCTTCAAACTGTGTGAAGGTGACCTCTTACAGGAAGATTAATTGGGTAAAGCCTGATTTCTTTGCTTCGTTAAATGAGTGTCTATTATCAAAGTAGCTGAAATAGCAAACCAACACAAAGGTGATCATTTACAGGAAATGCGAAGCAGAACGCTAGTACACATCTAAGGTGACCATTTACAGGAAATCCAATTTATCAGGATTATTTTCTTTACTTCATAAGGTGATCAGTTACAGGAAATGCGAAGCAGTACTGCTGGTACACCCTAAAGTGACCATTTACAGGAAATCCGATTTATCAGGGTTATTTTCTTTACTTCACAAGGTGATCAGTTACAGGAAATGCGAAGCAGTACTGCTGGTACACCCTAAAGTGACCATTTACAGGAAATCCGATTTATCAGGATTATTTTCTTTACTTCACAAGGTGATCAGTTACAGGAAATAAGGAGCAGTACTGCTGGTATACCCTAAAGTGACCATTTACAGGAAATCCGATTAACAGGATTATTTCCTTTACTTCACAAGGTGATCAGTTACAGGAAATGCGAAGCAGTATTGCTGGTACACCCTAAAGTGACCATCTACAGGAAATCCGATTTATCAGTATTATTTACTTTACTTTAAAAGTGGTGTTTGCGGAAGTCTATGCAGCCATTACTTGGTACATCAGCCTTCGCGTAAAGTTACAAGCTTATGACACTGCAAGATAATTACTCAAAAATCAATGAACTTAATAGGATACCCCTTAAATTATCACTATGCTTAAGTGATTTGCTTCCTGTAGATGGTCACCTTCGCTAAAGTGACTGCTTCCTGTAAGTGGTCACCTTTGCCAGAGTGACCTGCTTCCTGTAGATGATCACCTTCGCTAAAGTGACCTGCTTCCTGTAAGTGGTCACCTTTGCTAGAGTGACCTGCTTCCTGTAAGTGGTCACCTTTGCTAGAGTGACCTGCTTCCTGTACATGGTCACCTTCGCTAAGATGACTGCTTCCTGTAGATGGTCACCTTCACTAAAGTGACTGCTTCCTGTAGATGGTCACCTTTGCTAGAGTGACCTGCTTCCTGTAGATGGTCACCTTCGCTAAAGTGACCTGCTTCCTGTAAGTGGTCACCTTTGCTAGAGTGACTTGCTTCCTGTAGATGGTCACCTTTGCTAAAGTGACTGCTTCCTGTAGATGGTCACCTTTGCTGAAGTGACCTGCTTCCTGTAAATGGTCACCTTCGTTAAAGTGACCTGTTTCCTGTAAATGGTCACCTTTGACAAAGATATTTCCTGTAAATGGTCACCTTTGAATAAACATATTGGAAATGATTAAAAATAAACCCGATTTGCTGTTGACACGATCTGGGATCCGCGGCCAAAATCTGCAAGGTGATAAACGCTAAGTCACCTTGCGGAGAATAATAAAAATGAAGTCGATAGCAGTTCGCGGAAAAACGGAGGTTGTACCGCTAAGGAAGCACGTTGCTGCTGTTCATATTGGTAGTGTCGGGCTAAGCTTAATGCACCGAAAAAGCATTAACGCTGCACTTTGGTTTGCTCAACGCGAAGTTCGAATGGCTTCAGCTGGCCAATTGCACGATTATCTCAAAGAGCAAGAAGGAACCGAGTTAAATCACACAGTTTCTATCCATGAGTTTAGACAGTACGTTGAATACAATAGTAATGACTACGATTACTTGAAGTCTATTTGGAGAGAGCTTTCCCAAATATCTATAGAATTTGACCTTATCGAGGGCAAACGTAGTTGGGAAATCATGCCCATTCTAAGCTATGTCAAAATCCACAATGGCCATATTACATGGCGCTTCCCAAGCGAAATACGAAGTGCGCTTCTGGACCCTGAAGTTTACGCTAAGATTAACTCTCAGATAACAAATCAGATACAGAGTGATATAGCATTCGCATTGTATGAAAATACAATAAGATACGTTGATATAGGGCAAACTCCATGGTTAAAGATAGATGTTCTTAAAAATCTTCTAGGTGTAGATAAGGACGCCTATAAAGCAACTAAATACTTTAACCGCAAACTCAGACAAGCTATTGAGCAAATTAAGATGGTTGCTGGTATTGAGCTTGATATGGAAACCACTGGCCGGCCAATCAAGTCTATGAGGTTTTTTGTAAGGAAAGCCAAGCAGACAGACTTTCTTATCGAGCAAGATGTTCTTCCTGAGCAATCAGACATTGAGTCTAAGCTTGCAATCATTGGATTCACTAAAGCACAGATACGTGACATTTTTAATGCCTTCACCAACGATCATATAGAAGGAAAGCTGAAATGGTTGGATAAAAAGTTCCGAACAGACGATAGCATTCGAAATCGTGCCGCTTTTGCGTTCGCTGCTTTCAAGGATGGTTATGAGGACAATGCTGCTAGGCCTAAGATTAAAGCTGAAGAAGCCATGCCATCATTAACAGCATCTAATGGTTCGCTTGAAAAACTGAAATACGATGAGTTCAGCCCACTACTTACCAGTGAAGAGGCTGGCAAGATCAAGGAGCTTTTCCACAAGTCATTTAAGACCAGTTTAAATGGACTTAAAAAATCCTCGCCGGCTGACGATACTGCTCTGAAGCAGTTTCTAGAAGGAGATTGGGAAGGACATGAACTTGTAACAAAATTTCGAGATTTCGCGGAAGGCTATGTATTCATGCGTAAAGAACTACTTCAGTCACTTACAGAGCGAGTGAATCAGAGTTAGCTATCCGTGGAGTATAAGAAAGCGCTTTAAGGCGCTTTTTTAATTCTCGTCATTTACTTAAACTTTCATCACGTATTAAATTTTCAGGAACAGAACAAGAGAAGGCAATATACTCATACTTCATAATACGTGCGCCTTTAAAGCTGTGGTTGCCTTTATACTGAAGATAACGCTTGGTCCTTCTATAAGCCCCACCTAAATCAAGCACCTCGCCAGCGCTTGTATATGCAAGCAGACGATATTTGTAAGGGGTATTGTTTTTAATTGACTGCTTTAAAGCTTCAGACGGTAGACTTTCACTTTCCAACAACATTCCCAGGGCGTGCCTAAACTGCATGTTGTGCCCTTGCTCTAGGCCTACTATCAAATGCGCCATCTCATGCAGCAATGTGTTGGTTAATTGTGCCAATGCTGGAGTATTTAAAAATGCCGAGCTTATTTTGATCGTACCGTCCCTCGACGCTTCACCATACTTTGTAGCAAGCATTTCAACAGTAAGCTTTGAAAATGGATGAGCCCAATGCGCTTCGAGAAATGCTTTCCTTGCTTTAGCCAAGCACCTTGATAATTCAGCCTGTATGATTTCTTCTGTGATCTTCATAAATTGCACCTTAATTTGAATACAGTGCAACGTAGCTTGAGGAAAGTCCTGGTCAAATTATGCAGCAGCCCCGCCCTACCCCACCTAAAAAATTATTAGGGATGCTAATGGGTATAATTTGAAAGCAGTTTAAGCCAACCCCTGAAGCGATAGCGATAAGGGGGCAGGCAGTCAGCCTGAAGCTGACTAAAAGTCCATGACTGCCTGTGGCTGAGTCTTCGTCTGTTTCTGACTGGCCAATAATAAATGTGTTGTATACTCTTCTTTTGAAATTGACGCCCCCGTACAGATATGTTCAAAAGGCCACATTCCAACATGGCTTTGATAATCGTAGTTGGACACTTACCTTTACCCCAGTGTCCCATGTTGAGTGAATCCGGGAACCACTCTTCTACAAAGCTCATGGCCATCCCGCACTCGCTTCTGATTTCAGCACTATTTGCTTCCTCGAATGGCACCAGGTCAATTTCTGTCCCCAGCTTCGCTACTCGGTGAAGTCGGCCAGTGACGACGCTATGGCGGTCATCTTCATGCAAGCCTGTGCATTCATGGAGTGATACATAGCCATTGATGTCGAAGTATCTGTATTCAGGTAATTTGGCTGGTTCAGCATATTGAGTATTAGGTATTGGATAACGCAATCCATCAGTATGAACTTCATGCCAAATGCGAATTGCCTCTCCTGCGAGCTGCTCACCACCCTCTCGTGCCCAGTGATATTGAATCATCAATAACTCTTTGTAGCCTATTAGCTGGAACCTGTGAGCCTCATATCCATACCGATCGTAAAATGCTTCTTCTTCAAGTGCATCAATGGTAAGGACGTAACGAAGCAGATCTTGTCTGTATGCAAGAGAATACTGATTGTAGCCAACCTTCACGAAGCCACCAGCTTTAAGCTCACGGCCCATCATGGAGCGCGAATACTGGTAGTCATAGAGAGTATTAACCATAAATTTACGAAGTTTGACCATCGGAGCCATATACCCGTATGTCTCCTGGCTTGTATCTATCTGAGCCTGCAAGCTTTTGTCATTTTCGACCATGGCGCACAACATACAGCCAAATCGTGCCCCACAGGCCTTGTCTGTTTGCTTATTAGTACCTGCGAAAAGATCGCAAGTACCAGAGTTGCCTGCAGCATAGTGCTTTCTAAGCCCTTTAGCATGGTCTTCTATAAAAGACTCGATATCGTCTTGCTCGATTGCGTTGGCCAGCGACCATACATCTGTAAGACTCCAGTCTTTGATTGGAGCAATCGTAAAGCCCATATCTGTGCGCACAACACTATCTGCAGTCTCACCGCGCTTTTCTATATTGGCTGCCCGGATGACAGACTCTTGGCTGCGAGTACCGCTGGCGGAAACAACCTTTTCAGTCTGGTGCGTTGCCTTAACCTCTCTCAAAAAGCGCTTCATTGGCTCAATTTTCCAATCTATGGTGCAATCACGTCCATTGTTGCTCGTCATAGGTGTTCTGAGCAGCTTTCCACGTCCCAAATACTCAACCATCGGTAGGTTAGATAGTGAGGGGGTGATCTCTTTGGTATAAATTGGAAGTCCATGTTCGCGACCGAACCTGGTCGCAGCATCGTGTACATCAAGGATAAAGTTATGAAGTTCAAAGTTGTCTATCGTGGTGTTGGTTGTCACGATATATAGTGGACCTGCCATAGGGTTTTCTTTGATAGCCTGCTTGAGCCCTTCAACAGCGCAGTGCGCTACACAAATGCTGTCTTTGCCAGATAAACCTACAGTGACTACCCAGTTATTTGAGAAAAGATTGGTAAATGTATCAACGGTTCGATTGAGTTTTGACAGCTGCATGATTTTAACCCTTTGAATAATATAGGGTTAATGTGTCACGTGAGGCGGCGGTGGCAACTCAGAGGGCAGCTAACCTCTGGAACCAAAATAAAAAACGTTTAGTTCATATAGATGATAAGGTGGTCGAAAAGTCGGGCTGTTGGGTCCCACTAGTTATTGAGCAGAAGATTTCTCATTCTGAATTTTCTCATAGATCTCTTCACGATGGACATCTACATGTTGGGGAGCAGAAATACCTATTCTAACTTGGTTTCCTTTTATACCAAGCACTGTGATTGTTTTGTCATCATCAATTCTTAGTGATTCACCCGCCCGGCGTGTCAAAATTAGCATTGAAAGTCCTTTATATATTTAAGATTGGTGGTAAGCGCCAGCGATAGCAGGCGCTTGAGTTAAAATACGGGAGTCTAAGTCAAGTGTGAAACAGATTCCCGATTTATCGACTATTTGGTTATTATCCGAGACTTTTTCATAGCGCAGATGAAATGAAGTTGTACATCACCTTTTTTAAATGTTGTTGAGTCTAATGGTGCTGTGTCTGGGCGTTGAAGTAGGAATGCATTTGCTGATGTAACGGTGTCAAAAACCCCTGCTATTTGAAAATAACCTCCATAGGTATACATATACATGCCAGCAAAAGGGAGTGAGTTCGACGACAAATTTTCAAGGTCATATTTATTTGACCCTGAATATAAATCGGCCATCAGCTGAATCTCTGGAAAACCTGGCAAGGTTTATACCGCTATTTTGTCCTTATTCTTAAACAGGATAGTATGACCTACTTCATTAAAGGCCAAGTGGGTTATCCGGTGCAACTTGCTCATAGATTTTACATAGAGAACGTGACGGTTTTCGGTGGTTAGCTTTAAATAATTCATGTTACCTCCAATATTTCAATGGAAGTAATGTTGCAGCTGGTGGATATCGTGCAATTTATACGGAATGTCGATGCCTAACATCGAACTTTATGGTCATAGGAGCAGCACTTCAGCATTATTTAATACTACTCCCCCACTCTCAATGATGTGTGGCGCCACCTGCTGACAAGTTATAAGTATGGTAACCGCTAAACTGTTTGCCCAAAGATATATGAGTAAATACTTCTCTTAACCTTTCTAGCACAATCAACCAATCATGCTGACCGGCCACTATGAAAGTTTCCTTACCTGAGAAATATTGAATATTAATTCCTATAGCCAGTTCGTTTTCAATCTCTGAAAGTATTGAATCCCGATTGCATACAGCGCGGTCAAATAAATATCTTTTAAATTCACTTTTTGTTGCTACGCGAGTTAAGATTTCTTCTATGTCTCTGCTGGTTATGCTGTCACATAGAGACTGTGTAGGTAATCTGATGCAGGTAGAGACTTCAAAACAAGGGGTATCATTAGCACCCTGCCCCATAGCACTACTATCTACTTTACAGGTAGATCTATCACTAATGATATTCAATCGATCCACAAAATTTTCTTCCATTCGCTGTTCTCCTAAAGTAAGAACTTATAAAGTGAAGAAGTTGGTAGACAAGGCAAAACCTGTGGAAGATAAACAATGGTGTGACTGCATATTTGCAATGCTGATATTGAAATAAGGATAAGCTTGCAGTTTGAAATTCCGAGACAGCAATTTCAACGGTTGAAAATTTGCTTAATGTGAAGTTTCAACGGTTGAAAAAAGATAAGCTTGCAGATTTGAAATGTTGAGACAGAAATTTCAACGGTTGAAAATGTGCTTAATGTGAAGTTTCAACCGTTGAAAAAAGATAAGCTTGCAGATTTGAAATGTTGAGACAGAAATTTCAACGGTTGAAAATGTGCTTAATGTGAAGTTTCAACCGTTGAAAAAAGTATAAGCTTGCAGATTTGAAGTGCTGAGGCAGAAATTTCAACGGTTGAAAATGTGTTTCATCTGAAGTTTCAACTGGTGAAAAATGAAACGTTCAAGGTGTTACAGGCCTGCGGCTTACAAGGTCATATCTTTTAAAATGTCATTGTTGCTTGTGAACGGCTCCACAATCATCAAGTCAGAAGCCAATCCCTTAGTGCGATAAAGGTTCTTTCAAATTAAGCTGTATCGTTTAGATACTGCGCAACATCGGTTGAGTATTCCCAGTCCGGGTCAGCAAATACAGTCTCCAGGATAAATTGGGTATCCGTTGGGTGCTTTATAAAAACTGCTAGGTCAAATAATGATGTTAGATTGTGTGTATCGCTGCACTGGCCTATAAGTTGTTGGACTCCACTAATATTGAATTGTTTATTAGGTGAATTCAGTGCCTGATAAGTAAGAAGGTCAAGGATACATCTATCTTGAATTGTCTGCTGAATGTGATTGGCAATACGAACATGGTGCCCCATTATCTATCCGCAAAAAGTTTGTTCAGATAGTTCATTCAATGGTTTTTTAAAACAAGTCATTAAGAAAGTCCATGATTTAGCTGGTGGTACTAATGTACATTTAGCGTGATTTTTACTTATGAGGCTGAAGCGTTAGCGAGTCAACGGTACCTTTCATTTTTTAGACTTAATATACTTGTAGCCAAATTCTCTCGCTCTCCTAAATGCTGGCCTCAACAAGTCTGGTACACCAGAATGATTTATAGCCATGCTGACAATAAGCTCATAAATATGACCCACATCATTGTTTAAATTTGCATAGCTTGATACTTGACTTATAAAACGCCACTCTTCGAAAGCTTCAGTTTCGTTGTGTCTACCGAGAATATGCTGCATATCGATAGTTAAGATCTCGCAATAGGTAGCTCCCGGCAACACGCTATCCATTTTACAATTCATGAAGATTCTCCTTTCTGAGTATGGGACAAACTAAGTCAATACTTTACTGACGTGTAACCTTAACGACTTTAATGACTTTTGGTATTTCGCCATTTGTTATTATAAAAAAAGTTTCAATCGAGCACTTCACCTTGAGTTTTGTTGAGCGAGACTTTATTTGACTAGAAAACTTTTTAATCGATTGACAGTAGCTACCGTCGTCGTCAGCTACTGGTAAGAAAACCCCATAGTTGCCCGGTTCGCCCCTTAATACCTCAAGTAAAGATTTTGATTCAAAAGAAATATGTTTTAGCGTTGACTGTTTCATTCGTACTCTCAGTTAGTTGGATTCTAGGTCAACGTATTGAGTTAAAGGCTTAAGTCGAATTTGAGGGAACCGCCCGTTTGAAGGAGAGAGGAGGGTCTTCTAACTTATGAATAAAAACTAAATTTAGCGTTTGCTGCCGTATATTTTCAACGGTTGAAAAAGTAGGGAGTGTTGTAAAGCTTGGACGTCTAAAGTGGAGTAGGGCAAACAGGTTTGCCCCGCTATTAACAGCGTATCTCAAAGCGACCGTTAGCTACTTCTAAAAGAGGAACCGTTATACCTGATGCTAATATTGAAGCATTTTTGACGGGTACACATTCTACCATATCACCATTAGGTTCATTACATATCCTTTGCTTACACTCACAATGTGATTGAGCCCACATAAGAACCTCTTGAGGATCATTAAATAAACACTTAATCAACGTAGCCACCTTGATAATATCGTCTGTCAGTTCTATCCCCAAAAATGTTCCGTTGATGTGATATAGATAGTTTTTGCTTTCTACAACGAAATAAAGGCTGCTTATTTGATCACTAAAACCAGAATTCCTGATTCTGATTTGACCGCAGTTTAGTTTCACATCTAATTTTTGTTTGGAAGCCTGGAATCTCATAGGGCCTTTTAAAAACATGACTTAACTCTTACCAATTAACCTCCATCAAGAATAAGCGGTCGATAACGCTAGTTATATAGACTGTATAGACTTTTGCATCATCTACGCTGCAAAGAAGTGCAATATCACACCTTTGCGCTGCTAACAGGAAGAATTATTCTTCATACTTTTATTAGGTCCTGACTAACAGTGTGTTGCGACATTATTTTGATGACCCAATTTTCAACCGTTGAAAAAAGCCTGTTATGAATTGGTTCTCCTGAATTGGACACAACGTTAGTCTCGGTCACAGTTCAACTGAAGTTATAACCCTTGAATGAAAAGAATATATAGGTGAGCTATGAAAAAAATTATTGAGTTAGTGATTGTATTAGGTATGTGCTTGTACGCTAGCGGGGTGAAGGCATCTGAAAAAGAGTTATTAGATTTCGGCTTTTACCAAATGGAATACAGTTGTGAACATAAGGGTTTCAATTGGATTCAGTATGAAACTGTTCCTGATAATGGCGAATTAAAGCGTTATAAAGGATTCCATCGTGAGGATAAGCTACCTGAACACTGCAGGAAGAAAAGTACCTCAACATTCAAGCGCCCGGCCGGATCCACGCAGTATCACCGCGGTCACGGTGTGCATAGTAATCTTTGGGACCATAGCGTAAAAATGATGCGCGCAACCAATAACATGGCAAATGTTGTTCTTCATGAAGCGTATCAAAATGTTCATGGGCTTTGGCGATATACTGAGAAACTTACTGAGTGTTATAGAGATTTAGGAACTGTAAATGTTTGGCTGGGTAACGTTTGGGGAAATGATGAGACAAACGATCATTTCGTATTAAGCCATGGAGTCACTACGCCTGATTTCATGTGGAAAGTATTAGTTAGAAGTGATGGAGAGATTAATGCCTGGATTATCCCTAACAATAGACAAGCAACTCAATACAATGCAGGCAGATATGAGGTTTCTGTGCAGAAAATACTAGATACAGTTAACTATCAAGTGCCTGGTCTTGAGGGTCTAGCAAGTCACAAAATCTCTAAAACGTGGTGGCTTCCAAAAGGATGCTCGCTAAGATAATTTTCAACGGTTGAAAAAGTCATAGTCATGACTTCAATATGCTATGACTTTATCACCACAAGTAGCCAATAGGTTGAGCTGTAAGTTTTAATCAAAAGCGCGATCGAATGCTTGGAAATTTCCTTTTAAAATTTTGCGAACTAATCAGCAGTTAAATTAAACGTATCAACAAAACCCGGTTCTATCCGGTAATGTGAAGACTCGACTACTTCGCCATTTAGCAACTTTTCTAAATCAGACTCACTAAGTTCGAAATGTTGAGTTGCTCTTATTCTAAGCTCTTGTTCAGTAATCTGTTGCTCACCGCTATGTGAGTGTAAATCACTAACACGATAGTAATCGGGTACAAGTCTCAAAATTTCACTAGCCATAATGGCTCCTCGCTATTCAGTGACCCCGATAGTACCAGAGTAAATTACAATTGCAAAAACTGGGTAACCTTTCTCTAGGCCTTGCCAGTAAAGCCAGCATTATTTTTGTGGCAATATTACGATAAATTGAATAATATTGTTGCAAGTGATTTATTTCGGATAATTATTCGATAGGTTTACGCTCAGGCAAACTTTTAAGGAATAGCAGATGTCAGACATCATTGGGGAATTGAGAGTACTTGGGGCAAAGCTCCAGGAGGATAGTGAAACACGGTTAAAAACTATTCAGGAAGAAAACATAGATCAAGATATTGATACCGTTGTTAAGAACCATAGTCTGTCATTAAGTGAATTAAGTAGGGCACTTGGCCTGCAGACCAATGTACTTAAATCATTTGTGAACGATGCTATTGAAAAAGGACTTATACCTCCCGTCCTGCAAGCAGCAAATAAACGTCATTTATTTACGTTAGAGCACTGCCATATGATTACAGATCTATTGCACAGTTCCGGCGAAATCAAAATGAAGAAAAAGCTATGGCGAGATGAGCATGAAGGTTTAGCTTCAATCATGGTTGCCTCTTTAAAAGGAGGAACCGGAAAAACTCAGACTGCAACATCACTCGCTGTAGGGTTGGCACTTAATGTATCCGAAGCAAAGAGAGTATTGCTTGTAGACCTAGATCCGCAAGGTTCTCAGCGGAATATCATGCAAATCGATGAAAACGATGAATTGATGCTCACAGCTGTAGACTTAATGCTTGGTGATAAGGAGCCTGATAGTGATTATCAAAGTCTGATCAGTGCCGGGCATAGTCATGAAGAAATAGTTAAAGCTTCACTTTTTGATACGCATATTCCAAATTTAAAACTGCTGCCTGCTCACCCTTCAGACGAACGCTTCAACGCATTTGCTTGGCAGGAAATTATAGATGGTTCCAAGCAGGGTGGGGCGGATGTTACTGAGTTACTTAAACAAAAAGTTATTGATGTTGTTAAAGATGACTTTGATATTGTAATTTTTGATTCAGCTCCAAGCATTAACCCGTTAGTTTGGTCTGGTTATGAGGCTTGTAACTTTGTGATTGTTCCCTGTGCTACACGAAGCTTAGATTGGTCTGCTGTTAAAGAGTATTTAATAGACCTCCCTGATAAGTTCGAACAACTTCCAGCTGAAGGCAAGCAGATAAAAGGTGTTCACGTTGTAGCTACAATGTTTGAAGACGATAAACCGGCCAGTGATGATGTGCTTATGAGAATGAAGCGTCACGTTGGCGATAAGATGTTTAACACCACTATTCCCAAATCTAACGCTTTTGAAGTGGCTGTTAGCATTCACCGAACCCCCCTCGATATAAGAAAATCAGAAAAGCTGGTTTCAACACGGCAGTTGGATAAATCTACAATGGCAATTAATAGCTTTGTTCGAGAGGTAAAGCTACGTCTGACCAGCCATTTTGCAAGAACTAAGTAAGGTACAGGTATGAAAAGTCCATCACAGATGTATGGCGGTTCAAAGAACAAGTCAAAATTGGGGGCGATGCTCAATCAACAACCGAAGGTTAAAGCCCCTTCTGTAGTTCCCCAGCAAGCGCCTATTGAATTCGAGTATAAAGAATTATCTAAAGAAGAAGCTAAAGAATTATGCTTGCCCCATGAAGACAATCAACGCTGTTGGAATATGTTAACTATGGGGGCTGTGGCTGATATATATCCATCTATCTCTAAAGCTGGGTTTAACTCTGAGGTGGCCGAGGCTGTTGAGATTGATAGTAAGCTGCACATTATAAAAGGCTTGCGCAGGCTATATTGTGTCACACATACGCCTGGAGATTGTGTTTTCAGAGTTCTCGTTTCTAAAAACATGACCAAACAGGATCAGTTTGAACGAGCACGGACAGGAGATATTTACGATAGCCCGAATATATTAGATATCGGTTTTCGCTTAGCTGAAAGGTACCAGGGAAGAGGTGAGGGAGTCAGAATGGGCGAATTAGCTGAGCAAGAGGGGATTGCTCTCGGCAAAGTGTCCGAGGCAATAGCATTTACGAAATTCCCTCCATACATATATGGGGCTTTCCCGGGACTTCGATATATTCGCTATAAATGGCTGCGTTACCTTAAAAAAGAAGAAGATAAACTTTCAAAGCTGGAAGGTCATTTGCCCCAAGTCCAAGAAGAGGAGGCATTTGATTCTGTTCAAGATGCTGAGAAGTCTGCTGAGGTAGCGTTCTTACATATCAAGTCATTGCTTCAAGAACCTAAGGTCGAGGCCGAAAAAAATAAAGCTTGGGATAAGCTTACACCCTTAAAAGGGTTTAAAGTTGATGTGAAAGGGAATGATATATCCATCAAGTTTAATACAGAAAACGTAGACCAAGACTTGCTAGAGAAGTTAGAGGAGCTCATCAAGCGATAAATATTTATTGGTGCTCCCAAACGTATTTTCTGGGCAAATATCAATCGCGACGACTCATAATCATACTATCTACCTGACCTTAATCCGGGAAAAGGTAGATATCGTTGTTTAATGGCTTAACATCAGAACCAAATTGGAAATGAAGTTAAGTAATGCAAAAGATCAAGAGTTTAGTAGATGATATTGGATCCCAAGTGTACCAACCACAACTTGATGATTCTCTAGGCGACCCAAAAACTAAGACGGTGGTTCATCAATATGCTACTGAAGTAACAAAAAACAGAATCGTTGTGAATTATATCGTCGTAGCACTGTTGCAAGGCAGTATTAATAATAAGGATGCGATGGCTTTAGTGGAGAGAGCCTCTACCTATGAAGGTCTGAATGATGTGTATAGTAGCTTAATTGAAAAAGTATCCCAGATAATACTTAAGCCTGATGAATGTCGCCAATTCAAGGTCACGACAATTCAATCTCATTAAAACCACAAAAGCGAAAGATTAAATTTCGATTTAATAGCACTGAAAGCTTGAAGTTTTCGAACTGAGTAAGAAAACAGCTTTTAGCAGGGTTAAATAACACTTAGGTATAGACGTTAATACCTTAATGGGCGTCATAATCTTAATTTGGTCGCCAGTTGACCTTTTTTTCCCCAAATTTTGCATATACGATCCTTCCAACGCATTCAGGTAAGAAAAAGATCATTCTTATATTGGAATATTTTCTGCCTAATTAACGGATGCTTATGCGCCAATCAGTGCGGAATTCTATAAGTAATACGTTTTCATACGTTCAATAAAGCTTTGGATGAACTTTTCAAATCACCAGTTTAGATTTCTAAGAGTTTGACTGCGGCGAGTATTGAGTCCAAAGAAATAGTATGAGTATTAAAGTTTTTGATGTCAGCTACCGACATATGTACGTCAAAAACGAAGTAATTTGAAGACTGGGGAAAATCATGGTTGATACCACAAAGAAAAATAAAGGGAATGTGCTCTGTATCGATGGGATACATATTCCTTTGCCAGACGATGCTAAATTCGTGATGCAGGAGCCAAACGGTGTATGGTACTGGACAACCCGGCGCCCCCGCTTCATTTTTGATGAATATGAAAAGACTAAAGAAATTGGCTGGATGCACAAAAAGAACCCAGTTTTTGTCGAAAGTGAATACAAACATCAAAAACCGCTTATCACTGAATTAACTGCACCCAGTTGGATGGAAACACTACAAAGAGTGGTTACTGCAGAACTGATGCCTGCACAAAGGTTCTTGGTCGGCTCAGCAAGTTAATAAGAGGAAACAGCACATATGTGCTGTTTGTAGTGGCAGACTAAACCCGAACACCGTTTTAAGTGGTAGCATTACACTTAATAACGAGGTGTTCAATGAGAAGACAAAGACGGTCATTCAGTCCGGAATTCAAACTTTATGCGGCCAGCCTGGTGCTTGATCAGGGGTATAGTGTACCCGAAGCAAGTCGCGCGGTAGACGTTCATGAAAATACTCTGCGCAAATGGGTTCAGCAACTTGAGTCCGAACGAGGCGGCAGCACGCCAAAATCAAAAGCCCTGTCACCAGAACAGCAACGCATTCAGGAACTTGAAGCTCGCGTGAATAGGCTGGAGCGAGAAAAAACTATTTTAAAAAAGGCTACTGCACTCTTAATGTCCGACGACCTGAAATCCACGTGCTGATAGACCGGTTAAGGGTGCATGAATCAACAGAATTGGTCTGTTCAGCTCTAGGTGTTGGTGTCAGTAGCTATTACGAGCGACGAAAGCGCCACCGGCTGATTGGCGCTAAACGACGTATTCTGCGAGCCAGAGTGAAGCGTCTGTTCGATAAGAGTCGTCAGTCTGCTGGCACACGAACGCTTGTTGATATGCTTCGCGATGAAGGCATCGTCATGGGTCGGTTCAAAGTAGGCCGGCTGATGAAATAACAAGGGCTGACGAGCAAGCAGCCGGGTAAGCACGCTTATAAAAACGTACAGGTTGAGCGGCCAGATATCCCTAATTTACTGGACAGGCAGTTCAATGTGGAACAGCCCAACCAGGCCTGGTGCGGTGATATCACCTACATTTGGACAGGCTCAGCATGGTATTACGCAGCCGTTGTGATTGACCTGCATAGCCGAGGAGTTATCGGCTGGAGTATGTCACACCGACCGGACGCGGAGCTTGCCGTAAGAGCTTTAGACATGGCTTACGAGCTGAGAGGTAAGCCAACAGGCGTGATGTTCCACAGCGATCAGGGCTCTCAGTACGGCGCTCGTCAATTCAGACAAAGGCTGTGGCGTTACAAGATGAGCCAGAGCATGAGTCGCCGAGGGAACTGCTGGGACAATAGCCCAATGGAACGCGTGTTCAGAAGTCTGAAATCAGAATGGATGCCATCAACCGGCTACTGTTCGCCTAATGAAGCAAAACGAGATGTGGGATATTACCTGATGAATTATTACAACTGGGAAAGACCGCATCAATTTAACGACGGGCTACCACCGGCAAAAGCGGAAGAATTAGCTAAAAAGGTGTCCGGGTTTTATTGACCACTACAGTTTTTTTTATTGGGTAAGTGCCCAATCCTTGTGTTTATCCCAGTTTTTGTAAAACCACGCGCTTATATTCTTGATTGGTTCCCCAACCAGCTCCTCATACATCGGTCTTGCTAAATTTAGCTCAACCTTTGTCATCTCTGGTAGCTCTTGTGTGTAGTCCCCGAGTTTTGACTTGGCCAAGCTGGCGGTTCTTAAGTGATTTATCCAAGGATTAACCCTATCAGCTTGCCTAAGAGTACTTTCAAATGTTGTAAGTGCACTGAATAGTTCCTCGTCTTTTGGGGCGCCCTCAAAAACCAAAGTGTTATACAGCATTACTGGAGAGTAATAGTGTACGGCTTCTTTTATCCGATTTTTCATTGTAGGAAGTTCTTTGGCTCTGAAAAAGGGTGGGCACAGAACCATATTTTCAGGCGCGTTTGGGAACATCGCATTAACACCGTTCATGCAGTAGATATCCCATACGTACGGCAGATTTTCTGAAGCGGGCTTTGCAGTTCTATCTTTCGTTTTTAGTAGTTTTGACAATTTGTGCAGCATAAGTCCTATCCCTCAACAATTCTCTGTTTCTTTGGCCTGATATAGACACATCAGTTTTATCTACTGATTACCTTTTGAGGTGTCTTCAAAATCACCAAAACGAATATCATCGAGAAACTGCTTTTTTGCAGGGTGGGGGAGCATGATAACGAAAATAATAGCCGCACCTAGCAAAGCCTGGAACATTGAAAATTGAAGAACTGCCAAAAAAATGAATATCGCAACATAGATAGCACCATGCCGCTCTATAGTGCCAAGTTTGTTCAGTAGTGAAGTCAGTTTGCTCATAATCGGTCCTTTTTGATTTACCCCATGCATACTATCAATCATCAACATTCACTGATTGTTATTTCCCGATTTATCAGGCTTTTTGCGGACAATTAATAAGCTTGTTCATTCATGTTCCATCTATTTTGACGTTATAGGAAAAGCATGCACGTTGTCTTTAAATCTTAATTTTATTGGATATATAGATGACCGACAGAACTTCGAAAGACAGTATCGTGCAGCTTCAACACACGCTTTTGGACGCTAGCGCCGGAACGGGGAAAACAAGTGAGTTGGTTAAGCGCACATTGCAAGCTTATCTGACAGTATCGACGCCTGACCAGGTACTTGATTTAACCTTTACAAATAAAGCAGCGTCAGAAATGCGTCAAAGGATTATTAGCGAACTTAAGAACGTTGATTTGGAAACCATTGTTGAGTCGACACACGAAAAGGAAATGCGCAGCCTGGCAACAAAGGTGTTGGCTCGTGACAAGGCTTTAGGTTGGGACATCCTCAAAAACCCCAATCAGCTTGAGATCAAAACATTCGACTCACTGTGTTCCAGTATCGTGTCACAGGCCCCATTGACTTCGAAAGTTGGTGGCGCTGCAGTAGTTGCTGATAACCCTACCTCTATATATAAACTAGCCGCTGATGAATTACTTCGAGATTATAAAAAAGATTGCGCATGGAGCAGTAATGTTCGAAGGCTGTTACAGCACGTAAACCATAATTTTGAGACCGCAAGTTCTATGCTCGTAGAGCTATTAGGTTCCAGGGATCAATGGTTGCCTATAATTCTGGAAGCTAAAAACACTGCAGAACGAAGAGCTGCATTAGAAAAGAATAATCTGAAATTGCTAAATGTTATTTTCACCCCATTCATTCGAGCCTGTAAGGAAATTGAGAGTGAGATAATTCAAGTAATTGAATATGCCTATTCAAATGCAGTTGAGCCGCTTAGAGAAGCTCTCAAGCCGCTAGTTGGAGTATCAATACTGCCTGAAACGGTAAGTAATCATTCAGATTTGAACATTTACCAAAGTTTGCTTGATTACTTCGTGAGCAAATCTGGCCGGCCGAGCTTTTATAAAAAACTCAACAAGACAAAAGGGTTTCCAGCCATAACAGCATTTAAAGAGTCAGAGCAAAAATCCATAGCAGAAATGCACAATGAAAATGCAAAGGAAGTCATTCAGTATCTTCAAGATTCTAACCTGCAAATGTGGTTGCCGGCGATGTGCAAAGCAAACGACTATCGCTTTTGTGAGCAGGAGTGGGAGTTGCTTGACTCACTGATTTCTCTTCTGCCCTTACTTGCAGCGCGTCTGTTATTGGTTTTCAAAAATACTGGGCGAATAGACTTTGTTCAAATGGCCGCTTCGGCTAGTGCCGCTCTGGGGGAGGTAGATAGTCCAACCAATTTGGCACTTAAACTAGATAACAAGTATAAGCATATTCTAGTTGATGAGTTTCAGGACTGTAACCTCACCCAGGTTGAGTTGCTAACTAAGCTAACCTTTGGTTGGGAAAAGGGTGATGGAAGAAGCATGTTTTTAGTGGGAGATAAAAAACAAAGTATCTATATGTTTCGCGGCTCTAACGTCTCGGTATTCTCACTGGTTGCGATTAACGGGATTAACGAAATAAAGTTCAATGTCAGAAGATTAGAAAACAACTACCGTTCACAGGCTTGCCTTGTGGGTTGGATAAACGATGTTTTCGAACCAGCGTTTGGATGTTGTGAGGATATTGTTACGGGGGCCACTAGATTTCACCCTTCTTTCGCCAGAAAAGCACCGCTTGAAGGCAGCCCTGTCGAAGTTGAATTGTTTGATGAGCGTGGCGGACTTGTAACAGAAGCAAGCTATATCTGCCAACAGATAGACCTAATCAAAGAAATGGACCCAGCAGCCAGCATCGCCGTCTTAGCTCGTACCAGAAACGACCTATCCGCAATTACTGAAGCATTTCGGGACAATGATGTTGGTCATCGTGCTGTAGACATTCATAAGTTATCTCGACAAGCATCAATTATTGACTTAACAGTGCTTACTCGCTCAGTTTCACACTTAGCAGATAAGACAGCCTGGATAGGACTTCTTCGTAGCCCTATGGTCGGATTGTCTATTGGTGAACTAGAGTTGGTAGTTAAAGGAGAGAGGGGATATGTGACGCCGGGGGAGCTAATAATCGACCTTCTTCAAAACGATACAATAATAAGCCAGTTACAAAAGGGGTCACAAACAAGAATAAAAAAACTGTTACGCGTTATGGAGCAGTCAATTGGGCAGCTTGAAAGAAAAACCCTTAGCGACATAGTTAAAGGGGCTTACTACGAACTTAATGGACTCAGCACACTTAAATCTGAAGCGGAGCTCAAAAATATCGACGCTTTCTTCAAAATGCTTAGAAAGTTTGACAGCAACGGCTTCGAGCTGGAGCTATTTGAAAATGAAATTGATCGACTATATGCCATAGACCAAAAATCAACAGGGTCCGTAAGTATAATGACCATCCATAAAGCCAAAGGCCTTGAATTTGATTATGTGTTTGTGCCTGGCTCGCATAAGTCTATTCGTGGTGATACAGCGCGCCTTATAGATAGCGATACATTACTATCTAGCAATGGACTTCCTACCCCAGTTGTTGCACCGTCTACTGAGACTGGAGTAAAGGAGTCTCGAATCAATGAGATGATCCGCGGCTTTTCTAAAGTTAAAAAATCTCTAGAGGCAGTAAGGACTGCATACGTTGCTTTAACGCGTGCTAAGAAAAAAATGTTCATCACAGGTCTCGCTGATCCCAAAAAAGAGGAACTACGTTTTGCTGGTACCTCTATTTTAGCAATAATCAATAATCGACTTCCTGAGGGCTTGACTGTAGGGCAGGGAGGGGAAATGTCTTCATCCGATACACGACCCAAACGTACAATTATAGCTAATGTGATTACACCCCCTTTACCCGAAAATAATGTGTTAGCACAATATAGAGGCCTAACAAACGTTTGCAATGAAGTGCTTCCTGAATTTGACTGGTGCCGGGACATTAACCGGTGTACAGGGGTTGTCCTTCATCAAGCTCTTGAGGATATGGCAAAGCACGGAATTGACTCGTATTTTAAAGGCGGTATCGAACACAAAAGAGCTAAATACTCATCTCAATTTAAGCAGTTAGGCTTAAACGTAAGACTCATTCATAAAGCGATTCAAAAGCTAGAACATCAACTATCTTATTTGCAAAAAGACGACACAATTTATTGGTTGTTACAACCAAGACCATCCTCAGAAACTGAAGTCGGTTTTATTTTGAAGGATGGTGGCAAACGGAAACTCAAGCGAATCGATCATACCTTTGTGGATGATGGAGTGCGTTATTTTTTTGATTTTAAGACCAGTGAGCCAAATCCAGGTGAAGGAACAAGCAAGTTCGTAGCAAGGATGCTTTCTCAATACGAGAGGAAGATGAAACAGTATCGCCAATGCTTTCCCAATGAAAAATATGTCAGAGGCGGCCTCTATTTGACTTCAATAAACCTACTTGCTTGGTATGACAGAAAAGCATTAAAAGCAGCCTAATGGGCATGAGCTCATTTAGCCTCTTAAGGGAGGTATAGTATCTTTATCGGAAAAGGAGTATTGGTAATACTTCTTTAGATGAATGGAAAAAATTTTTTTTTGCGCTAGAATCCAGCCAATGAAGGTGTTCAGAAGAATATGGCTCGTATTTTTGCAATCAAAAGTTGGGGCTTTCCTTTTAACCATATATTCAATCTGTATACTACGTTTTTTGTACACGATTATGTAGCATTCTTGATGCGGTCATTTTCAAGAATTATCTGAAGGCAGAGAAATGTTAGACCTGTTAAAAAAGGTTTCTAAAGGAATATATAAACCACAAGCTAGCGAGAAGGTACAGGCTGCCTTAGAGTCACCAGAAGGCAAGGAGTACACGCAATTCTTGATGCATGGTCTGCTGGCTCAAAACTATATTCTCAATATGAAATTTAAAGGAAAACTCTCAAATAAAGATTTTGAAGAACTGGTTAAGTTAGCCGGTACCAGGGACGGTGTAATGCAACTTTCGGCGCACATGGTATTGAGTGGTGTAGATGCTGAGAAAAGCTTTGATGGTATTAATATGGTTTCCCCCGAGGTTGTCGAAGACCCTGATAAGCTGGATCCATCGATTGAGAAACATTTGATAGAACCCGAAGATCCGACAAAAGTAGAGTCTGAACATAACCCAGCCACGATTAAAAAAATAAACTAGCTGTTTTCCTTACATAGTGCCTGTATGAAGTCAGGGCAACATATTGGCATTTGTCCATTTTTTAAATCCCTATTTATTGAACTTATTGTATATCGACGTCACCAGCATCTCCGTAAGATGACCGAACCTTAGTTGGCAAGGTCATAACCATGCAAAACATACGTTTCGTTCTTACTCTCTTTTTAGCTGTCACTGCTTTGGGCTGCGCGCCTGAAAATTCAATTTCAACTATTAGTATGTCCCCACCTTTTGGAAGCGAAGGTCCCTGGCAACTTATTACCTACGATGAAAAACGCCTCGAGAGGGAAGTGGTTAAGTTTGAAAATGGTGAAACATTTGCCATAGCAAAGGCTGTTTACATGAACCGTTATGGAAAAATAGTGTTCAAGGATGGTAGCCCTATTCTGACTATTGATGGCGATGAACTGTATTGGAATGACCAAGGCCTTTTTCTGACAAGTGCTGGCCACATTACAAAGAAAAGTAGATATTTTTCAATAGATGGCAAACCAGTGAGCGATAGTATCCCCCTAATGTTCAGAGACACGCTGCTACAAGCAAAAGCCGACCTGGCGAGTCAGAAAACTGGAGCTATTAAATGAAGCGATTAGGTTATCTTGATGGCCTGCGTGGCTTATTGGCGTTAATTGTCTTTGGCGAACACTTTTTGAAAGTCTTTTATCCAACAGCTATGACGCACGAGACTGTATGGCACAATGGCTCATACTTTGACTTAACTTTTATATTTTCTCCGCTCACATATATTTACAATGGGGCCTTCGCTGTATCTGGATTTTTTGTATTGTCAGGCTATTTGCTAATGCGATCGGTCTGGTATGCAGACAACAGAGAGAGAACCTTCCATATTCAACAGATAGGGCGAAGATATTTGCGTTTCGCAGTACCTATCACAGCTTCGTTGCTCTTCGTGCTCATATCAGGTCAATTGGGTTTACTTAATAACGATGCTTTTATTCAAGAAACTGGCTCGAAACTGAAGAACATCTATCAAAGCCAAGAACCTATGATATTTTGGGACGTGTTAGTGCAGGGGTTCGGCTCTTCTTTGTTTGCCTTTGACTATCGTCATAACCCTGTATTATGGATGATGACGCCGGAAATGTTTGCGGTGATCACGTTCGGCGTCTTTGGCTGCATCCTAAATAATTTGGCATCGAGCCAGGTTACCAGAGCCATGTGTCTGTCGGTCTTTTTGAGTATTTCCTATTTCGTTGTAAGCGGCTACCTCTTTGTAGGTATATGGATTGGAGCACTGATATTTGGCGTAGATTTACTGTGGCGCCGCTTAACTCGAAATCATCGGCTGGTAGCTTTAGGATTTTTTGCAGTAGGTGCCGCCATGCTCCTGATTAACCTGAAAGGAGGAGCATCTAATCCTTTTCTGGTTGGAAAGGGCAGTGAACACGCTTCTAATATAGCTTATACCTTGTACGGTATTGCTTGGGGTGGCTTATTACTGGGCTTATTGCATTTGCCTGTTCTGCAGAATGCGCTCAACAATAAAAGTCTACAGTCTCTAGGAAAGTCGAGTTTCGGTATTTATCTATTTCACTATCCACTTTTGGGGGGGTTAGCCGTGCCTATAGTTAATACATTTTCCTTACCATGGGGAATAGAAACACTTTTAGCCGGTGTGGCCACATTAGCGACCTCTTACCTTATTGGTTTGGTTAGCTATAGATGGATTGAAAGGCCAATCATTAAGGCTAAAAGTATTAAGTTTCAGATTAAATACGATGATTACAAGGCCAAGATTCAGAATTGATATTAAGACTAAAGCTGGGCGCCATTTTACATCGTGTTAGCTACGGCAAATGATATTTTTCTTACAATATCTACAAGCATCTGTACTAGGGGTGACCTGTGCTGCACCGGCAATAAAGCGCTTAGCTATGAGATTCAGCTGGCTCTTCCAATGGTCCAGTGCCTCTTTGAAGTCACTTGAAAGGCTTAATCTCGCTTTTTCAGTGGGTACCACCCCCTTGCCCACATCTGTGCCGTCACTCACTCCAAGCATTTTGATTGCATTCTTTTTGATACCCGCATAGGCCACTCCACAGACATCAGAGGGCTCTGAAATAGCTGCAAGCGGAAGTTGCACATCGCGTAAGGCAGTAGGTGAAATCTTCATTGATAAACTGCCAGACTTATAATCAATTGGAACTTTAGAGGTGAACTGTTTTTTTTCATCCTGTACACAGTCTATCCGGTCAAGTCGTATAGAAATTGAGATACTGCCCGAGCCAGCGCTTTCTTTATCCTCGTTGCGTAGTTTGTCGCCAAGTATGACTGTTCGGTCCTCCTCAATAGCTTCAACCATAAATGGCGGTCGTGTTTTCTCAAAATCTAGCCACTGGTTAACGATAAGATTAAAACTGGATTTTTCCATTTTTAACAAACTTTCATCAATATCATGACGGCCTCTTAAGGCTATAAATGATTCATCTATCTTTTGTGATACAAGGCGGTGCTGTTGCTCTTCATTTAATTCGAGTAGGTCTGCCTGAGCCCTTAGAACTTTCCAGATGCGAGCCATAATGTCGTGGAGTAACTGGCCTCTTACAGAGGCGCTCAGTCCATCTCTAACCTTGGGGAAATCTTTTACGCGCAGCCTGTTGTCCATGAAGTTCATAAAAGGACATAAAGTCTCTTTCTGCAGAATTGAGACACCCCCCCGGGCCTTTCTGGAAGTATCTATTGGAGCCGGGTCATCAAATTCGGTCTGCACCGGTATTCGGTGAAGGAGGTATGACTGATAGTCAATTGAAGGCGCGTTGAACCATTCTACTGGTGCAACGTCTCCAGAAACAAAATAACTCGGCGTTAACTCAGATTCATGTTGATATTGGCAGTACGAGTAAATAATTTCTGTACAGTTTCTACTGTATCTACTCAAAATGGATTCAAAAAATGAAAGTTCACGATTAGCATCTGCATGAGGCATTTTGTGGTCAATCTGTAGCTGCAGTGGTAAAAAAGTATTTGGAGAAGCTTTAGCTGGGACGGTACCCATATTCATATCTAGCACAAGCATCTTGTCAAACCGAAGACCGGCAGCTTCGAGTAACCCCATAACCTGAATAGGCGTTTCTTTTGTTTCAGGCGAATATAAAGTGTTATTGCAAGCTGTTAGTAAATAAAACAAAGCATCATCAACTGAAATATCAGCCTCAAACGTAAAATTGCCACTGAGCTCTAAAAGCAGCTCCTTGAACTGCTTCAGCGCTTGAAACTCCTCGGAGTTAAGGTTGCGTTCCCCAGGCCAGCCGATCGCTTCAAGAGAGTCATCGAACAACGTTAACCATTGAGCTAATGAAGTAGCGCTACTCCGGTTATTCAGTGTATTAGCAAACCTGCCAATGGCATAAGAAAGTTTTCGAGGGCAAGCTGGGTCTCCGGTCAAATTCAGCAAAGAATATGTAGTGTTTCCCCTCTCTCTAAGTTGTAAATCAAACCGGGCGCGTCTGCTTCTTTCGATTATTGAATGAGCGATAAAAGGAGAGTTAACAATTTTAAAAATTTCTTCTGCTGCAACTTCCTCTAGTCCAGTGCGAAGAATTCTTAAGGCCGTTTTTATCAGTGGCTGACTGGAAAGAGGTGTACCAGCAGTTATGTTATAAGGCTGGGTGTAACTGGGAACATTAGGCAATATCACCTGCGGTTCAAAAACTTCATTTAAAGCACTTACAATAGCTTCACGTTTTGCAGGTAAGTCGGGTACTACGATAGCTATTCGTGCTTTAGGATCTTGTAAGTGAGCGTGATGGGCCCATTTGGCCATATTCGATAGTTGTTCATCATCATCATAGTTACTCAGCGAAAAGGGTTTCGCTTGATTTATATCTGAAAAGTCACTGTGGAAGACATCCGAATGTTTCGCAAAGGCCTGGAATAACTTTTCATGGAGAGGTGGCAGATCGTCAAACGAAAATACGCAAACACATTCCGGAGCAGCTAAAACGCCACTTTCAATCGCTTCTATGATTATGAGCAGCGCTTCTTCAGTAGAAACTACTCCGTAAGTGGAGCGCTTTACCTCCTTTTGCCAATTCTTAAACACTTCTGATTCCGCCGAGTCTGCATCAAAGCTACCCACACACCACTGTGCCAGTCTCTTGTTGGCAGCAACAGCTTGGTTAGCAAGTTCAGTTGGATTAAGAATTGTCTCGATATTTTTATCTTTACGAATTACATCTACCCACCGATAAAACAAAGTGGTGTCACTCAATAATGCGCAGTTGGTAGCTTTTTGGAAATCTTGCGATTGAAGGTTGCTCCATGCCTTTTCGATATAATCAGCCAATGACAGCACTGAAGGGACTTTAACGGATTGTACGCCCTCTTCTAAAATTTTTGCATCAGTAGCCTTTGCAATTACAGCGTCTCTAAGCCGAGTGTTAGGTGTAATAGTCAAAAGGCCAGGTTGGTAAAAGTCAGGTGCATTCATTACGATATCTCATCTAAATACTTTGATTTAAGACGAATGTAATTGTCGCTAAATGCTGCGCAAATTAGTGGGAAGTACTCATAGACTTTGCTTTCAGGTACCCAACTCTACCGGTGGATTCACCGCATTCCAGGCGATAGTTGTTCAGTGTCTTGAGGGTGTGAATAAGTATAAATGCCTTTTCCTGAGCCAATTGCCAACTCAATTACTGATTGAGTAGAGGAATCGATATTCGCTTGTTCATATAGCTCAGGCCTGTTAGCCAAAGCAGTATTTACTTTGTCTAGCGCTGAACTACCAGACCCAGGTTGTAAATTCATAGATAAAGCCAAATCAACAGCAAAACTATCATTCAAATCAAAGTGCATCCGGGATACTTGATGATCACTGAACCTTAAAGCGAATGTCGATTCTTGAAGAGGATTCGGAAGGGTATTGTAAGCTGGCGCCAGGCGCCAATGATTAGACCCCAGGTCAACTAGGTTTAAGTTGTCTAGGCCATTTGTCGTGTGATTGATGGCAGCACTGAAAAGCGCCCTTAAAAGCAACTGCTCCTTGTCTTCCTGAGGCGATACGCTATAGGTATCGACTATAGCAGCTGCATCTTTGTAACTGAAAGCAGGGGAGGGCGATAGCAAAGAGTTTTCCCCATGCAAAACATCAAAACTGACGGAATTAAATTTAAGCAATAACGCACTGCCATCAGCCATTTCAAAGTGATGTTTAAAGTTCTTTTGCAAAGCGACTTCAATACCTCCTTCATGAAGGCTAAGCATTTTTATTGGGGCAGAGTCTATTCCAGCCTTTGCTTCCATTAGATGCACGAAGTGACGAACCTGACTTTCATTGAATTGGCTAGATGCATTTGGTTTTAAAACGTATCGCTGTCCATCCTCAGTGGATGTATATTCAATTTTGCTGCGGCTTCCTGGCAGTGAACACGTCGCAGACAACTTATCTGAGCCAATGGGACTTCGTAGGTTACCAGGCTTTGATTCTTGAATAGCAAGTGTCAGCTTAGTCAGATCTGTATGGGAGTCAGCACTGAGATTACTTTGATTGTTTTGTGCATTTAGTCGTATAGCAATATGGTCACCAAACAGCTCTGCACAAATAGATAGCTTCTGGAACTGGTTTAATCGTTCAAAGTGCGCAAACTCATTTTTCAACATTACCTGCCCGTACGCTCCCGGCAAAAATTGTTGGAAATATAATGGCAAAACCCCATTTCCAGCTGTTACGACATGCTTACCATGATTTTTGTTTGTTGCCAGGTTTCTAGGCTCTAATGAAGGACCACCAGCATTGATGTAATCACGGTCATAAAAAAATGAAACAGCTCCCCCAGTAAGCTCGTTTTCATATAACAGGTGACCGACATATTGATAGTCTTGAATGCTGTTACTCCAGCGGTGAACATGTATGAAATTTTTCATTTACGCAAAGCCCTGACCAAGCGCTCTTTTTCGTCGGATCCATTTAACGAGGAGGTGGCTCTATGCTTTGACTCACTTAAAGCGTCTTTTTGTTGTTTCTGTATGAGTTGCATTATTCGTAGGGTTGGTGCCTGGCCTTGGGAAAGAACTTTTATGAGATCGGGGAAAGCACCCATTTCATAAATGTATGAAGCGACGGTCCCCCAATTAGTCGCTGCAGAGCCTTGCTCGCATCTCTCAAGCGTAGTTCTGGCCGGAACAGTTCCTAAATACGGTTGAAGCACAATCTTAGCGAAGTTCTCCCGAGATCGTGTGTTTTCATCTTGCAGATTACGGTAACGCCGACAGAAATCTCCAATACATTGAAGATAATTTACGATGTGGCGAGACTCCGGAGATGGATCTTCGTTCAACAGCCCTACTGGCTTCCCGTTAGACTCTTTCATACATATCTACTGCAGATGTTCACTTTTCAAATTAGCCAAAACACTTTCTACCTGGTTCTGGTAGGCAGAATGAATATTTCCCAGGCTATGCAGATGAGTCCAAAGCAGGCTAAGAGGCTTTACTTCGGAGTTTCCTGCGCTTAGACATTGCGTGTTCAATTTGGAAGTGAACAGGGCTGTATCAACAATGTACTCTTTTATAGCGCTGATTAAGTCATCTTCAGATACGCGTAAATCGCATTTTTCCATTATTGAATTTGTGTAAAGCATGACGACGTCTTTTGACAGTAATGAGAGATTATTTGCGTCCAAGTTCAATTGAGCGACTGCAAACATTGCAGCCATATCGGTAGCAGTATTTTTCATTGTAAATTCCAAGTCAGTAAGTGTAGCTGCACAACCTACCTTTTTTATTAATTTGTAAAGCGCGAGCTCAGTTTTAATCACTCGCGGTGAGTTCGTGCCGGCTGCTTGTAGGAACCAAATATCATCACGAAATGTAACACTTATGAGCCAGCCAGTATCCCGGTTCCCTATGGCTATGAGCTGGGAGACTTTTCCTTGTCCTGCAAGCTCCTTCAATTGCTTGCTATTTAATCCTGAAGAAGTGATTTTGATAACCTACTTACTCTATCTGTTCCGAGGCTGCAACAGTACTGAGCTTTGACTTAAAGTAAAACGAGATAATGTTAATAAATCGGGAAATCGCGTTACGTTCAAATTCAAACAGGGTAGGGTCTGACCCATCGAAAGTTGTAGAGCAGTTGAGTCAGATTCAAGATGTACTTAAACAAAGATATACAAAGCGCGATAACAAAGTTCTCGCTTCTTGTAATTATCCTGATTGGAGGGGGAGTTTACCTTAATTCCCCACCAGCGTTAGTGCAGCCACTTGCAACGTTGCCGTGGCTACCAGTCGCTGCAACTTTGGGAGCCGTAGCGTTATCTTTAAAGTTAAACCAGCAGCGAATCCTCAATGCGGCTCTTTACCTATTACTAAGCCAAGTCATATTGTTTATTAAGCCATCGCTTCTGTTTACAGACATATACCAAATTAGCTTGGTAACTGGGATGGTCATGGCTCTAGCAATTACTTTAAAAGGAAAGGATAGAAGTGTGACCATCAAAGGCATATTTGATGGCTTTTTATTGCTCGCTTTCATGACCGTGGTCTGGATGCTTATCGGTATGGCAATAGAACACTTCCTAAGCTCAAAAAGACAGTTAATTGAACTGGTTATCTACAGCGCAGTTATTATGTACTGCATTTATCGAATGCTGGAAAAACCTACAAACAATAATTTCATCATCTCAGTAATTGCTATTTCTCATACAATCTTAATCTACAACCACTTGGTTGCTACCAATCTAACTTTAACCTTCCTTGCATGTCTGTGCATCTGCCTGCAAATAGCAGACTCGCACAACATGGCTTACTACGATGAGCTAACAGGAATAAAAGGTCGGCGAGGTCTAAGCATGGATTCATCCAACCTTGGCACCGATTACACAGTTGCCATGGCCGATGTCGATCACTTTAAGAAATTCAATGACACTCACGGTCACGAGGTAGGTGATCAGGTGCTCAAAATGGTTGCCCAAAAATTCAATCGAATTGGCGGGGGAGGGAAGGCTTATCGGTATGGGGGCGAAGAATTTACCCTTTTGTTCCCAGGCAAATCACCTGAAGAAGCGAAGCAGTATTTAGAAGAAGTTCGTTTAGAAATAGAACAGTACCCATTCAGAATAAGAAATACCGCTCAGCGAAAAAAGAGCACTGAGGAAGATCGCAACACGACGGAATCTCCAGCACAAATAGTGCAGGTGACGGTAAGTATTGGGGCCACCTCTCCATCTTATCAGCATGAAAAATTTGAAAAAGTGCAGAGCAGAGCCGACGAACTCCTGTACGAGGCAAAACATAACGGTAGAAACAATGTCGTTGCAAAAGAAAGCAACTTTGTGAGCGAATCATGATCGAGCAGATATCCAAATTATTGGAGAATTATTCAGATTCAGGCGTGAATCATATACATATTGAAGGTTTTCTGGATATCACCGAGCTACAAAAAGCTGCACGGTCTTTACGTCCTGAAAACATTCTCTGTCAGAAAATAATAGCAGGTGAAATATCCCTTACACGATCAGAAGAATCTTATATCACAGAAGGTTTGAATGTAGATGAACCCAATGTGCTTTATATCAGATGTACACAAAAGCATATATCGGCGCGCACTGATGATGGGAATGTAATGGTTGAACCTTTGCAAAAAGATAAGCCATTCACCGTCAGGTTGAAAGAGATAGAGAACCAACTTCATTACAGCTCTGTGATATCTGAATCTATAGGAGAAAAGCTTAAAGATCTAGGATATGAAGCGGCGTTGGAGTTATATGCTATAGAAAACCCATTCACTGAAGAATCGCAAGCGCATGAACTTTTCGAAAAAGGGTATGCCCGGGGTATGAGGGAACTGCTAAATGGGGTTTAAAGAAATAGCGGCTCTTGGTGTTTTCTTAGCTACAGGCCAAGCGTGTGCCATTGATGCCGGCTGTCCTGAACTATCTGACCTAGTCAGTGAAAAGTTTAAAGGCCAGTGCGTGGGAGATTATCTTACGTTTAGAGACTTCAAAAACAGCAGTATAACTATTTCTGCTTATGAAGTTTCTCCCTTTCATACTTGGGGGAACCCAAGATACAGAGATTATGATAGCGAAGTAGGGCTTAAAAAAAATGAAGCTCTCACCCAAGCCAAGAGTCTGCATTGGGATTATGGGCATTTGGCCAATGAAAAAATAACATCTGCAGATATAAAAAGTAGGTTTTTAAGCTTCAATAGAGTACCCATGCCTCCAACATTGAATCGTTCGGAAGGTGTTTGGAATGAGCTGGAAAAGTACGAAATCAAAATGGCTAAGGAACTTGGACCTTTGAAGGTACTTGCAGGCTACTCATACAACAATGATAGTAAGCAGCATTACTATTTCAAAATATATATAAGTGAGCATCAAACAACTGCTTCCTTCCTTATCCCTGGTAACTATGGGGAAGGCAGTATCCAATCTCATATTTCGTCAATGCAATGTATTGAGCAAACAATTGATGAATCTATATTTAACGGCCAGAGTAACTTGGTCGCTGAAACATACAATGATTTTGCATTCACTCCTCACGTATGGACTGCCGGCAACAATGATAGATTAGGTTGCGAAGTGGGCGGGGACATATAGTGAACTGCGCGAAGTTCGGCCATGGAGCTGGTCACAATACTAAGCTGGTGATGTACCTGCAGCCGCAGTTCAACCTCAAAGAGCAAAGGTTTACAGATGTTGAGCTGCTGGTTCGGTTTAAACGCGATAATGGTGAAGTTCTTACACCGGATCGCTTCTTACCAATGGTAAGGCGCTCAAATATAGGCCAGGAATTTACAAACTGGACTATAAACCAAGCATTAGAAATCTCTGCCAAACTCTGTTCTGCAGGCTTCAAAGGTAAGGTTGCGATCAATATGGATGGAGAACAACTCAATGAACAAACACTGTCCTACTTGCAAAATAGGCATTCATGTCAAAACACTTTTAAAAACATTGAGATTGAGGTCACTGAGTATCTGAGGACTACTCCAGTCAACATTACAGCCAATTTACTTAACCAAATACAGAAGTTAGGGATTTCAATATCAATTGATGACTTCGGTATCGGAAGTAATGGTTTAGAAGCTTTATTAAACTTTCCATTTGATAAGCTGAAAGCAGATAAGTCGGTTATGAGTGCAGATAGTGTCAAGCGAGAAGCAATAGTAAAAAGCCTTGTAGGTATGACCCTTGCGATGAATAAATCACTTGTAGTTGAAGGGGTAGAAGATCCTGACGACGTAATAGACCTCGAAAAATGGGGTGTGTTGAATGTTCAGGGGTTTTTATACGCCAGGCCTATGCCATTGACGGAATTCATTGGATTATTACCGGCGCCAGGGAGAGAGAAAATTGTTTAATCGGACAAAATCGATAGTGATTGCGATGTGTTTTATTCCTTTTCTCTCAGCCTATGGCAATGAGTTTTTTGGAGAACTACATGATGTGGAAAATCCAGGTGAAGTTGTACTAAAGCTGGAGAGCGGCAATCTTATGCGACTCAAATTGCTTGGTCCAGATTTTGGTAAAAGCAGAGAAGAAACGTGTGAAACGAATCGCTCAAATGAAAGCGCCTGCGAACTGTTAAGGGAGAAGTTAGCAGGAAACCAGCTTGGGATAATAGTCGAGGAAGTTGAAGGTGAGACTATGTACGGTGATATTGTAGTAAACCGTAAGGCTCTTAGCCTGTCTCTCATTCGTGAAGGGTATTATCAAGTTGATACTGATCATAATCGCTCTCATGCTTTATTAGAGGCAGAGCAAGAAGCTCGTTGCAACTACCGTGGCATGTGGGCCAAGTGGCGCGGTAATTATGAAATTGCTAAATCCTGTGCCGGGTGGTAACTAATGTTCGGTCATTTCTTAAAAAGTGCAGTTGCCTACAAATACGAACTTGGGGATGGAGAGGCTATTACTGAGCACAAACTGAAACAATTCGTGCCTCTTCTAAAACATGTAGATATAAAACCAGCGCAGAAAGAATCATTCGGATTCTCAAGTGTCGTTGGATATCATGATCCAGAACGTTTTTTTCACAAGGTGGGTACGTGGTATCTATTGAGCCTGACCGTTGAAGATAAGAAGATTAAAAAGAATAAATTAGACCGGCGTGTTGCAGAAAAGAAACGTGAACTTGCTGAAGCTAAGAATATTGAATTAAGTGCGTTATCTAAGCAGGAATCACAGCAAGTAAGAGATAAAGTATTAGGTGAGATGCTTAGTGAGCAAGAAGCTGATGAAAACTATCTCAACATAATTATCGATACTGATAATCGTTGGCTGTTTTTTAGTGATAGCTCAACCAGAACGATTAAAAAGTTCACAGGGCTAATGCAGAAGCATTATTCCTCATTCCGTGTTAGTGAATTTTGCACTCAGGGAATTGATTTGCATCTTACTAGCTGGCTATATAATCCTGATGAGTCCCTACCGGAAGAAATCGACCTCGAAGATTCGGCTTCGTTACAGTCAGAGCAGTCAGCAAAGGCGACATTGAAAAAGCAGAACTTGCAGTCAGACGAAGTTGCCACGCTCATAAATCATGGTAAGAAATGTCTCGAACTTTCTATCAGCTACTTGCAGCGAGTATCCTTTAGATTAACGTCCGCATGCCAACTGAAAGGTATTAAGTTGTCTGATGACCTAATTGCAGATGTTGCTGAGATAGAAGATCCTCAATCTCGTGTTGAAGAGCTTGAACCTTTTTGGGAGGTTATGTGCAGCGAACTTACCTCTATTTACCAATGGCTCGATGAACTGCAAAACAAACCAGTCTAAGTAGCTTGGTAGACAAAGTAGCTTTGACAAAGATACCAATCACTTTCCTATTTAAAGTTTTCACCGAATCACTTTCAACCCCCGCCGATAAAGCATTTGTGAATAATGTCAATAAATCGGGATTCCGGTTTTGTCTAACGAATTGAGTGTTTATATTGTTTTCAAATTCGGAACAATAAGTTGTCGTTAGATGAAATTAAAATTAATAGCAATCGCAGGCGTCATAAGCTTCAGCGCATGTGCTGATGCTGGCGCTGAACAGGACTATGTTGAGCAATGCAAATCTGAAATGTATGCATCGCTTGTGAGTCAACCTTCAGATCAGGTGGTCGGGCAAAGAAATAGCCTGGTAGATCACGCATCGATTACTAACGACAAAGCGGAAACATCAACTCAAACAAGCCTAAACAAGCAGGTCTACAAAGTTGATAACTTGAGCGCAGCTAATCATCCGGAAGCTACCTATAAACCAGATCCACAACTATGGTGTGAAAACAGAACTGAAGACGAAAGAGCCTTGGTGGATAACGAGCATCGTTTTTATGGTTTTATGCTCAAAAAGGGGACGCTGGTAGAGAATGTTGAGGCCCTCATAGACGAGTTCTATCCCAATAATCAAGGATTAGTGTCAAAAGTAGGCAGACATGTAGTGCCTGCTGATATGTGCATACTTAAATCAAATAAAAAAGCTGTTATCCAAAAGATTGTAGAGGCCTATGAGGTAGATAGACGTGCAGTAGCATATGGTCAGTTCGCCAATGATATCCACGTGTTGTTTTATGAAGGTGATGCGGAATTTCATCGGTATTTTGCAGGGGTTGGGAAATGACAAATTTTCTAAAGCCCTTATCCGCTATTGGAGTGGCGATATCCGTTTGTGCGTGTTCGGCGATTACCACTCCTACTGAAAAGGCAGAGGATACAAACCAAGAGCTACTCATCGCCAAAGGCAAAAGAGACTATGTTGATAATTTGCCTAATGTACATAGTTTTAGTGCGATGTACGTGCCTGAACTAACCGCCGAGGAAGCAAGCTTACCTAAATGGTATGACGATTTTGCTTCGGTTGCTGTGGACGGTTTGGAGCTACAACAAGTTTTGAGCATGCTTTTAGAAGGCAAAGATTTACGCGTTGAATATCGACCAGGGGTTCTTGAACAAAAGAAAGTTTCAATTGCCGGCGAGCATTCAACCATTGGTGGATACTTAGAAGCTTTGGCATCTGCAACCGGGTACCAAGTAGAGCCTAATGGTAACGCTATTATTTTTAGTAAATATGTAGAGCGCGTATTTCCAATCAGGTCTATTACCGGAAATTATGAGTTCGCAATTGGTAAAAAAGGAGAAACAAGCCTTGATTCCCAAAGCCAAAGCTCACAAAACGCTACATCAGAGGCAGTTAAGTCGCATGGAGAGGAATACGGCACTTTAACTGGCGAATTCGATCCTCTGGATAGCTTCAAAAAGGGTGTTGAAATAATTTTAGGCTGTAAGGCCCAACAAAGTGCTGCCAGCGCTTTGGGCTCTTTAAGTGGTACTAGCTCAGTAGCTCAGACCTTAAATGAAGACATCGAATTTCAGCTGACTCAAAATGATCTGTGTGACAGCGGATCGAAAGTAGAAAAACTTGAAAGCGATAATTCTCTCCTAGTTCGCGCTTTACCATCACAAATGCAAAAGGTTGATAAATTCATTGCAGAGAAAACAGAAAGAGAACTGCGGCAGGTAAGGCTTGATGTGACGTTAGTCGCAGTTGAATTGAAAGAAGATACTGCTCTCAGTTTAGATTTATCACTTAAAGATTCTGTCTTAGGTAATTCTGATTTTGGAATTATGACTCAGCCTAATACTGGTACTAGCCTTTTAGGCGGCATGGGTAACCTGGGCAGCGCTGTTCTTTCTCATACCTCTGGCACCAATTTGGCACTTCAGGCATTGAGTGAACAAGGCACTATTCTTGATAAAACGGTGTTGCGTGGTGTGGCGGCTAATCACAGACTGATGAAAATCACGGATGTGAAAAAAAGAAGTTATATAGCCGACAGACGGCTCGCCCAGACTGCAGACGTAGGTACAACCACATCAATCGAACAGGAAGTTGTTGAGTCTGGCAGGGTACTGTACGCAGTCCCTAATATTGGGCCCAGCGACGTACTTGTCAAACTCTCAACGAGCTTATCATCACTACTTGGACTGGATACAAAGGGTGAGGAAGGCAATCAAGTCGAAAGCCCGGAGATCAGCGATAGAGAAATTGAAGCTATCGTTCAAATGAAGCCTGGTAGACCGGTTCTTGTCGGTGGCTTCAGCGTAAAAGAAACACAGACACTCAAGTCTTTGAATGGAACCTCGGGTTTTACTCGCTCATCAAGCGGTACGGATGTTGAGCTTGTCATGGTGGTTGAGGCTGTTTATCTATGAATATGCTTAAAGCCACTAAGAATGCGCATGTTCCTGCTAATCGACGCTCTGAACTGAAAGAGGCTGTCGCTAATTTAGAAAACGAAAAATTGTTTCATGGGGCAATATACCGTACGGATGAAAACATCGTAATTTTTGGTGCTGAAGAAGGTGCCAAACTTTATGGGCCCGCGCTCTTAAGCAAAGTGCAGAGACCAACATTCGTTGTAGTGGTTTTAAAAAGTGACAGCGTTTATATCTTCGCAAAAATTCAAGGTAATTTTAGCGATGAGTTTGAATTTGGCGTCGACAGTTCTGACGACTCTACTGATGTTCAAAGGCTTATAGCCTTTTGTGCGCTACATCAAAATGAACTGCATGACGCACCATGGTATTGCAATGTTGCTATTAAGCCCAAGGGTGCTGAAAGTGTTGTTGTCGCAGATAAATTGCAACTTCCTTTAGATCCGGCAAAACAGGAAGACTTCAGTGAAATTAGGCAAATTAAGCCTATTCTAGCTGTTGAAATCGAAAAAGAATTAAATCGTACATCCAAAAAGACAAATCCTCTTGCCATAACCGGGCTAGCCGCCGCGCTTGCTGCAGCGGTGTTCTTTTATATACAGCCTGAAATCCCAGAAAAAACTGACGTCAAAAGCGCTAATAAAACTCAAAAAGTCTCCCCATATGCAGGGCTAAAGGATTTTTACGTTAAGAGAAGTGCAGCACCAAAGCCTATATTGCGAGACATCTATCGACAAGCTAACGCTGCAAAACTACTGAGAGGGTGGTCGTTAACCGAAATAAAAGTCGTCAAAAATAAAAAAGGGATAATTGAGCAGTATTTTGTATTGGATTCAGTTTATGGAGAAGTTTCTGAGTTAGCTAAATTCGCCCAAGATAATCAATACGAGATGAATGTTTCGGGCAGAACAGCTTACCTTGCGAAAAATGTTATCAAAAAAGAGCTGTACTCAGATTTTGCCCGCTTTCATGTCGGCACTTGGCACAACTGGTTAAGTCAGGGCTTAGATGACCTTTGGATTGACGTTGACTATGGCATATCAAAGAAAGAGCAGATAGGGAATGACCATTGGTTTATAAGCCAGGGTGAAATCACTTTTCCAGAAATATTTACTGATGATCTCGAATCTATCGGCTCTCTAATGAAAGGCTTTCCCTACAGTTTCGATTATTTGGAAATGAAGCTTCGTGACCGGCATGCAAAGACTTGGGAAGCAACGCTTAAAATTGAAATTGCAGGAGTAGAGAACAATGCCTAAGAAAAAATTTAATCGGAAAACTATTTATGGGGCTGCGGCAGTTTGTTGCGGCTTGAGTTTTGTCACCTACGGATACTTAACGGACAAAAAAGCCGAGCAAGCGGATATCGAATCAATCCAGAAACTATTTGCGAACAAAGATGTTCCCACTTCTAAAGTTTCTGGTGCCGAGTCTGACGTTAACCGCTTGGCACAAAAAGAAAAGAAAGAAGCTAACCCTGAATTTGTTACTGCACCTGACTATAAGACAGCTACTGCAATCGCGAAGATTTTTGAATATGCACTAAACCCAAAGCAGGAAGAAGAGTGGCTCAAAGCACGCATGGCCACGAGAGCGCAGCGGCAAATTACCACACGTGCAACACTGGCCAAGCAAGAGGCTTTAGAAAATTTAGAAAGAGAAAAATATCTTCAACAAGCGGAGGCAGTACGAAATGGTCATCAAATCGCCTCTACTCAAGAGATGCCAGGTGCAACGCGTCATCTTGATGCTAATGATGAGCTGCAAGAAATAGAAAAAGTAATAGTACAACTCAAAGGATATAAGCAAGGGTACAGAGGACGCCCCTCATCAGCGACATTAGAAATCAATGGTGAAATGTATAAGGCCGTACAGAAAGGTGTGATTGTGGCAGGCATGAGTGTGACAGGTCTGGATGACAATAGTCGGTGTGTGACATTGGTTGATACAAATAGCCGGCCTAACTCTAACTCTAAAGTCTGCATTTAAGGAATAGCATGCTTTCGTTTGTTAACAATGAGACTGAATTCTTTGAGAAAATTCCAAGTTTGAAGGGTGTACATCATTTAAATCTGGACAACAACACTGGCTTAATCGATCAGCTAAGTGAAGAGGCTGGTGGTATTAATGCGCTATATTATGAGGGCGGAACCCTTCTGATTGACGATTACTCAAGTCTGAATAAACGCGAAGAAGTTTACCGGCTTATTTCTTTGTTATCGATGAAAAACAAGCCGGTTCGTAGTGTTCAAGTTGCGAAAACTGAAGATATCGCGGAGCAGCGACGGGAAAGGACATTTAGTGATACAGATGTAAGCAGAGAGATTGATAAGGAAGAAACGTTACAGCAGTTCCAGGGGCTAGTGACGCGAGCTTTGGATGTAAATGCTGAGGACGTTTATATAACCCTGTCCCAAGCAAACGATACTGCATTTGCCAATTTTAAGGTGGACGGCCGATTAATACCAGAACAATACCCGTTGAAAAATTATAGATTTGGCCGCTCTATGTGTGCTGCAGTTTATGATGGGATTGGTGGTATAGGCATGACAGCGGGTACGTTCGATGAGGTAACTACTCCCCAAGAAAAACAGATACCCTATAAGGTTTATGATGGCCGTGGGGGAATTAGGCAGCGTTTAGACCTTCGTTTTACCAAAACTAAAACAAGTCGTCCCGGTGAACTTTACATTGATATGCGTCTGACAAAGAAGGCGAAGAAACTATCTGAACTTGGTTATCCTAAAGACCAACTTGAACTAATACACCGTAAAACCAGCAAAGCAAGAGGTGTAGTTATAACCGCCGGCCCCACAGGTAGCGGCAAGAGCACAACTAACTTCGCAATTCTCTTAGGTTTACCGAAAGATAAGAATTATCAAACTTTCGAAGATCCTATTGAAACTGAAAAACCACCTGGTTATCCCAACATTATCCAAAACAGTATGGATTTGAAAGTTGGTACAAAGTTTCAACTCAAAAGCATACTTCGACAAACACCAAATGGTGTATTCGTACAAGAATCCCGGGATGAAGAAACTGCGCGCTTCACTCTTGAAGTCGGAAATACAGGTCTTTTTGCCTTAACCAGTACCCATGCCCCTTCAGCTATAGCTATCCCGAAAAGGTTTAATGATCTTGGTGTCAGCTATTCTGACATGGCTATGCCGCAGGGATTGAGCCTATTGATGTACCAAGTCCTGATTCGCATGCTATGTAGCAAATGCAAAGTTCCACTTGATGAGTCAAAAACTCTGATTGAGGCAGAGTTTACTGATCGCCAAAGATATTTTTCTGAGGTTGGCATTACTGGCACTGAGACTGGTTTATACATTCGAAACCCAGATGGTTGCGACGAATGCTTACACACTGGTGAGAAGGGGCGTCGCCCCCTTTTGGAGTTGATTGATGTTAAGCGTAAGGACAGACAATTTATCCTGGCAGAAGATTGGAGCGGTTGGGAAGCCTATCTTTTAGAGAATGGATATATCACTGTTCAGCAACAAGCTAAACAATTGGTTAAAGCCGGTGTAATAGATATTGACCGCTGCGCCGAACTGCTAGTAGGTGAGGAGTGATGATTGCGCAAAGCGAGTTAGTCGGTCATCTGAATAGTGGATTATTTTGGCTCAAAAGAAAAAATAATTTTGGTAAAACTCAGCAGATTGAGTTTATAGAGCAGCTGAATAGCTATTTAGCCAGAGATATCGGATTAAAAGAGTCTTTGGAGTGTGTTAGTAAGCAGTACTCGTCAATTTACGGTGATAAACATGTTGTACCAGAAATAGCTAATCAATTAAGAGACGCGGTTGTTGCCGGTCAAGGTTTTGATGAATTGCTAAGAAAATACTTCAACCCGGTTATAGGGCTTGGTTTTGAGTTAGCTAAGCAAGTATCTGGTGATAAAAGCGGTGTTTTGAACGTAGTTAGACTTTTAAAAGATGAAGCTGACATAAAACTTGATGCGCTAATGAAGCTGGCCCTGCCATTGATGTTCTTTGTTTTTGGTATCGTCTCTCAGGTAGTAGCTGGTGGCTTCATCATTCCTATGATCAACCCCGAACCACCATCAACGTTCGAAATAAATTTGGCACTCAACACTTCTGAACTTTTGCAATCAAACTGGCCTTTCATTGCTTTGCTCGCTGGATTTGTAGTTCTGGTTTTTACGCATGGCCAGGCTAACTGGCGCCGAGATGGAAAATTCGGGCATAAAAAGCGGATGTTAGAGGATGTGCTTGGCGACAATGGGTTTACAAACAATATTTCCATTTTTTTGGGCCGTGCGAGAGCCAAAATCGACAATATCTGGCCCTTCGCATTATTCAGGGAATTTTGGTCAGTAAGAGTTTTAAGGCTACTGGGTCATATGAAACTGGCTCAGACCGAGGACATTGAGGCCTTAAGAGTAATTAAAGGGTATGCGCCACCAGCCATTCATTACTTTTTGGAGCACATGATTAGAGGTGCCGGAATCGGCACGGATAAGAGTGAGTACTTCGCTAAGGGGCTAATTAGTCCGGCCCTTATGGTTAGGCTTCAACGCTACTTTATCAACGTAGATAATGAAACATTCGCTCGTGGTCTTATTGAGGTAAGCGAAGACGCAGAAAAAGATATCAAAATGCAAACGCGTCAGGCGGTGACTAAAGTCTGGCTACTTCTTTTCGCATCAGGCTTTTTTCTAATCATGCTAAGCATGTCAGCCATTATTCAAATTTTTAGCAAGTCATTTTTATAAACCCGGAGAGATAGATGAAAACGTTAAAACCCAACAATAATCAAAAAGGCTTTACCCTTATTGAGGTCTTTGTAGTACTGGCAATTATCTTTATTGGCATCACCATTGTGGCTGGTAATACACAGCCGGCAATGGCTGATAGTAAAGAAAATCAATATTCAACTGCTATTTCCATCATCATAAGTAAGGCGCGTTCTAAGGCGCAAGGCGAATCAGACGGATACGCTTCTTTAACAATCCAGGAAATGGTTGATGAAGAATATCTGCCATTATCATTTGGCGATGGCTCTGGCACAAACCCAGATGGTGGCGATTGGGATTTGTCACAAAGTACTGTGAATCAACTTATTGTTCGTGCTACTGGAACGCAACAATCTGTTTGTGAGCGTGTAGCTAAAAAGTATGCACTGGAAACCACGGCCAGTTGCTCCAGTGGAACAATTTCAGTTTCTGCTAACTGATGAGATCAGTAAAAAAGCAATCGGGGATGGCTTTAATTGTCATCTTCATGCTTCTGATGTCAGCTGGTGCTTTGTTTTTTATGACCAAAGCACCTCAACTTATGCAATTGTCAGCGTCTGATAAAGAAGCTCAGGTTCTTGTTAAAGACAGAACAGAAAGACTGATCGTTGCTATAACGGCCTATCATAGGGCGACCTGCCAAATAGGCATAGTTACCCAAGACACACTTCAGGAAGGCGGGTTCCTCCAGAAACCTGTTAATTTGCCACAGTTAAACGATATTCATCTAAAAATTGAAAAAAGCGGCTACAGTGCCGCTGCTGTCATTGACGCTGAGAAACCTCAAAACCTGGCGGTTTTGTCAGAAATTATGCCATTAGGAGCGTCAGTTTCGGGTGACCGTGTAAAGTATGTGCGCTCTATCTCTGACAGAAGTACTCCTATGCAACGGATGATTATGGCGGATATCAACCTGTACTCAGCAAACCATTGTTGAGCGGAATAATTTTCAGTGAGTTGTATCTGAGAAACGGAGAAATTATGCGAAAGCACCTCAAAATGAAAGTCGCTTTACTGTTGATGACTGCTGGATTCAACACTGTAGTGTGGGCTGATGATCCTGCAAAAGTTGTCGCAGAGGGATATGACAAGCTTTACGAAAATGGCGAAATTACAGCTAATAAGCTTCTTGATCTCAAAGCCTCAGCGCTGAATTACTATTCCGAGAATGGTGCATGGCCAACTGATATTACAGACCTAGCTGTTGATGGTTTTTATTACGGTAGTTATGACACCATGTATGGCACTACCGTATCCGGTGTTGAGGACGGTAATAGTTACATTCTATCTGTTGATGTCCTAAAAGATAGCGTGGCAAATTATGTCGCATCATTTATGAACGGAACGACGACAGACAGTACTGTTAACGTTCAGTTTGGGTTACCTTCCCAGGTTCCAGTTTTACATAGCACTTTATCTCGAGTTGATGATGGTGATGTAGCTCGAAACACCATGGAAACAGACCTACACATGGGTGGCTACAGTATTACCGACATTGATACTGTTACTGCCAGAGCACTGGTAGCGCAGCGGGCAGATATTCAAAATGGTTACATTGAAAATATTTATGCGCAGCTGATAAATGCCCCACTGGCGAATTTAACGACAGTAAATTCCACTACAGTAAATTCAGACGTTGTCAATTCTGACAGAATCTACGCGAGTGTAGGTGTCTATGATAATGGTACCCGGGTATTTTCACCCGCAAATCTACCAACTAAAGCCGACGTAGGGCTGTCAAATGTGCAAAATTATGGTGCTACCAACAGCTACACCGGCAATAGCACAACGCTCTATGCAACTCAGAGTGCGGTATATAACTCTCACGTATATTTGAAGAACCTTAAGCTCGACAAAAATGCAACTGCGGTAAATGCGGACAGGCTTGATAATCTTGATTCATCATCATTTATCCGAAGTAATGCTTATGACGCGGTAAATGCAAATACCCGTTGGGAAGATAATCGAGAAATTCGCTTAGGCAGCAGCTCTGATATGAGACTGAAGCATGATGGCTCTAATTCCATCATCGACAACTACACCGGAAACTTGTATCTGCGCAACCTTTCTGGTGGGAGAGAGATCTATCTACAAGGAACCACATCAGGCGGTCAAAGGCACACTGCGGTCATGGTTGATTCAAGCTCATACGTTAGGGCCAGATTGATGTATAACGGCTCATCTAAACTTTATACCGAGTCAAATGGCGTAAGAGTTTCAGGTGATATGAACGTCACTAGTGGCGACCTTAAAGTAAATGGCCAAAAGATTAGCAAAGACTATGTAGACCTGGGCCGAGTGATGAACTTCAGTATTTCGGACAGCTACACAGGCGGAAGCTCAAACGTCTACGCCAGCCAAAGGGCTGTAACCCGGGCTTATAATGCGTTGAATAGCTCCAAACTCGGAAAAAAAGAAAAAGCAGCGGATTCTGATAAATTAGATGGCATTGATAGCTCAGGTTTTGTGAGAACCAGCCGACGTATTAACGGTAAATCTTTAACTAGCAATATAACAATCACAAAAAGTGATGTTGGATTGAGTAATGTTAGGAACTATGGTGCGACGAACAGTTATACTGGCGCTTCAACTCAGCGCTACGTTACTCAAAAGGCTCTAAATGATGCTTACCATGCAGCAGTTCGAGGAGGCACAAAGGACTACCGGGTACTGTATTCTAACATTTCCGGACTTAATTCTGGTGACTTTTACCTCAATAGTTCCTGGCGTGGTTACGATGAAATATTGGTACTAGGTGGTAATGACAAAAAAAGCTCTATTTATATGTTTAAATTTACAGAGCAAGAATATGACCTCGCCTATGATTTGTGGCGCAGTGGTGGGGGAAGGCTTTCCGACTTTAGATTTCAAATGGTCAAAGATGCAAACTATTACTGGAATGGTCATTTTGCATCCAACACTCACTTTAGTACACAACACGAGAACTCAGTACTCTACCAAGTATTTGGGCTCACTTATAAATAGGCTTCCGTGATAATTGCATTCCTTCGTATCAAAGATACAGTTAATTGAATTCAAACTTTCATAAGCTAGAAGTAGGAGATTATTTTATGAAAAAGCTTCAAAGTAAAAAAACCTTTTTAATTTTTGGTTTAAGCTCGCTTTTGACTGCATGTGGCGGGGGTGGTGATAGTGAAAGCTCCGAACCAGAGCTAGCCGAGAATGAAGTAGTAATGGTGACTGATGGCGGAAAAGAAATTATAACTGAAAAGGCTGAAGGCAATATTGTAAAAGATGGGGCTTTAAATAGCTTTAGTAAGGTATCTCTCACGGGCCAGTTTGAAGATATGGGTAGATTGGCATCTCGATGTGTTAATGAGAGCTCTCATTATTACGAGAGTGATAATGTGATGGTATTCGGTGATGCCTCCACCACAGTCGAAGACTACAGATTAGTGGCTGGATGGGTCGAGTCTGCTAAGGACGGAATTGCAGGAATTTTAGGAATAACTTGGACAGAGTATTTAGCAAAAAGAAGAAATATAGCGAAATTTGCTATAGATGCTTATATTGAAAACTATGCCGATTTAGCATCAATTAAGGATTCATTAGGCGTCGAATTCACTGACCTAAGTGAAATAGAAAAAAAATCTGTAGCATGGAAAACATACATTGAAAGCGACAAGGCTGAGCGTTTGAGTTTAATTCTCGAGACATCCGAATACGCTGGATATGGCTGGACCGCAGAAGATGTTTCTCATAACGATAAAATTAAGATTTGTTTACATGATGAAGGTGCTAACAGTGACTATTTCAGCTCTTATTATACTGGCGTAGCGATCGCTAAGCCAAGTGCAACTATACCGGATGATTATTTCCTATATTTGCGAGCAGGCCTTATTAGAATGGCCCAAGAAGCTTTGACGCATTCAGTTCACGGTAACCCCTTACCTGTGTGGTTCTCAAAAGGTCAATCACTTTATAGGGCAGGTAAAAACTCTGCACTAAGAAGCGAGCATGATGCAATTGATGCTACAATGTACGTGGAAGAACAGGATGAATACGGTTTTGACGACCAGTTATTGAAATCACATTATGCGCTGGCCTATCAATATATTGAGGAAGCTTTGCGCGTAGCTAATCGTGATCGAGTTTTTGCAATCTTAGATGTCATTGCTAACGATCCAGCAGTTTATACTCAAGAACAGCTGCCGGAAAGTTACGACTTTACGCCAGGAGAGACTGGGGGTCTGGAGAATGCAGCGTTTATAAAAGCTTGGGATGAAGAAATATTCATTGATGAAGCTGGCGACGACTTAAGTTACTCTCGATACAAAAATGATTACCATTCTCTAATGAGCAAAAGTAATTAAGACAGTTATGCTTAAAAGCCCGCATTACGCGGGCTTTTTTGTATCGAAAATCCATTGCTATCAGCTTTGAAACCGAGTTCCCGTCGTGTTTACAAATCTTCCCTTTCTCATTGAATATATAGCTTCAGCCGAGTCTGTCAGTTCGAACTTTCGTATGTGACGCTTTAAACGCAGATTTTCATGCAGCTCATTAATTACATGTTCAGTTTGCTTGGTGAAATAGCCAACGGATAGGTATGTACTAAATACAAAGTGCATATCGAGAGACTGTTCTTTCTTCAGGTAGACCACAGTTCCTGAAGAGCCAGGTCCATTACACTTATAGATAATTAGCGTAAAATGAGGCTGTAGCTCCTCTGAACAGCTATCTATCCACGACTCAATAGCACTTAAATCCGACAGATCATTAATATCCCGCACCAGATAAGGGGTATTTCGAGTTCCGTCCACGTAGGGCCGGGTGATACAAAAAAAATCAGCCAACTTATATGCGTCATCATTTGAGCAATGTTCTGCAAATAAATCCGGACTAGACAGCGCACCCAGTTGTGCCTTCGGGATACCAATTTTTTCCATAACCTTGTTTATATGTACTCCTGGGATGCCGTGCTGAGCAAACAGCCCAAGTAAACGAGCCCTTCCTAAAGGAACTTCTGGGAACGGATGCATAGAAAAGTGCGCGACGGTGTCGATAATTATGCTTACAGCGTCATTAAATGAAGCTGTGCCAGGCAAGCTTGCTTGTACCGCTTGAACGAATGCGGTTGTGGGATAGTAATAAAGTCTCATACACAGTATTAAAGTGTCATACTTGGTAATATAGTTTCATACCGCATTGATCAATTTGAACCAACACCACCGCGAAGGCGGTGGTGTCCTTTGAGCGGACTTCGGCGTTCAGAGATAATAGTGGTCTGTAGTGGTCAAGTCATTTTGGCCACACCGTTGTAGCTATTCCAGTAACGTTTCTCCGATTCATTCGGCGTTAAACCACCGTTGTATGAATGCGGTCTAAGTCGCAAAATTGAAGTTTAAAAATCACACAGGTGGTGCAGCGGTTTAATTCAGCGCTAAAATGCGAGACTTATTCGTGCCTTCCTTAGCGGTAGCAAAGGCCAGTAATAGAAATACTGTAGTGGCAGACTAAACCCGAACACCGTTTTAAGTGGTAGCATTACACTTAATAACGAGGTGTTCAATGAGAAGACAAAGACGGTCATTCAGTCCGGAATTCAAACTTTATGCGGCCAGCCTGGTGCTCGATTAGGGATATAGCTTACCCGAAGCAAGTCGCGCTGTAGACGTTCATGAAAATACCCTGCGCAAATGGGTTCAGCAACTTAAGTCTGAACGCGGCGGTAGCACACCGAAGTCCAAAGCTCTGTCGCAAGAGCAGCAGCGTATTCAGGACCTGGAGGCTCGCGTGAACCGTCTGGAACGAGAAAAGACCATTCTAAAAAAGGCTACCGCACTCTTAATGCCCGACGACCTGAAGTCCACGCGCTGATAGACCGGTTGAGGGTCATGAATCAACAGAATTGGTCTGTTCAGCTTTAGGTTTTGGTGTCAGTAGTTATTACGAACGACGAAAGCGACAGCGGCTGATTGGTGCTAAACGGCGTATTCTGCGCGCCAGAGTGAAGCGTCTGTTCGATAAGAGTCGTCAGTCTGCTGGCACACGAACGCTTGTTGATATGCTTCGCGATGAAGGCATCGTCATGGGCCGATTCAAAGTAGGTCGGCTGATGAAAGAGCAAGGGCTGATGAGCAAGCAGCCGGGTAAGCACGCTTATAAAAACGTGCAGGTTGAGCGGCCAGATATCCCTAATTTACTGGACAGGAAGTTCAATGTGGAGCAACCCAACCAGGCCTGGTGCGGCGATATCACCTACATCTGGACAGGCTCAGCATGGTATTACGCAGCCGTCGTGATTGACCTGCATACCCGCAGAGTTATCGGCTGGAGTATGTCACACCGACCGGACGCGGAGCTTGCCGCAAGAGCTTTAGATATGGCGTACGAGCTGAGAGGTAAGCCAAAAGGCGTGATGTTCCACAGCGATCAGGGCTCTCAGTACGGCGCTCGTAAATTCAGACAAAGGCTGTGGCGTTACAAGATGAGCCAGAGCATGAGTCGCCGAGGGAACTGCTGGGACAATAGCCCAATGGAACGCGTGTTCAGAAGTCTGAAATCAGAATGGATGCCATCAACCGGCTACTGTTCGCCTAATGAAGCAAAACGAGATGTGGGATATTACCTGATGAATTATTACAACTGGGAAAGACCGCATCAATTTAACGATGGGCTACCACCGGCAAAAGCGGAAGAATTAGCTAAAAAGGTGTCCGGGTTTTATTGACCACTACAAACAGATTCTGTGTAACTGCCAGTGTTAAATGATCGGTGAGCCGTTCTTCAAATTCAATCATAAAACGGCTCATCGCTTGTCGCTAGTTCCGTATTGGCATTGTCCACTTCCCGTTAACGACTTAATGGCAATATGGCTGTGAAGGTCGTCTTCTGCTCGCTTGACTCCACTCGTATACGGCCTCTGTTCACTTCCAATACCGAGCGGGCGATGGTTAATCCTAATCCAGCACCTTGCCCGTCACGTTTTCGAGATGGATCCGCGCGGTAGAAACGATCGAAAAGGCGAGAAAGTTGAATGTCAGGGATCTTATTACCTGGGTTTGAAATCGATATCAATGCTTCGTTATCCTGTATTTGAGTAGATACGGTTACTTCTGCATTATCGGGAGTGTACCGAATGGCATTAGACAACAAGTTGCTCAGTGCTTGTCGAAACATCGATTTGTCGCACATTAACGTTATTTTGTGACCAATAAGTTGAATGCTGATGTGCTTCTCTTCGGCCAAGAGCTCAAAGTATTCGATTAATTCACCGATTTCTTTATGACAGTCTATACGCTCAGCGTTGGGTTTGATCAAGCCATGCTCCGTTTGTGCTAGTAACAACATGTCACTGACCATTTTCGACATTCGCTCGTACTCTTCTAAGTTAGAATATAAGATGTTAGTATATTCACTCGTCGATCGTGGTTGATTGAGTATGACTTGGGTCTGTGTAGTCAGGTTGGTGATAGGCGTTCTTAGTTCATGAGCTATGTCAGCGGAAAAATGGGACAGCTGCTCAAACCCGCTTTCAAGTCTCTCAATCATCGCATTAAAGGACTCCACCAGATTAGCAAGCTCCACTGGGACTTCGGTGGGTTCCAACCTGATATCCAATTTATCCGCGGTGATGGAACCGATTTTGCGACTGAGACGTCGTAAGGGGGAGTGACCACGATAAACAGCAAACCGCGCGGCTAAGATCGTAATAGCCCCAGACAATACAATGATCCCCCACAATGTTGTCTCGAAGTCTTCCATATAGTTCATATGAAATTCCATGTTCGAGGCAACGATGACTTGATAATGTGTTTGGCTGTTGCCGTCTTCAATACGCACGGTTATTTCCGTTGCCCGTAACATATGTTCGCCGTCGAAAAAGAGGCTTAACATGGATGGCGTTATTTGTTCTAGTTCATACGTATCCCCAGGGTATTTTTCTAGCACCGCGCTCTCACTGCTAAAAATAACTTCGTTGTCTTTATTTTTAACTAAATAATAGACACCGTGATGCCCAGAGATAGCTTGGAATAATATGCTAGACGGTGCGACCCCTTCATTATACGCTGTATTAAGCTTGCGTTTCACGGCTAGAAACACCTCATTCAGCTCATCTGCATCCTGCTCTTCAAAATGCTGAGCAATCGATTGCTGCACCATAAGACTTATAAACGTTAGGCACACAAAGATAGTGAGCCCAACAAGTATAGTGACCCGAAAGGCGAGAGAGCTTGGTCGCTTTGATAGATCCTTAAGATTCATTACTGCACATTTTATATCCCATCCCTCGCACAGTCTGAATGAGCTTTAGTGAAAAGTCATCATCGATTTTTGCTCGAAGACGGCGAATGGCGACATCAATCACATTGGTATCGCTATCAAAATTCATATCCCATACTTGCGAAGCAATAAGAGAACGCGGCAATATTTCGCCTTGGCGTCTCACCATTAATTCTAATAAGGTGAACTCTTTAGTTGTCAGGTTTATTGTGCGCCCACTTCGCGTGGCAATACGCGAAGGAATGTCGAGCTCCAAATCGGCTATGTGTAAAATATTATTGGGCACGGACGTGCCGCGGCGGATCAACGTACGCACACGCGCTAGCAGCTCAGCAAATGCAAACGGCTTCACTAAGTAATCATCTGCGCCGAGCTCTAAACCTTTAACACGGTCATTCACATGATCACGAGCAGTAAGAAAAAGAACCGGTGTATGATTGTTAGACTCTCGTAACGATGACAATATTTTCCAACCATCGATATCAGGCAGCATGACGTCTAAGATGATCAACTCATATTCACCGAGCATGGCTTTGTGATGGCCATCGAGGCCGGTCCGAACTAACTCAACAACAAAGCCCGATTCGGCAAGGCCTTGTTTGATGTAGTCTCCAGTTTTTGTTTCGTCTTCAACGACTAATATTTTCATGCGATGTTCCGCCCGTGTTACTTATGATAAGCCCGCTTACAATATTAATGTACGTAACGAAACCGTGAAACGAAACACCTACTATGTAGCTTTGTAATTTCGCTAATGTCTCGTAATCTTAATGCTGAGTGCTATCAAGATGTTAGCCCTTAGGTCGCTGATTATGCAACGAAATCCTTGCCTTTGATCTAGGATAATCCGTCTAATTGCATTTATTACTGAATTGTAATGTAGAGGTAATCTGGTTGTCAGGCGAGGGTGCTAACATCAGCAACAATTAATAAACAGTCATTGACTGCTGTTTGTCAAACACCAAGGAACGACGAGAACGTGAAAAGCGCCTTCATTCACTTAATTATTGTTATTGCATTGCTCAGTGTGCAAATGAGTGAGTCATTTGCATTCGCGCAAATGCCATGCAGTGACGAAATGGCAGCGGAGATGGATCTCGGATTTCACGATTTGCACAGCGTTCATGACATGATGAAACACTCGCAAAGCGATGATATGAATGATTGTTGTCAGCAAGATTGCTGTTGTCCAATGGCGATGTTTCATATTGGTCTTCTCTCTAGTCAAACTCATTCGTCACCCGAAGGCGTGTCGCTGAGTATTCAGTCTCTTAATTCAAACCTAAACCAAATCTTTTTAGGTGGATTGCAGCGCCCTCCGAAACACTCTCTCATTTCAGCAGGATAAGTCCGTCTAGAATCCGGGCAATGATATCGCTTGTTGGTCGAATGATCATAGCAAGCCATTTATTTAAACAATAGAAATGAGAAAGTAATTATGTCAATTATTACGCATCGCTCGATGTGGATAGCGTTGGTGTTTGCACTGTTTTTATCAGCATGTACCGACTCAATACAGATAAATAATGATTCGGATGCAGTTGCTGAATCCCCGGTAGCTTCCTTAACAGTCTACAAAAGCCGTTCTTGTAAGTGTTGCCAAAAGTGGGTGAACCACATTGAAGAGCACGGGTTCGACACGGACGTATCCAATGTTACATTAATGTCTCGAATTAAAGACAAATATGGTGTTGCGCCTAATTACCGTTCGTGTCATACGGCATTGTCCCCAGACGGTTTTGTTTTTGAAGGTCACATTCCAGCAAAATTCATTCAGCAATTTTTAGACAATATACCTGAAGGCGCCATCGGACTCAGTGTGCCGGCTATGCCAATTGGGTCACCTGGTATGGAAGTCGGTGATCAATTTCGTCCTTATCTTATTCTGCAACTCAATGACGATGGCAGCGCAACCACTTATGCCGAAGTTAACTCGTATGAAGAGCAATTCTAATGAGACGCTTTTCATTTTATGTCATTACACTGATGACACTTTTGAATACTGGACTTGCCCAAAGTCAAACAAACCCCGTGTTGACATTGGAGCAGGCTGTTGAAATCGCGATTAACAACGACCCTTGGCTTGTAGGCAGTGAGTATCGCGAGCAAGCCATTGTTTCAAGTAGCGTGGCAGCCGCTAGTTTGCCGGACCCGGTAGTTAATATTGGTTTAGCGAACTTACCAACGGATGGATTTGCATTCGATCAAGAACCCATGACGCAACTTAAGGCAGGGGTTTCACAGATGTTCCCCAGAGGGGATTCGTTAGATATTCGATCTCGTCAACTAAGAGAGCAAGCCGCCGAGCACCCAATAATGCGTGCTGATCGCATCGCCCGCACACGTGTGCAGGTCTCTGATATTTGGCTTGAAATTTATCGCGCGCAGCAGAGTATTAAGCTAATCCATCAAGATAGGGCATTGTTTGAGCAACTCAGTGACATTGCCAAAGCGAATTATGCGACCGCCATTGGGCGCGTGCGCCAGGAAGACATCATTAGGGCAAAGCTCGAATTGACGCGGTTAGAAGACAGATTAATAAAACTACAAGCACTGGAAGAACGCTCAACAGGTAAGTTATTGGAATGGATCCTAAAAAACCAGCAATCTGCACGCCAACTTGGCTTTGATGCGTTTAGCGCGTTGCAGTTGCCTAATACATTACCTGCCATTGCAAAAATCACTGACAACACGTTGTTAATTGTAGAAAGAAAAAATCAACAACAGCTCGCGGAACTACTCGCAGATCACCCTTATATTTTATCCATTAATCAACGTATCAGAGCGAGTCAAACCGGGGTTGAGTTAGCTAAAGAAAAATACAAACCCCAATGGGGCGTAAATGCCAGTTATGCTTTTCGCGATGATACACTAGCAGGTGCAAGTCGGGCTGATTTCTTGTCAGTCGGTGTTAGTTTTGATTTACCTATTTTTACTGAAAACCGTCAAGACAAAGAAGTCTCTGCAGCCGTAAGCCAATCAGAAGCCATAAAGACTGACAAGTTACTCGCACTGCGCGAAATGATGTCTGCGATCCAGTCGTTATACGCTGAGCGAGAACGTTTAACTGACAGGCAATCGTTATACAACGACGAGTTATTAGCGCAAATGCAAGAACAAGCTGACGCGTCCTTGAATGCCTACACCAATGATGATGGCGATTTCGCCGAAGTTGTTCGCGCGCGTATCGCGATTTTGAATGCGCGTATTGATGCATTGGATATCAATGTGGATTTCGTCAAAACAAACATTCGACTTAATTATTACTTTAATACCACCGCAGGTATTTCCATGACTCAATTCGGAGAACAATAATGCATAACACGAAAGCCATTATTTTAGGATGTGTTATCGGCGGTGCAATGACTGCGTTGGCATATACATTCCTTCTTCCTTCTGATGCAACACCTACAGAAGCAGAGCAAAGCGCTGAACCGCAGCCACTTTATTGGGTCGCACCGATGGATCCCAATTACCGTCGTGATGAACCGGGTAAATCTCCGATGGGAATGGATCTTGTTCCTGTTTATGAAGAGAGCACGGGAGGCAATGAAGGTCCTGGAACCATTAGCATATCACCCAATGTAGTCAATAATTTAGGGGTAAGAACAGCATCGGCTCAACGCCGATCTCTGCATGTCCCTATTCGTACGGTTGGCTATGTGCAATACAATGAAGACACCTTGATACATATACACCCACGCGTTGAAGGCTGGGTAGATACACTGCATGTGAAAGCCTCGGGTGAGTATGTAAAAAAAGGCGAACCTTTGTATTCGCTCTATTCCCCTGAGTTGGTCAATGCGCAAGAAGAGCTGCTGATCGCGATGCGCCGCGGGAGTGACGATTTGATCAATGCTGCTCGGTCGCGATTAGATGCGTTGCAAATGCCTAATGAAGCGATTCAGTCCTTAATGTCGAGCCAAAAAGTCCGTCAATCGATCACATTTTCGGCACCGCAAACCGGGTTTGTTGACAATTTAAATATCCGCGAAGGATTCTTTATCAAGCCAGGCAATACCCTCCTGTCCATTGGGGCGTTGGATGAGGTGTGGGTTGATGCTGAAATCTTTGAACGACAATCCGCGCAAGTCACCGTTGGACTTCCCGTCACAATGACGTTGGATTTTTTACCCGGCAAAACATGGGAGGGTGAGGTTGATTACGTCTACCCCACACTTGAACAGAGCACTCGAACGCTGCGGGTTCGCTTACGATTTAAAAATGCAGATTACGCGCTTAAACCGAACATGTTTGCCCAGATTACGATACATTCAGACTTTGACTCTGACAGCGTTCTTGTGCCATCGGAAGCGGTTATCAGAACCGGTACGCAAGATCGTGTTGTCTTGGCGTTCGGTGACGGGCAATTCAAGTCCATAGCCGTAGATGTAGGTCGAGTGGTAGAGGACTACACTGAGATTACAGCAGGTCTCATCGAAGGGGATCAGATTGTCACCTCTGCACACTTTTTGCTCGATTCAGAAAGCAGTATAAGTTCAGATTTTAAACGGATGGAAGCACCTGATGCACTCCCGTCGTCGGTTTTTACCGAAGCCACCATCACCGATGTTATGGCCTCACATAACATGATAACAGTGAACCATGGCGCCATCAGTGAATGGGATTGGCCAGAAATGACAATGGATTTTACTGTCGCCAACCAAGTAGAACTAACGAGTTTGCGGCAAGGTATGCGTGCGCATATTGAAATTAGTAAAGAAAACGATGGTCAGTATGTGGTAACGACGGTGCATATCATTGACGACAATGCTGATACACAGACGATAAATGGACGCAGCATATGGACTGAAGCAACGATTAATTCGGTTATGTCCTCACACAAAATGTTAAATCTTGACCACGGAGCAATTGAAGCGTGGGATTGGCCCGCGATGACAATGGATTTCTTTGTTGCTGACACTATCGATTTATCGCAGTTGGAAGCTGGTATGGATTTGCATATTGAAATCACCAAAACCGGTGATAGCGACTATCTGGTAACAACCATCCATGTCAAACCAGCAGAGCCAGGTTCAGCGCAAAGGGCAATGGTGACAGGCACCATTAATGCCATCAATACTCAGTCACGTGTAGTCAATATTTCACGTGAAGCGATCCCAAAGTGGGATAGGCCTGCGGCAACTCTTGACTTTACCATGAGCGACGCTATCGATATCAGCCAATTTACGGTCGGTGCTGACATTACATTTACGTTTGAAATCACTGATGGCAACTTTAGGATCCTCAGTATTGAGTCCGAAAGCCAAGATACTTCGATAGATCATAGTAACCATGGAGGAGTATACGAATGATCGCTGCTATTATTCGCTGGTCAGTTGCCAACCGCTTCTTCGTATTGCTGATGACCTTAATTATTATCGGGGGCGGTTTATTTACGGTGAAGAATACACCAATTGACGCATTGCCCGACCTGTCTGATGTTCAGGTCATCATTAAGACCAGTTATCCTGGACAAGCACCTCAGGTGGTTGAAGATCAGGTGACTTACCCGCTTACAACGGCGATGTTGTCGGTGCCAGGTGCTAAAACGGTCAGGGGCTTCTCTTTCTTTGGCGACTCATATGTCTACATCATTTTTGATGACAGCACAGATCTCTATTGGGCTCGTAGCCGTGTACTGGAATATCTGTCTCAAGTTGCTCCCAATTTACCTGAAAATGCTCGGCCACAATTAGGTCCAGATGCAACCGGAGTGGGTTGGGTTTACTTGTATGCATTGGTTGACCGCACCGGCAAAAATGACATATCACAATTACGCAGTCTCCAAGATTGGTTTCTTAAATACGAATTGCAAACCGTTCCTGGTGTGTCCGAAGTGTCTGCTTTAGGCGGTATGGTCAAGCAATATCAAGTTAAAGTTGATCCTGAAAAACTGCGTGCCTATGGGATCCCGCTATCACATATTCAAATGGCCATCAAAAGAGGCAACCAAGAAGTTGGCGCATCTGTTATTGAAATGGCTGAGGCTGAATATATGGTCAGGGCGACAGGGTATATTTCAAGCAAACAAGATATCGAAACGATTCCACTCGGAGTTAATGAAAATGGCACGCCGCTGTTGGTAAGGGATATCGCGGATGTGCAGTTAGGTCCTCAAATGCGCAGAGGGGTGGCCGAGCTTAATGGCGAAGGGGAAACCGTAGGCGGCATCGTTGTCATGCGATTTGGTGAAAATGCTCAAACAACCATTAACGGAGTCAAAGCTAAACTCGAAGATCTCAAAAAAGGATTGCCGGATGGCGTCGAAATTGTCACGGTTTACGATCGTTCCGCATTGATTGAACGTGCGGTAGATAACTTGGCCTCTAAATTGGTAGAAGAATTTATCGTCGTTGCCCTAGTGTGTATCGCGTTCTTATTCCATGTGCGTTCCTCGCTGGTTGCAATTATAAGTATTCCTGTCGGGATCATCACGGCAATTATCGTGATGTATATGCAAGGTATCAATGCGAACATCATGTCCTTGGGGGGGATAGCAATTGCTATTGGTGCAATGAGCGATGGGGCCATTGTCATGATCGAAAATATGCATAAGCATATGGAGCGAACCCCGCTGACAAAAGAAAATCGATGGCGGGTAGTGATAGATTCAGCGTCTGAAGTCGGTCCTGCGCTGTTTTTCAGTTTGTTGATTATCACAGTTAGTTTTGTACCTGTCTTTACGCTAGAAGCGCAAGAAGGCCGGATGTTCTCGCCGCTTGCATTCACCAAAACATATGCGATGGCCGCTTCTGCAGCGCTCGCGATCACACTAGTGCCAGTTTTGATGGGGTACTTTGTACGCGGTAAGGTACTTGCGGAGCATAAGAATCCTGTTAATCGGTTCCTGACGTTTTTATACATGCCAACACTTAAAGCGGTATTACGTTTTCCCAAGTTGACCATGCTGGTCGCCGTAATTGTATTGGGTATTGGCCTTTGGCCAATTGATAAGATCGGTAGCGAATTTATCCCGCCGCTTGATGAAGGTGACTTGATGTACATGCCGACGACTTATGCCGGTATTTCGATAGGTAAAGCTCGCGAGTTATTACAACAAACCAATAAACTGATCAAGACTGTTCCTGAGGTCGAAACGGTGTTTGGCAAGGTCGGGCGAGCTGATACGGCAACCGATCCTGCACCATTGACAATGATAGAAACGTTTATTCAATTAAAACCTCAAGATCAATGGCGTGAAGGCATGACGACCCAGGATCTGATCAAAGAATTTGATGCTGTGGTTAATTTACCGGGGTTAACGAATGCATGGGTTATGCCGATTAAAACGCGGATTGATATGTTGGCTACCGGTATTAAGACACCTGTGGGCATCAAGATTGGAGGTCCAGATCTCATGGAAATTCAAAAGATTGGTCAACAAATTGAAACGATACTTTCAGATGTTGAGGGCACGGCATCCGTTTATTCGGAGCGTGTTGCTGGTGGGCGTTATGTCAAAGTCGATATCCAACGTGAAAGGGCCGCTCGCTATGGTCTTAACATAGCAGACGTTCAACAAGTTGTTTCTAGTGCGATTGGAGGAATGAATGTTACACAAAGCGTCGAAGGATTAGAGCGCTACCCAGTGAATATTCGATATCCACAATCATATCGCTCATCACCTGAATCATTGTCATTGTTGCCTATTGTCACACCACAAGGCAAACGCATTGCGTTGGCTGATGTCGCGGATGTGTATATTGAAGATGGTCCCCCAGGCATTAAAAGTGAAAATGCACGCCTTAATGGCTGGGTGTATGTGGATATTGATGGTGTAGACATTGGCTCTTATGTCGTCGCAGCGCAGCAGGTCGTCAGTGAGGAGCTGGTATTGCCTGCAGGATACTCCATAACGTGGTCGGGACAATATGAATATATGTTGCGGGCAAAAGAAAAATTAACCTATGTAGTGCCATTGACTTTAGCCATTATCGTGATCTTGTTATACCTCAACTTCCGCAATTTTATTGAAGTAGCGATCATCATGGGAACGTTGCCTTTATCGATGGTCGGTAGTATTTGGCTTATGTACTTAGAAGGGTTTAACTTTTCAGTGGCAGTGGGCGTTGGCTTCATTGCATTGGCCGGGGTCGCTGTCGAGATTGGCGTCATTATGCTGGTGTACTTGAATCATGAGTACCAGGCGTTAATCGACAAATGCAAAATGGACGGTATTAAACCCACCGTAGGAATGCTAACCGAAGCCGTATTGCATGGCGCGGGTTTGCGTGTCCGGCCAGTCATGATGACGACCGCAACCATTATATTCGGACTATTACCGGTACTTTATGGCTCAGGTACGGGGTCTGAAGTGATGAGTCGTATCGCTGCGCCCATGGTGGGCGGGATGGTCAGTGCGATTTTATTGACGCTACTTATTTTACCAGCCATTTATTTAATATGGCGAAAACAGCAGCTCAAAACGATGAGTAATTGGTAGTTATGCGTCGCCTTGCTCGTCGGTTACACCGATACCTACTGTTGATTGTCGGTGTGCAGATGCTCCTCTGGTCAGTGAGTGGACTCTACATGGTCTGGTTTGATATCCACTATATTCATGGCGATCATTTCATGAAAAGCTCGCCCGCGCTTTCATCATTGTCAACGGTAAACGTTGGCTTTGATGAGATAGTCGCTCGCTACCCTGATGCTAAGTCAATCGTTTTGGGCAGTGTGGGGGAGATGCCGGTTTACCGATTAACCCTCACCAGTAAGACGCACCTGATCAGCGGCTTATCTGGAGACATCATCCAACCGTTGTCAGACAAACAAGCCGCCGCCATCGCAATGTCCAGGTCAAGTCGGTCGTATGAGGTCGACAATGTGACCTTGCTGGGTGAAAACGAAGAGGATAGTGCGGTTGGGCAACGAGGACGTCCATTATGGCGAGTTGAATTTAAAGGCGCACTTGCGCCAACATTTTACGTCAGTCAAGACACAGGTACGGTTGAATATATTCGACATGCCCCTTGGCAAGTATTTGATTGGTTATGGCGCCTCCATATTATGGATTACCAAGACGGTGAAGACGTTAGTAATACACTATTAGTGAGCATGACTATCATAGGGCTGTTGGCCGCATTAGCAGGCTTGCTATTGCTGCCTTATTCCTTTTCGTCATCGCGAAAGGCAGCTGACTGAAATGTTCTGGCGGATCATTCACAAATACCTTGCATTGATTGTGTTTTCACAATTAATGGTTTGGCTCGCTACGGGTTTTTTACTCGGACAGGCTGAGCACAGTAAACCGCTCTCCAGAATCGCAAGTGACGCTATTGCAGGAAGTGTATTAACGCAAAACCTAATATCCGTCGAGAACGTCCTTATACGCTCACCCAATGCGCTCTCTATTGAGCTGCTTAGCTTATTGGGAAACCCGACCTATAAGGTTATGACGCACTATGCAAGACATGCCCATGAAAGAGAGTATGAGTTAATAGACGCGATAAAGGGAAATAAAATAGAACTAACAGCGAACGATATCCGTGATCTGGTCAACAATCAGTTCCGGTTAACTTCGCCTATTCAAGATTTGCGCCGTGTTGATCCGCCGATAGAGCATCTACCCAGAGAGCGACAATCGGTTTGGCATGTTCGTTTATCAGACAGAGAAACGACACACATTTATGTCCGAGCATCAACAGGGGAATTAGCCGGCGTCGTCGATAGCAACAGGGAATGGACAAACTTGTTGATGCTATTGCACTTTATGGATTATCAGAACACCGGCTCATTTAATCACTGGTGGATCAAGGCTCTCGCGTTACTGACTGTGCTGTTGAGTATTTCAGGAATTACGTGGCTGGTTAGCCTCGTTAAAAATAAGCAAGTATTCATTGGGTGGTGGTATAGAAAGCAAGACTTAGTGGTACGAGATCAGCAAGGTTACCTCCAAAACGTCGTTGCTAAGGACAATGAATCACTTCTGGATTGCCTACAGCATAACGCCCTTTCTATTGAGTCAGTATGTGGGGGAGGGGGAACATGCGGCCAATGTATTGTGCGTCTTGATCCATCGGCTGCCATTTCAGTTGCAGAACGATACCGCTTATCTCAAGACAGGTTGTTGTCCGGTTATCGTTTAGCTTGTCAGCAAAACACTGATTTGAAAGGCAACGTTCAGCTTGTAGAGTCTCCAAACCCCAAAACAGTATCATGCGAGTTGCTCTCAAACACATTCATTACACCCTTTATCAAAGAATTAAGATTTAAATATCAAGGCAGTGTTCCACTGGATTTTAAGCCTGGCAGTTTTGTTCAATTCACGATTAAAGAAGGTCAATCTTTAGCGTTTCCGAAAGACTTACCGAGACGCTATCAGCCTTATTGGCCGCGTTTTGAATCAGCTACATTTTCCCATCCAAACACTGTCAGGCATTATTCAGTTGCAAACCGAAATGATGGTAGTGGCGTGCTTACATTCAATATAAAAATGCAACCGGCACAATCTAACAACCAAAGACCTGGCATCGGTTCTTTTCACCTTGGTAATTTAAGCATCGGCACGGTGGTTGATATAGTTGCGCCTCGAGGGGGGGTTAACTTACTTGATGACCTTGGTGTACGAGAAATTGTGTTGGTCGGTGGGGGCTCGGGTATAGCACCTCTAAAAGCTCTAATCGATGAACTAATATTTGGCTTGCATTCGACACTGCCTATAACCCTCTTTTATGGCGCCAAACACCCTGTTGAATTGGCAAATCATTGCTGGTTAAAAGCGGTTGAAACACAGCATTCCAATTTCTCCTATCAACCTATCGTGTCTAACGCGTCTTCTGTTTGGTATGGACAGGTGGGCCGCGTACAAACGCCGTTGAATGCATTTGTGTCTGCGCACCGTAGCCTCCATCGATGTTTGTTTTTCCTCTGCGGTCCTCCGGCAATGATGAACGATGTAACCCAATTACTATTACGCTACTCCGTCAATGAAAATGCTATACAAATCGATTCATTTTCACCATTTACTACTACTTAAAACTACCGAGGTTTATTTATGAAAACACTATTGTCAACGTTCTTACTGACCGCTCTTTTCTTGAGCACAAGCAGTTATGCTCACACATCGTTGAAAACGTCCATGCCAAAAAACAATGCGATGTTAATGTCATCGCCTCCACAATTGTCCGTTGTTTTTACTGAGCCAGTTCGTTTGGCCAAATTGACGTTAAATTCTCAAAACGGCGAGCCTGTCGACTTTAATTTTTCTCCATCGATGGAGTCTAGCACTTTCTTTAATTACGACTTACCGACGTTATCGCCGGGTAACTATACCGCACAGTGGATGTTACTTGGTGAGGATGGGCACAAAATGGACGGTTCATTTGACTTCATGGTTCACGGAAGCAAGTCCATGCAAGATGACAAAAAAGCCCATAGTCAACACAAAGACCATTAAAGAGGAAGATTAAAATGGCAATTTGGGAAGTATTGATCCTATCCACCAAGCTTACTGTCTATCTAGGACTGTCGGCGCTTTTGGGCGGATTTCTTATCCTTCTTTTAGTGCCATTTAGCCTGGAAAAACAATCTCACGCTCGTCTGCTTCTGCAAGCTCATATTATTAAGTATATGGCTATGTTTGCTTTAGTTGGTGTTTTCGCGACTACGTTGGATTTCTTTTTCCAAGTGGGGTCGCTGTCTCAAACGGGTTTCACAGGCATGTTTGATCCGGTCATGCAACGTATGGTTGCACAATCTACTTTAGGGACTATTGCAATAAGTCGGCTGTGCATATTCATCGTCGGCATTGCTCTTTGTGGATTGTTTTATTGGCAACTCGCTCGCAAAAAAACGCCTCATTTTATCGTGACTCTTCTTGGTGCAATAATTCTTTGGGGGAGCGTTGGATATGTATTCATGCTTTCCGGGCATACCGTGCAACTGGAACGTTCATATGGTTATGCATTAGCTGTGCATGTGATCATCGCGCTAAGCTGGATGGGCGCTCTTTGGCCGTTGTCAGCAGCATGCCTACACCTATCGCCTACACCGCTTTACACTCTGATGCGGCAATTTGGTCATCTTGCTATAGGACTGGTGAGCCTGCTGATCCTTGCCGGCACTCTGCTAGCATGGGAGCTAGTTGGTTCTGTAGGTAATTTATTCAATCAAATCTATGGACAAAGCCTGCTGTTAAAGCTGGGCTTTGTCAATGCGATCCTGCTGCTTGCCGCATGGCATAAATTAAAATTAACGCCCAAGCTTTTAACGCACAGTAACGCAGCGATAGACATGCGCCGTTCGATTCAAATTGAAATGCTCATTGGACTATGCATTTTTCTGATCACCGTTGCTTTGACTACTGTTCTTGGTCCTCAATCTTAACTTTGGATTTATATGAAAATTAATTACGTTTTAACGACTGTTTTATCTATTGCGCTGCTTTCATTTAGTACGTTTGCCCATGAGCCACCCAAATCAATAGAGCGCTCTGCAACTCACTTCAGTGGTTTGGATACTGCAGCGGGTCGCAGTGTGCTCGCTTATCACGAAGCATTATCTAATGGCCAAGCGGATGACGTCATGAGTGCATTGACATCCGAAGTCATTATTTTAGAGGGATCGCGAATAGAACGCAGTGCCGAAGAATATCGGCAACATCATTTACACGCTGATATGCGATTTTCTGCGGCTGTCAAAACCACAACAATTGAACATCATGTTCGCGTTTATGGGGATACGGCGGTCTCAATTGCCAGAAGCCACACCCTTGGCACATACAAAGGTAAACAAATTGATAAGCAAGGAAATGAAACACTGGTACTTAACCTTATCAATGGTCATTGGAAAATAAGTCATATCCATTGGTCCCATTAACACTTTAATTTATAGGAAAACTTTAAATGACGTTACTTATACGAATCTCACTCGTCCTGATGTTAAGCACAACTACACTGGGCGTCTTTGCATCACAGGCAGATGAAGACAAAGCGACGATTGAAGAAATTATCATTGCTATTGAAAACGGTTGGGAGTCGGGCCAAGGACGGCCTTTTTATGAACACTATCTCGACCATAAAGGTGCTCGATACATTGAATCAGGCGGCCAAAACACAGGATTAAGTGATCTCGTCGAAAATCATGTGGAGCCAGAGAAAGAAGTACTCAAACGCCTCACCATCGATATATTGGATATGGATATTACAATTGATGACGATATGGCATGGGCGATTACGACCGTAAATGTGTCTGGTGAAGTAAGAAAAACTGGCTCAACATTTGACAAAAAGGGCTACCAAACGTACTTGTTTAAACGAACGAGTAATGGATGGAAAGTCATACATTCACATTCGTCTACCCGCGATAAAAAGCCCCACAAGCATCATTAAGCGACGTCAGTATGCCCATCACTCGCAACGTTACCCTAGACATCATGCGCACGGTCGCCATTGTATTAATGGTGATCTTTCACTTCGCGTATGACTTGCGGTTCTTTGGCTGGGTAGATTGGAGTGTGCCAAATGGTCCTGGCTGGAAACAATTTCGGTATGTCATTTTATCACTCTTTTTCTTAAGTGTGGGTGCATCATTGGTGTTCGCTCATCACCAACGCGTGGATTTGAAATCCTTTGCGAAGCGAATAATGTGGATAGTGGTATGGGCATGCGTTATATCACTATTTACTTATTGGTTTTTCAATAGTCATTGGATATTTTTTGGTGTTTTACACTTTATCGCCGTGGCCAGTGTACTATGCCTTCCCTTCGCACGTTATCCAGTCATGGCTTGTTTTATTGGGATAGGGATTATTACACTGTTCTTAACGAATGTGGTTACAAGTAAATGGCCGTTTAACTTATGGGAATTGGGGCTGCCGTCATCACCCAACGATTATGTTGCACTATTTCCTTGGGTTGGCGTTGTATTGCTGGGCATTGGCGTTGGCCATATGTTTATTAAGGGTATAGATCCCTGTGCTTCACTGAAATTATCAACTAAAATCACGTTTTTAGGACGTCACAGTCTTGCTGTGTATGTGTTACATCAACCTCTGTTTTTTGTAACATTAGGCAGCGTGTATTGGCTTTCGCATTCGGTTATGTGAGTCTAAGTTGAAGATGAGACAATGATAATAAGGGACCTTTGACAAAAGTAGAGCGTTGTTTGTTTTACAAGTAGTCTCGGCGTTTCTAGCACTTGTATATCAGTAATAGTGTGGGTTCATCCAAGCAATAACCGCAGAAATAACGGCAACTAGGATGGCTGTTAATGTTAATACTGTGTTGGCCAAATTGCGTGTCGCTTCATTATATAACGTTTTCACCGCATCAATATCTTGTTCAATACGCGCAAGTCGACGATTAACTTCTGCATTGGAAAGCGTAGCATTTTCCAATAGTCGTAAATCTCGATTAATCTCATCAACCTGTTTTTTAAGGCCAACTAATCCGCGATAGAAGTCTGCGTGAACATAGTCATCGGTATCGGCAAAGCAAATGGTGGGAAGAAGTAGAGTAAAAACTAACATCCATTTAAACACTGTATATATCCTAATTACTGCAACTGACGGTTGATCGCCATAGCGCTTGAGTAAGTATTACACCAGCTTAACGGTTTATTGTAAATCCCGCTGCAAAGAGCCTGCAAACCTAAGTTGAGGGTCGTATTTCTTTTTTAAAGCAATCAAACGCTCTACATGGTGACCGAAATAACTGGTCAATGGACAGTCGTTGCCCATGTCATAATTTTGGTAGGCATGGCCATTAAAAAATGGGGATAATCGTTCATAGGTTTGATTAACCCAGTCTATAACCTTGGTATTGTCTTGATCGGGCAGAGTCACACCCGTGATGCTACATACAAATGAGGCATCGCGATGAATAAATGCGGTTTCATGGGTCTCGATATCCTGGATCGCGCCACATAACGGATCGAGCATAATGCCCGCTGCGTTGTCTGGGCAAGACTGATAGCATTGCAAAAGCGCATCAATAAACTGTTCCGTAAGTTCACCTTCAATGATCCCATTGCGCCAATAAAGTGCGTGCCCTTGTTCATATTCATTTGACTGGCACTCTATGTATTGTTTATGCGTAACAGAGATATCGGCATCCGTTTCCCATTTTGCTATGTTATTTAGGTTGGAGTCAGGGTCTTCACTAAACCCCATAATTGATATTTTTGCATTTTGTAACGCTGAACGAGCGATGTATGCATATAAGAATTGCGTTCTCGGCCCCTGCAGTACAGCATCGCTGTATTGCTTTAAAATAGGCTTTGCCTTTTGAATTGGCCATTCAATGATACCTCCTTGAACATAAGCTGGAGCCGGGTGCAGCCTAAATGTTATGTGGGTGATAACGCCAAATTGAGAGCCGCCACTGCCGCGTAGTGCCCAAAAAAGATCAGAGTGTTCCAAAGTGTTTATAACTCTTTGCTGACCATCTGCTGTGATCAGATTAAACGCCAAGACATTGTCGCAACTTAACCCATGTTTGCGTGACAAAAAACCGATCCCGCCGCCTAACGTTGCTCCTACAACACCGACATCCGGGCAGGTGCCTAATGGGATCACTTTCTTATATTTCGATAAGAACAGATCCAAATTATGATTTTTCACACCCGCGCCCACTCTTACTGACTGACCAACTGCGCAAAGTTCTATACTTTGAAAGGCAGACATATCAAGGACAATGCCACCGTCAATAACGGCCGCACCCGTTACCCCATGGCCGCCGCCTTTAACTGATATTTGTAAATTAAGGCGATTGGCATAGTCAATTGTATTAATGATATCGACGTCTGACTCAGGCACGACTATCGCATATGGAAAATGTGAAATGGCTCGATTAAAAACATGACGCCGCGCTGAATAGCCTGTACTTCCAACGTCCCAGACACTGCCGCTTAACTTGTTTCGCAACGACAGTAAGTCAGATTCAGTTGGCTTCGTTGAAATAGTTTTATTGGTATCAATTGGGTTGAGCGGCGCTTCGTCAATGCTTTGCAATAAATCCCAATTTGTTCTGCTAAATGTCTTTGGGTCTATACGATTTAACAATTGCCAAAGGTATTGTGCAACAAGGCGCGGCGGTAGTAGCTTGTTCTCTTCATGTAAGCCTCTTAAAAAGGCCGACATCGGCAGTACATCGCTTGGCACTTGCCGGATTTTTTTTTGCATCGCTGTATCAACATTTCCGGGAGCTGCGGTGGCAAAAACAGCTACATCTTCATTAACTTCTTGTCTAAAACAACTACACACCATATTTAAAGCCGTTTTACTCACACAGTATGCTGATGCGCCTTTCACTGCACTAACGGGTTGCTCGCTTGTCAAATACAGTACGCGGCTATGTTTAAACTTATCCAGGCACAGTTGTGTTATCAAAAAGGGGATATCGCAGTTGATTCTTTGTGCCGTGCGCCATTCTTTGTAGCCTATTGATTGAATAGGTTTAAGCGGTGTGACAATACCTGCACAATGCACTAAGTAATCAATCTGTTCGTATTGGCTAAGCGTTTCTTGAATTTCAATCGTTGCCGCTTCGTTATTAAAATCAACGTGTTCTATGATGAGGCGGGGTTCAAATTTTTCATTGAACGCTCCTAGTTCTGAGCTATCACGACACAGTGCAACAACAAGCATATTTGGATCCCTTGATAAGAATTCATTAGTCAATGCTAATCCAATCCCTGATCCTGCACCGGTAATTACCGCAATTTTGTGTTTCGTCATTTCTTATTATCCGCTCACCCAATTAAAAATTGCATCTGGTATTCAGCATATGCCGCTGCAAAGTAGCTATGAGGAGACCTGTTGACGCAGCTTGAGCATAGATAATTTTGAACCAAGGATAAATAAATCGATGATTTGATTACGGAAATGTAATGATTCTGTAATCCGATTGTCGTGAAGGATTGATCTAAATCAATTACATTTATCGTGTGATTTATAGGATGGATTTCATCAAAAGCAAAGGATAAATCGGGTGCAAAAAATTACGATAGCACTAATCTGCAATGCCACAAATGCCTATAACAGATGAAGAGCTTGAGGTTTTGGCCGAATTTTTATCGCCCAAATAGCACCTTGACCTGAGTCTAAGACATAGAATTAAGGTGACAAGTCGTCTATTTCAAACCTAAACCGCTCATGTGAGCACAATTAAAGGAAAAATTATGAAAACATTAACGTCATTATTACTGGCCAGCGCCCTTGTCGCTGCGCCAATTGCGACTTCTTACGCGCATCAACACACTGATAAATCTGACATGCCGATGATGGACAGTCAGATGATGAAGAAAATGCAAACACATATGGAAGAAATGCAAGCAGTTTTAGATGAAGTAAAAAGTGAATCTGATCCTGAAAAGCGCGAAGCCATGTTGCATGAGCATGCCCAAAAGATGCAAGACATGATGGGCATGATGGAAGGCAAAGATTCGATGGGAATGAAAGATGGAAAAGGAATGAAAGGCGGCATGGGCATGAAGCATAAACACAGTGATATGTCGACTGATGACAAAATGAAAATGATGGAACAGCGTATGGCCATGATGGAAGACATGATGGGGCAAATGATGGGACATACGGCTGAAAAAGCGAAGCCAATACACAAGCATAAAAAGAACTAATCAATGCGTTATGAGGCAGGAAAAGCGACTGCCTCTTTTCTTTTAATAATCGCGGGAGTTTTACATGAACAAATTAATCAAGCTTTTATCAATTGCAATCTTGTCTGTTGGGCTACTAGGGGGCTGTGCAAGCCAGATATACCATGACTACATCATGAGTGGGCAGGTTGTTACCGTCGATGATAAACAAGTAGTTGTGTGTGTCTCTGACACCGATGGTCTCAAAGAACATCAAGTCTTTAATGTTTATCGCACCGATTTTGATGCGACAGCAATTTCTGAAGGGGAAGACGGCTACTCGCGCGAATTTGTGGGCAAAATTCGATTAGGTAAGACGAAGGATGAGCATTTTGCAGAGGCTACTGTACTTGATGGCGAACTTGCACGTTATGACATGGTTGAGTTTGATCGTGGGTTTTAATCGATATTTTTGAATAGGAGCATGCCGTTGTGAAGATTAGAGAGTGTCACCAAACCTACCGTTTAGCGGCTATTGTGAGTCTGGTATTATCTAGTGTCTTATTCACAACCGCGTGTTCAGCGATAACACAACAAACTAGTTCGAAAGAAAAATCTCAAGAAACACAATCTTCAGACACTGCGCCCGAGTTAGCACCGGCTGACTTTGCAAAGATCCAATCAGCTTTGCGCTCATTAGACAACTCACTGGCAGCGCGATCAAAAAGCAATATCGGCGTTAAACAAAGCGATGCCAGCCCTCAACTCAACGAATCATCTACGCCCCCTAAAGCGACGAGCAAGATGAAGATGGGCATGGGAAAAGGGAAAAAGAAGATGACAATGAACGGAAAGTCTTGCATGGGGATGATGTGTAAGATGATGATGAAAAATAGTTCGATGATGGGTATGCCTCCTGAACAAAATACACCGGAGATATCCAAACCTTCATCAACGATAAGCTTGCCAGGTGCGAGTAGTGCACCTCATATTTACCACCTTGGTGAACAAGCCTTTTTCTTAAACCACACAACAACATTAGAACTAACAGATACGCAGTATCAAACGTTGTTATCGATTCAATCTGAGTGGGAGTCTTCCCAAAAAAGCCTTGCGCAGCAGCGTAGTGCATTAGAGGCATTATTGTGGGAATTGACAGCCCAAGGATTGCCTCAATACGACAATATTAAAGACACCATTAGTGAAATAGAGGCCATAAACAGCACCCTACGCCTACAGTTTATTGCTTCGGTGGGGAAAGCCGTCTCAGTATTAACACCCCCGCAGATTGCGAAAATAAATGCGCTATGGGCGGCTGAACAAAAGGATGCGTCATGACTAGGGGGAGTAAACGCGCATCAATCATTCACCGCTATTGTGTCATTCTAAACGTCGTTCTTTTTTTCGTGATTATAAATGCGCACGCACAGCAACAGACTGAGGATAGTGAGCATGCCAGTCATCATCCTGAGGCAGCGAATGGGCCGATTGTTGCGGCAAGCACAGATTCTCCGCCTTTAGCCAACCAAGTTAAAGGTCAGCCGGGCAATGCCAACGCAATGATGGGGCCAGGTATGGCAAAAGGCATGGATAAAATGATGGAGAAAATGGGAGCGCCTAAACCTAAAGATCTCTATCCAACTTTAATGCGGATGCAATCAACCACGCCGGAACAAAGAGATAGTATCTTAGGCAAAGCGTCGGCGCGTATGCAACAAGGAAGTGAACAACTGACTACCGGGTTTGAATCGCTCGCCCGTGCCGCAGCCGTTGATGACTATACCCAAATGCAAGTAGCTGTTGAGACCGTTAAAGAAGGGATCGCGCATTTTGATAGTGGTCTTGCGGCAAAACGGGCAATACAAGATGGGCAAGATCCCAGAAGAGTGGCATTAACCTGGTTTAAATCGCAAATGAATTTGCTACCCAGTTCACCAGTGAATGATTCCTCAACACTATTTGGCATGACGCCGTTTCATACTGCAGTGATGCTTGTTCTGCTGATCTTCACTGTCGTCATGGTGTATGTTTATGGATTTAAAATGCGCAGAGCTGCCGCATTGCTAGAAGAGCTTAGGTCCACTGAGACCGCAAGCGCTTCTGCGCCCACTAAGCAAACATCACCTAACGAGATACCTACTAACGCACCTGTAGGGACTGACGCTGTTTTAATACCCGCTACAGCGCATGTATTACCTTCTACGACTATGTCACCGCGTAAAGGTGTCTATAGTGGCAGTATGCAAGTCACCGGTATTTTTCATGAGACCCATGATGTTAAAACGTTTCGACTTGCCAGCGCCGATGGTCAAGTCATCCCATTTAGTTTTGAACCTGGACAATTTGTGACTTTTACGCTCACGATTGATGGTGTTGAAAAACCGGTGAAGCGGTCTTACACCATCGCATCATCACCCACTGAGCAGTATTACTTTGAAGTCACCATCAAACGCGAGGAATTCGGTGTTGTTTCTCGTCATATGCATGACGTCGTAAATGTGGGAGATACGCTTTCAATTAAAGCGCCTGGCGGCAAGTTTTACTTCAATGGTCAAGATGCAAGTAGTGTTGTATTGATTTCAGGGGGGGTTGGGATCACGCCCATGATGAGCGCGGTACGTTATTTAACCACGACGTGCTGGGACGGTGACATTTATTTTCTGTTTTGTACGCGAACGTCTAACGATTTTATTTTTGAACAGGAATTAAAATATCTACAAGCACGTCACCCAAGGTTGAAAGTACTCGTCAGTATGACACAGGCGGATGGCACATCTTGGATGGGACCTCAGGGGCGTTTTTCATCGGCATTGATAAATGAATTCGTGCCGGACATAGCATTAAAAACAGCACACATTTGTGGGCCGCCGGCAATGATGGATGCAACCAAGGATATTTTATCTGAATTGGGTATGCCTGAAGCGAATATTAAAACAGAAGCTTTCGGTGGTGCGAGTCCGAAGAAAACGGCCACTAAAACGGAGGTCGCCCCAAACACGCCTGTAAACAATACGCGCCAAGTGCGATTTAGTTTATCAAATGCACAGGCACAAGCCGGCACAGATGAAACCGTATTGGACGTTGCTGATGGACTTGATGTTGATATTGAGAATTCGTGCCGGGCAGGCTCTTGCGGCAGTTGCAAAGTGAAATTACTGCGCGGCGATGTTGATATGGAGGTTGATGATGGGTTGGAGGCAGAAGATAGGGTCAGTGGTTATATTTTAGCCTGTCAAGCCATCCCTAAAACTGATGTGGAGGTGGAAGCATAGTGAATAGTCAAGAACGAACCATTGTAGGCAGCTTGGTGGTCTTAATGATCTTACTTTGGCTAGGGTTTGTGTGGCACCGTGACCCAGCATTCCCTGGCAGCTTTGCTGGATTTGTCGTTGGTTTGACTGCGCTGGTATTGATGTTTATTCCGTTGCTTTACATGATCATTAAACGCAACAAAGCACTTAAGAAAGTCGTGACCAAGCAAATAGCCATGCCTACGCTACTGCGCATTCATATTTATGCTGGAGTATTGGGACCTATTCTTGCACTCATCCATAGCGCCCATCGTTTTGATAGTGCTACTGGAGTCTCCATCATCATCTTTATGATGGTCGTTGTGATCAGTGGATTTGTTGGTCGGTATGTACTAGGACTTATTTCCTCAAATGTGAAAGAGAAAAAGCGTCAAGTGACCGAACTCCAAGGTGCACTTTCAAGCGCCAAACAATCTCTAAAAGACGCGGTCTGCGACGTAAGATATTCGACTTTCGCCCAAACATCAGCGAGACATATTCCATACATTGCTTTAAGTGTACCTACTTCAGCGCAAAGTAAGCTGTTTCGACAAGAGAGTAAGGTTCTATCTATTATCGATGCCATTTCTGATGTTGAATACAGCATTCTGATTCACGACACTGCGAAAACTTGGTTTGCTCGTTGGTTGAAATTTCATATCGTGATTTCGATAACGCTCTATGGCGTATTGTTCTTTCACATTTTCAGTGAAGTTTACTTTGGACTACGCTGGTTATGATCAAGTGGATAATAGTCATTCTGGGCTTAGTCGCAGCGGGCTTTGGTGTTAGCCATTTTTTTCACACACCAGAGGATCTTTCAAAAATTCCATGGGAACAAATGGTAGAGCCTGGTTCACTGAGCAAAGCGCATGCGTTTTTGGCGGATGACTGCTTGAGTTGTCACACGCCAGTAGAAGGCGTTGAGCGCGACAAGTGTGTGGCCTGTCATGCAAATGATACGCATATCGTCGCGCGTCAACCTACTGCGTTTCACGCCGACATAACAGAATGTGCTAGTTGTCATACTGAGCATCAAGGTGAAGATGCTAAGATTTCACTGATGAACCATATTGCATTGGTCGATATTGGGTTCAATATGCTCCCCAACCCAAACGTGCCGTTTGACGAAGGCGCAGCCACGATGGCTTTTTTAGAAAATGTTCTAGCGAATAAGCAAACGGCTGATCCCCTATTTGTGCATCCCGACGTCAGTGATAAAGAAGCATTATTGAATTGTTCACAGTGCCACAGCAACGATGATCGCCACTTTACGTTGTTCGGAGAGGATTGCGTGCAATGCCACAGTACAGACAAGTGGTCACTGCCGACGTTTATTCACCCCTCGAGTCAATCTCGTGATTGCAATCAATGTCATGAAGCGCCGCCCAGTCACTACATGCAACATTTTAAAATGATTTCCGCCAAAGTCGCTGGCGAGCCAAAAGCCAAAGTGGAGGCGTGTTATGCCTGTCATCAATCGACTTCCTGGAACGATATTAAGCGTGCCGGCTGGTACAAGCATCATTAAGGGGGAGAAACTGTGATCACAAATTCCATTGCGCTGGCAACCTCACTGTTGGTAGCAATAGTATTGTTTCTGCCTCGCCTACGACAATCTGTCCAATGGCGAGCGACAGTAACACCGCTGGCTTCAATTATTGGCAGTGGCTTTTTGATCATTGCACCACTGCTGCATTCGGTAATGGGTAAATGGGCGCTACTGGGCATTATTTTATTGTCGACTCTGGCATATTTGTTGGGTTCAGTCATTCGCTTCAATATACGTCATGCAGAGCCTGAGCTTGCTCGCAATTCACACGGCAGTATCGCAACGCTTGAGAAAGCCAGTCAATGGGCCCTCGGTGCTGCATACGCAATTTCTGTGGCGTTTTACATTAGCTTGTTTGCCGCGTTTGTCTTTGACCGCTTTGCTATTGACGATACAACGCTCATCAAATTGTTTACCAGTGGGCTGCTTGTCATCATTATGTTGGTCGCTTGGCTTCGTGGTGCAAGAGGATTGGAAACCATCGAGTTATTCGCAGTCACAATTAAGTTGGCGATTATTATTGGTGTACTAACAGCACTAGCAACTTACGATATACAAGTAAAAAGTGCGTGGTTTAAACATGAGGCGATACAATCCCTCAGCCATTTTGAAACCCTTAGCATGCTTGCCGGTATGCTCATGGTGACACAAGGGTTCGAAACCACGCGTTTTATGGGCAATAGCTATAATGCAGAGCAGCGTATTAAAGCGGGACGATATGCCCAGTGGATTGCCATTTTCCTTTACGTTGTTTTTATTGGTTTAACCTGTCCCATTTTTCTCGATTTTCCGATAACCGAACTGAATGAAACAACCATTAGCTATACCCTGGGTCAAGCCATTTGGGTATTGCCGATATTATTACTTGTGGCCGCGACGGCAAGCCAGTTAAGTGCCGCATTAGCCGATACCATAGGTGGCGGTGGTTTGCTAAAAGAGCTCTTCCATTTATCTATATCTCCTCAGTTTTATTATGTTCTTGTCATCGCGATTGCCGGCATATTAGTTTGGTCATCCAACGTATTTGAAATCATTAATCTCGCGTCAAAGGGATTTGCACTTTATTACCTTATACAAACACTCATCGCATTCAAGCTAGTACTACTGCGCCCCAAAGAACAACGCTTCAAATCGCTTCAATTGCTTGGTATTTCCGCGATTGTTGTTTCCTTATCCTTTGTGATTGGCTGGTCGATACCAGCACCGCACAGTTAATAGAGGACAGAGGCTAATGCAATCCGCAAAAACATGTTCGCCAGCAGTTCGCGTCGCAAATTTTCACGCATCACTCATTGAAACTGCGTGGGAGTTAACCCAGCGTTGTCGCAAAAAGTATGATTTCAAACATATTGGTTTGGCCGGAGGCGTCTTCCAAAACCGCATTTTATGCGATGGCCTAGCTGAACGTTTTGCACAATCAGACATTCCTGTTGTTATTCCAAGCAGTTTACCTTTAAACGATGCAGCAATAAGTGTCGGGCAAATTCACGAATATTGCTCAAGGAGATCATCACGAAAGGCATAGAGCGTAATAATCGAGCATCATCAGAACCGTTGGACACCGATACTATTCGGTTAGCGCAAGGCAATGGTGGAATATTGACCAAAAAACTTATTAATGATGTGTTTAAAAATACTGCCAATAAAGAACTAGATCTGTTACACGACGCGGCTTCGGTAACCTTCGCCGGTCCCTTTCTGAGTATGACAACCGATAGCTTCGTTGTCTCACCTTACACATTTCCAGGTGGCAATGTGGGGGCATTAAGTATTTACGGTACCGTGAATGATCTGGCTGTCGTTGGCGCGACCCCTCGGTATATCAGTACTGCATTCATTATTGAAGAAGGCTTTTCGATGACGGCTCTCAAGGAGGTTGTCCATAAAATGCATCAAGCTGCTGTAGAAACCAATGTGTCCATAATAACGGGAGATACTAAAGTCGTTCCAAAGGGATTCGGTGGTGGCGTTTATATCAATACAACGGGTGTGGGTGACAGCCAAGAAACACCAATTTGGGATACGAGTCTTATAAGGCCGGGCGATCATGTACTTGTCAGTGGCTCTGTTGGCGATCACGGTGCTTGCGTATTACTGGCGCGTGAGGACTATGGGTTGCATGGCCAATTAAAGTCCGACTGTGCCAGCGTTTTCCCGTTAGTCAATGCAATCAGAGACTTAGAAGGCGTTCGTTTTGTCCGAGACCCAACGCGTGGAGGACTATCAGTGTTACTCCATGACGTGGCAACTGAAACGGGTTTCAATATCGAGCTAATTGAAAATAACATTCCGGTGCGTCCAGAGGTCGCAAGCGTGTGTGACATTCTAGGCTTTGATCCTTTCGTTTTGGCTTGTGAGGGACGCGTTATTGCAATTGTCAGTCCCGATATTAGCAGCGAAGTACTCACTCATTGGCGGGGTATAAAAAACGGTGAAAATGCCCAACATATTGGTGTTATATCAAAAAATACAGACTTAAAGGGCCGCGTGTCGATTATTACGCCAATGGGAGGGCGACGCTTCATGAGTGAACTTGAAGATGAGCCACTTCCACGGATCTGTTGAAGGTTTAGGTGTTGACCTGTGAGCGGCTCACAGGTTTATCGTATGAAGGTGAGAGTAAAACATAGGATTAAAGGCGTGTTGTAGCAGCACAACTATGTTGATAAAGAAGGGGGTTTAAAATGCGGGTAAAACAAATAGCAGATGCACTAGATATTAGCGTTGATACCGTACGCTATTATACGCGCATTGGACTTTTGGTCCCAAATAGATCCCACAATGGATACAAGTATTATCGGCCAGCGGATGTGACGCGACTACGATTCATTTTAAGTGCTCGGTCACTAGGTTTTTCGGTCAATGATATTAAAGAGATCCTAGTTACATCTCCACAAACCAATGCGCCGTGTCCAACGGTAAGGCGTCTTATTGAAAAGAGGTTGAAAGAGACTGAACAGCGGTATCAGGACATGCATGAACTTAGAGAGCGCATGCGCTTAGCCACTTCAGAGTGGCAAAACAAACCCGATCAACCTCCAACGGCCGATACGATATGCCATTTAATTGAAGGTTTCACAGCGCTTAAGTCATAACAAGGTTTAAATAGGGAGTGGTTTATGAATTCTAAAACAGACAGTGCGAAAGCACATGGGTGTTGTAGTGGCGGCGATAAAACATCAACCGCGAACGAAGCGGTTGACACTAAAACGCAGACCAGACAGGTGTCTTCCGATGCAGGCGAGATACAACTTAATATTCAAGGGGCGAGTTGTGCCAGTTGCGTCACTAAAATTGAAACAGCCTTAAAACAAGTCGCAGGCGTCACCAGCGCAGAAATGAACTTTGCACAGCGTACAGTGCTTATCAATAGTAATGCCTCGCCAAGCGAACTGGTTCGTGCGGTAGAAGAAGCTGGGTATAACGCAACGCTGGCAAATGCCGATTCTGATGAGGCTGCCATTGAAGAAAAAGAGCAAGCGGATTGGGCATATTATAAAAAGCTAATGCGACATATGGTCATTGCATTGTCGCTTGGAGTACCGCTCATGATCTATGGTTTGGTAACCGGGGAAATGAGCGTCAACACGACCACGGAGCGAATTGTATGGTTGATTATTGGGCTCATGACATTAGGTGTCATGGTGTTCTCTGGTCGTCATTTTTATGTGGGTGCATGGAATTCGTTTAAAAATCATTCGGCCAATATGGATACTTTGATAGCCTTGGGTACAGGAACCGCCTGGTTGTACTCGATGACAGTTGTGTTCTTTCCGGGGTATGTCCCTGAAATGGCACGACATGTTTATTTTGAGGCAACCGCCATGATCATCGGCCTAATTAATTTGGGCCTGGCCCTTGAGATCAAAGCACGCGGTAAAACCTCAGAGGCCATTAAAAGGCTGATAGGCTTGCAAGCCAAGACTGCACGTGTCATTCGAGATGGCGATGATATTGATATTCCTATTGAAGATGTTTTGCTCAATGATCTTATCCGAGTTCGACCCGGAGAACGCATTTCTGTAGATGGTGTAGTCGTCGAGGGCCAAACCAGTATTGATGAATCAATGCTAACGGGTGAGCCTATGCCAATTGAGAAGCGAAAAGACGATGAGGTTGTGGCCGGTACCATCAACAAATCAGGCTCTATCGTCTTTCGGGCAGAACGCGTGGGAAAAGACACCGCGCTAGCTCAGATCATCAACATGGTAAAACGTGCACAAAATTCAAAACCACCTATTGGTCGATTGGCAGATGTTATTTCTGCCTATTTCGTGCCGGTTGTTATGATCATTGCCGTAATGAGCGCACTAGCGTGGCTCAATTTTGGTCCGGCTCCCGAGGTTGCCTTCGCAATCGTGTCAGCAACCACGGTACTGATTATTGCATGTCCTTGCGCATTAGGTTTAGCCACGCCGATGTCGGTCATGGTCGGGGTTGGCAAGGCGGCTGAAGCAGGCGTACTTATCCGCAACGGTGAAGCGCTGCAATCTGCTTCGAAAATTACCACAATGGTATTAGATAAGACCGGCACCATAACAGAGGGGGCGCCTAAAGTTACCGACGTTGTTATTGCGTCAGCTCACAATCAAGATGACGTGCTTTCGTTAGCTGCAAGCCTGGAGTCGGGTTCCGAACACCCACTCGCAATGGCGATCGTTGAATCAGCGAAAGAGCAAGGTGTGCCGATCCACTCGGTGACTGATTTTGAGTCCATTGCAGGGAAGGGCGTAGCGGCAACACTGAATTCTCAGCGTTTGCTATTTGGCAATGAAAAATTGATGAAAGAAAAATCAATAGAACTTCATCATTACGTTGATAAAGCGCAGAGGCTGGCCGCAGAGGCTAAAACCCCAATGTATTTCGCGATTGATTCAAAATTAGTTGCCGTCATTGCTGTTGCCGATCCCATAAAATCAGACTCAATAGATGCGATTAACCGCCTACAGCACAACGGAATACGTGTGGTGATGTTGACGGGGGACAATCGTATGACTGCAAAAGCCGTTGCTCGAAAAGCGGGGATTGTTGATTACGTTGCTGAAGTGATGCCAGAAGATAAAGCAAACAAAGTGCTCGAACTTCAACGTGAGGGTGAAATCGTCGGAATGACCGGCGATGGGATCAATGATGCGCCCGCCTTAGCCCATGCCAACGTCGGATTTGCTATCGGAACAGGCACTGATGTCGCAATAGAAAGTGCAGATATCACGTTGATGCGAGGCTCCTTACATGGGTTAGCGGATGCGATTGCAGTGAGTAAGGCAACGCTGAGAAACATAAAGCAGAATCTCTTCGGAGCATTTATCTATAACGTCGCGGGGATCCCATTTGCTGCAGGTGTTTTTTATCCATTTTTAGGCTTACTACTAAGCCCAGTAATTGCCGGTGCAGCGATGGCATTCTCGTCGTTAACGGTAGTGACCAACGCGAATCGATTACGTTTATTCAAAGCTAAAGAGCACTAGGAGAACCTAAAGATGATGTGGATTAATTTGATAGGGTTAGTCGTGATTGGGCTTATTGTATGGTGGTTTTGGCTTTACCAAACAAAGTCAACTGAAGTACGAGACGGCAGCATCGAAGTCCGCGTGAAAGATGGCGTATATCAACCTGCCAATATCACAGTGCCCGCGAATGAGTCTGTACAACTGATGTTCTACAGAGAAGATGCGACCCCCTGTGCGGAAACACTACTAATACCCGAGTTGGAGATCAGTGAAACATTAGTGCTTAACAAGCGTGTGATGGTCACTATTCCCCCCAAAAAGGCAGGTCGCTATCCGTTTCATTGTCAGATGCAAATGTACCGTGGCACTTTGGTGATCAAGTGATTTACCGTTTTCTGAAAACTTAAAAGACACAAAAGCGAGGTGTATTGTGAATAAACAAAAATTACCTTTTTGGCGCACCCCCAGTGGTTGGTCCGCCATCGGACTTATAGCGGCGGCAAGCTATTTCTTGTTTGTCGAGCATGGTGAACATGTTTTCCCTTATTTACCATACTTGATCCTGCTGCTATGCCCAGTGATGCATATCTTTATGCACGGAAGTCATGGTAAAGGGCATGAGACACATACTAACGACGAGCAAACATTTAAAGAGCAAACCGAAGACAATGATCAATACAGACAAGGTTATATCGAAGGGTTAGAGCAGGCACGCAAGGAAAGACGTAAAACGGAGAGCGACAATGCACGGTGAATCAGATTATGGGCTTTGGACGTTAGTCATCATTAACTCCGCAATATTTATCTTTTTTGCGTTTAGTTTCGTCAAGCCGAAGTCAAAAACAGACTGGCGAAGCTTAGGCGTATTTTCCGCTTTTATCGTGGCGTTATTTACTGAAATGTATGGTTTCCCGCTTACCATCTATTTTTTGTCCGGTTGGTTAGCCGAAAGTTACCCAGGCGTAGATTTTTTAAGTCACGAAAATGGTCACTTGTGGCATACACTGTTGGGGTTATCTGGCGATGCGCATTGGGATGTACTGCACATCTTGAGTAATGTTCTCATCGTTTTAGGATTCTTTGTTTTATCTGCTTCGTGGAATGTCCTGCATCACGCGCAAAAAACGAGCAGATTAGCGACCAGCGGTTGGTACGCACGTTGTCGGCATCCCCAATATGTTGCCTTCATTGTGATCATGTTTGGCTTTTTACTGCAATGGCCAACACTACCCACTTTGCTCATGTTTCCCATTCTCATTGTTGTCTATGTTCGACTGGCCAAACGCGAAGAGCAGCACGCCGAAACTGAGTTTGGTGATACCTATAGGCAATATAAGCAAGCCACGCCAGGTTGGTTCCCACGATTTCTCAATTCAAACGTTTCAAGCCCCGTGTAAGGATTTCAAAATGAAGAAAGCATTAGTTTCAATATTGTTTGTCGCAGGCGTTTTATCCGCTACCTTTACGAGTGCTCAGACATCCATGAGTGCCGATGAGATGTTACGCAGTAACGAGCGCGTCATGGATGCATTAATGCAACGCATCCAACGGATCAATGACGTTTCTGAGAGGCAAACGTTGATTGTTGAGCATATGAAGATGATGGATACCTACTTAACGAGTATTGAGAAGAGGATCCAAAGTGAATCTAATACTGAACAAAAGATACGATTAAAAGAGACATATAGAAAAGGCCTGCAAAGAAGTCTTGTTCTTATCGAAAGCGGCATATCAGCAAGCGACATTGTTGTGATGGGGAACTCGATAGATGAACATTTGTTGTTAATAGAACAAAGAATGACAGTTTTACGATCGTTAATGCAGCAAGTGGTTAATGCCAATAGCGTTTTAAGTAATTAGAGACGTGACTGACATAACTGTGTAGGAAATTAATTTATAGGAGAAAAGTATGAGCGATTTAGATCACAGAGTGGGCGTTTCTGAGGCTAATTTAGTGGTACGGCATTTGAAGTTAACCGGCATTACCGACGGTAATTTATTAGCAATTGTTGCTGAAATTGATGGGACCTTTGGTATTGATGCCGTTTCATTTGAAGAAGCCAAAAACACTTTGCATATCGGCTATGACGCGACCCACTGCAATTTAGATCGCATTGAGACAATCATTCGTGCACACGGTGCAGACATTTCTGATGATTTTTGGACAAAGATGAAAGAAGGCTACTACCAATTCGTTGACGAAAATATTAGGGAAAATGCGAAACATAAACCGTGGAGCTGCCATCCCGTTCCACCGGGGAAAAGTCATAAAAAGAAATAGTTTAACTGACCTTTCCCCCAGGGCGAGATCGTGAACAGTTATTAAGCAGTTAAATAATGGATCGATTTGACGATCAGTCCTAGTCGTGATCATATAGACCCTGTGACGTTTCCCCACTAATTTAATCCACCGATGATGTGAGTTTTCTCTAAACTGAAAGAAAGAGGAAACGACAATGCAAAAGTCAAAATACAACGAGACACAGATCGTCAAGATCCTGAAAACCAAAGAGTCGGGTATGAAAGTCGCTGATATCTGTCGTCAGTATGGGATCAGTGAGCAGACGTTTTATCGCTGGCAGTCCAAATACAGTGGTATGGAATCAGGTGATATCAAGCGACTCAAGCTGATGGAAGAGGAAAACCGTAAGCTTAAGCAGTTGCTTGGTGAAAAAGAACTGGATATTCAGGCACTGAAGGCAGCCCTCGCGGGAAACTATCACTGAGTCGCGCGCATCGTCGCCAGGCAGTGGCTCATATGCTTACCTATACTCAGATTAGCGAACGCCGGGCATGCCATTTAGCCGGATTGAACCGTATGACGTGGCGCTATCAGACTAAGCCCAGTAGCTTCAATCAGGCCATCAGCGAGCGTCTGTGTGCGCTGGCGAAGCAGCGTCTGCGCTTCGGCAGTCCACGCCTAACGGTCCTTATTCGGCGCGAATTTGGGGCAGTTAACCACAAGCGCGTCGAGCACCTTTACGCAGAACTGGGACTTCAGATCCCACGCCGTAAAAGGCGAAGTCGGGTTGGCCCTCAGCGCGAAGTCCCCTTTGAACGGGCGACGAAACCGATGCAGCGCTGGTCCATGGACTTCGTACACGATGCGTTGTTCAACGGCAACCAGTTCCTCGTGTTTAATCTGGTTGATGAGTATACTCGCGAGGCCATTGCCGTAGAAGTCGATAACAGCTTAAGCAGTGAGCGTATTATTCGCCTGTTTGAACGGATCAGAGAAGCGCGCGGGTTACCCGAACAACTGATCTGCCATGGCAGTGAGTTAACCAGCCGGGCATTTTTAGCCTGGTCACAGCAACATAATCTGGACGTTAGATATATCCGGCCGGGAAAGCCTACGGAAAATGCGTTTATAGAAAGTTATAACGGTAAACTGAGGAATGAGTGTCTGAACCAGCACTGGTTCCGCAATTTGGCGGAGGCTCGCCAACGAATTGAGCAATGGCGTGAAGACTACAATCACTGTCGACCACACCGCTCATTAAACCAGTTAACACCTATGGAGTTTTGTAAATTCCATTGGTGTTGGTTGTCCCAGTGAAAAGCGAGTCGAGCTTATGTCTGTGCTGGTCGGGTAAGTTGCTCTATGTTGAATTGAAATAAATTACAGTTGCTACATGAGCCTGAACACTTTCGATGCCGAACAGCTTATTAAGAGAAATCCTGTAGCTGATTCGACTCCTGCAAGCATTCGTAAATGTCCAGTCGGCTCAATACTTCCGAGGCCCAGTGTAGTAATCGTCGTCAACGAAAAATAAAAAATATCGACCGTCGTAGCTGGCTGCTTAAAGCCTCCTAACTCAAGACCAAGTCCAATTTCATAGGCCAGTGCAAAAATGATCGCGAGTAGAAGCTGGCTGCAGATGGCAATAAAAACCACGACCTGTGTTTTTATCCAAACTTTGTCCAGTTTCCTGATAGCGCTATCGGCAACTACCGATATATTAAAAACGTGCAAAGCCACACTCACTAAAAGAGTTAGCGCACTAATAATTATTGCTGTAATCATAACATTCCCTTCGATGGTACGGATTTTGAACTATCCTACATTCGCTCCCTTTTTGTCTTAAGGTGAGAGGATATTACACAAATTAGTTTCTTCTTAAGTAAGGATTACAGATGAAATACTCAAAATTTGCTGCGATGATCATTACATCAACGATTGCGATGTTCATTATGATGTATCTGAACACTTACGCAGTCTCCCATGTATGGTTCAGTGAAACGAGAACCTATATGGCGCTGTATATGGGGGCGGGCATGGCAATCGTCATGCTGGCGTTTATGCTTGGTATGTACAATAACAAAAAGCTTAACGTCGCGATTTTCTTGCTGGCAGCAGTACTCTTCGCCGTTTGTCTCTACCTTGTTCGTTCCCAAAGTACAGTTTCTGATACTGCTTACATGAAAGCGATGATCCCTCACCATTCCATCGCCATTCTTACCAGTGAGCGCTCGAAATTAAAGGATGTGCGTGTGCGTGAACTGGCGGACGGAATCATCAAAGCGCAACGAAAAGAAATTAAAGAAATGGAATGGCTGATTAAAGATATTTCTGAAAATGGGAAAGTAACGTCTCAGGCCGAGGCCGAGCAACGTCCGCTCCCAGAATTTCAGGGTAAACTGAGTAAAGGAGAGCAAAATGAGTAAGACAGCAATCCTGTATCGCATGGTAACTGACGAACATATATGCCCTTACGGATTAAGATCGAAAGATTTGCTGGAGCGTGAGGGCTTCTCAGTAGAAGATCACCACCTTACCTCTCGTAAAGAAACCGATAAATTTAAAGAGAAACATGGCGTCGAGACTACACCTCAAACGTTTATTAATAATGAACGTGTTGGGGGATATGACGAGCTTCGGGAGCATTTCGATAAGGGCGAGGCAGGTCAGACAGGGACAACCTACACGCCGGTTGTTGCTATTTTTTCTGTGGCTGCCCTGCTGTCTCTGGCATTTCAGTTCGCTGTTTCAGGCGATTTCATCTCGATAAGAACCCTTATGCTGTTTATTGCCTTTTCCATGACACTGCTCGCGGTACAAAAGCTTCAGGATTTGTATAGCTTTACTAACTCATTTATCACCTATGACCTATTGGCGATGAAGTGGTTGCGCTATGGCTACATCTATCCATTTATCGAGGCTTACGCAGGAATTGGAATGGTCGCGCAGTTGCCCGCTCTCGCTGTTGCACCATTCTCTTTGTTCATCGGAACGGTTGGTGCTATATCCGTTTTTAAAGCGGTTTATGTTGATAAGCGTGAACTAAAATGTGCCTGTGTAGGCGGTGACAGTAATGTCCCGCTGGGATTTGTATCGCTCTCTGAAAACCTGTTTATGATTGTTGGCGCGTTAATTATGTCGCTGTTGTAATAACGCTGGTCTTTTCGGCGCGCCTCTGAATTCATGCTCAGAGGCTGCCGAGTAACGCTTAGACCTCAAACAGCCACTCACTTATTTTGCCGTTGACCAGTGCAAGTGTGCTATTTTCCACTTTCCATTACGCTTCGTCAGAATCGCTGTTTCATACGAGCGGTATGTTTTACCCGACTCCGTGGTGTTTTTAGACACCGAGAGTGATGTGGCTGAATCGCCATACTCTGTCACCTTGTGCTCCCGAAGCTCTGAAGACAACGTGCTGACAAACTTCATATCAGACAGCATATGATGTGACGCGTATTCCTGAGCGCTGCGCTCGATACCACCACCTTCAACAATTATGACGTCATCTGATAGCAATGATTTCGCTGTGACTTCATTCTGCTCTCGCAAGGCTTTATGAAAAGCCAATACGACCTGGCCCGGCACGGTCTCGCTGCCTGATAGTTTAGACTGGTGCTCATCGGGTTTGTTGCCATGGGCGAAAAGGGATGGTGAGGCGGCTGCTAAGATGAATGCCACTAACAGATTTCGCATTATTATTTTCCTAATTAAACTGGGGCCCAACCACACTGGTTAATACCGAAGTAATTAACAGCAGTGCGGAGGCTAAAACTATTTCAATATTTATGGAGCGTTTCAGTTGCGCTTTGTCGTCGGCATCCTCCATTGCGGGCACCAGAATAAAGCGGTGACGTGCAGCAAGTAATAGCAATAAACCTACTACTAACATCTTGCCCAAAAAGATAAGACCATACTGAGATTGAATCAGATCTCCTGGTGACGTAAATAGCTTTATCGCCATGTAGACACCAATAAGGAGTAGTGTGGTCACGAGGAACCCTGCCATCCTGCCAAAGTCAGTCATGATACTTTTTGTGTCCTCTACCGAGAAGCTCTTACATGACATTCTCAGCGGTAACAAAGCGCCAAACCACCAACCCATAATAGCGACGTGCGTTGCCAAAATGAGTTTATCGATGAGTCCTTTTTCTGCAATGTGTCCGATAAGCGTAAAACTATACAGGCCGTATATTATCAGTACAGACAGCATCGCTCTAACAGCAACAAAGTTGACTCGCTTGACTAACGCCAGAAGCAATGGAGGTATCGCCAGTGCAGACATCAGCATTCTGACCAGAGTGACATCTCCCACAGGAGAGTCCCACATTACTTCAAGCATTATGGGGTCAAACGCCCCTTGCAGACCACTTTCAGAAAATGCGCCGGTTTTGGCAAAAAACCACAGCGCAGAAGCGAAAAAAGAGAGCGCCAGTAAAGGCACCACGTGATATACAACATTTTTGCAAAAAGCGCGGTTTTGGGCTGGCCTGTGCATAAAGAAAGCAAAACCGACTACACTGGCAAAACCTACGTAGAATACGGCTTTAGAAACAACAATGGCTGCATTCCAAAGAATTAATTCCATAGGTTTCGCTTAGTGAACCATGAAAGAGAATGTCGCTTTCATTTTATGGCCGTCCCCGCCCATTGCTATCCACTCAACAGTGTAAGTATCTGGTTTCAAAACAGGTAATTGCCAGGTGTAAGCAGCCTGCTTTCCTGATGCTGGTGTGAAAGCAAAGTCGACCTCACCGGCCTCATTGCCCGTAATGCTTACTTTCATTAATCGTAATGGTTTGGAATAGGTTAACGTCAGTTGCTCAGGGGCACTCATCAACATTGCATTGTCTGATGGTGAGCTGCTTTCAAGCATCACATCACCGTGAGCAATTGCCCCTGCACTGAACATGAGCATAAGGGCTAACCCAATTTTAAGAATGTTTTGCATATCTACCTCTTCTCTATTTATTGCTCTTTAGTCCACTGTCTTGTGGACTAAAATCTAGCGATAGGTGCGAGTATTTTCTCGGTATCACCACCGTTTAATCCCCACCCTGACTAGGGTACGCAAATTTTATTACTATTTCTTCCTGTTTTTAAAGATATGGCAGCCCCGTCGCTTCAACTTAGTCAACAGTGATTTTGCGTGAAAAGCATGCTGGAATTTTTCACTTGGATAAATAGAGGCTTCAAATACTAAATTACAACCTTATTACAGTTGGAATTTGAAATTCGTTATCGATTTTTTGAGATCTGTTTTGATAGTTTTGCGTATATGAACAAAAGTTCATATAAGTGTTGAAAGCAGAAAATCTGTCTCTATACTTTAAACTACATCGTTAATAAAACGCTACGAAAATCAGAGGAGTAGGCTTCCTACCCATGAGTATAAAGATTCTTTTCACATGTATTGTCATTTCCCTGGCAGCGCTAGCGTTGCCGGTAAGTGCGTGTGATGAAGAATCAGGTCAACAGACCGTCTCGGTGGAAATGTTACTACAAAACGCCAGTCATGCAGATAAGCATACCATCGGGGTAACAAATAAACCGCTGTCAGAGAAAAAAGCACATATGCACACGTCGCGTAAAGGCAGTTCAGATTGTTGCGAGGACGGTTGCCTATGTTTTATGGCAAATTGTCAGCATGGCTCAGCGTCGATTTATTCTTCACAAGACGAATTAGCGGTAAAATATTCAGAGCAATATGAGTTTATTGCTCTGTCCGTTCCTGTAAGCATTTCTACACCTCCATATCGACCACCAATAGCCTGACCTTCGGATATCTCCAACAAGATATTTTTCTCAGGTTGAAGCTTATCAGCCTGCGTATATTCACTTTTGAAGGTTAACATTATGAGTAATTCATTTAATGATGGTCGTCGCAGATTCGTGCTTGGCGCAATGACTGCGAGCGCAGCGACGGCCCTGACTAACGTCAGTCCACTCTGGGCTGCGCCAGCAGGACGTCACTTTAAAGACCAGGTACTGACCGGCGACATCAAACACCTGACAATTTCTGAGGCCAATTTAGCCATAGGCTCACAAACCGGTTTACCGATCACTATAAATGGCCAGATGCCGGGGCCGTTAATAAGGCTAAAGGAAGGTCAACGTGCTCAACTGAATGTCACTAACCAGTTGGAGCAGGACACTTCAATACACTGGCACGGCATTATTTTGCCCGCTGGAATGGATGGTGTGCCAGGCGTTTCGTTTGCCGGGATCAAGCCCGGTCAAACATTTAATTATGCATTTGATGTAGAGCAAAACGGAACGTACTGGTATCACAGTCATTCCGGTCTTCAGGAGCAGCGGGGCCACCTAGGTCCGCTGATTGTTGAGCCTGCCGATGGCGATATCGGCGCGGATCGGGAACACACTATCATCCTTAGCGACTGGACCTTCGCAGACCCTCACGATGTGATGAGAAAACTGAAAGTGGCTGAGGGTTATTACAATTATCAAAAGCGAACTATCTTCGACACATTGAAAGATGTTGAGAAAGAAGGACTTGCCGAGACATGGAGGGAGCGCGCCATGTGGGGCGCGATGCGCATGAGTCCTCGTGATATCGCGGATGTGACGGGCAGCACCTACACCTACCTTATGAATGGCCGCACCCCAGAGGATAACTGGCAGGCGCTGTTTAATGTTGGTGAGAAAGTTCGTTTGCGGATCATCAACGGCTCTGCAATGACCTATTTTGATTTTCGTATTCCAGGGCTGGAGATGACGGTAGTTGCCGCTGACGGTCAGCCGGTTAAGCCGGTCAATGTGGATGAATTCCGAATTGCAGTAGCAGAAACGTACGATGTCATTGTCCAACCACAAGAGCGAAAGGCTTATACCTTCTTCGCCGAGAGCTTTGACAGAAGTGGCTATACTCGTGGCACGCTCACACCATCCTTAGGTCTGACCGCAGCGGTGCCTCCACAACGAACCATCACCGAGCGCGGCATGGCTGCGATGGGAATGGATGGTATGGACATGCAACAGTCTGGAGACATGAAAAAGGGTATGGCTTCTTCAGAAATGGACATGAAGAAGATGGGCCAGCATGGCGAGCATACAATGCACAGTGACATGATGAAGGGCGATATGAAATCTTCACGAGTTCTGCCAGTAGAAAAGATAGACATTGTCCATAGTGAAGAGGGCCACGGGCCAGGCGCCGCCATGATCGCACAAAATCCACGACCGCGTTTAGACGAGCCGGGCATAGGTCTCGAAAACAGCTCTCATCGTGTGTTGGTTTATGCTGATTTGGTAGGTGAGCATGCATGGCCTGACGAGCGAGAGCCTGAGCGCCAAATCGAGCTTCATTTAACCGGCAACATGGAACGGTACATGTGGTCGTTCGATGGCAAGAAGTTCAGTGAAGTAGATGGGTATGTCCGTTTTAACTACGGAGAGCGGCTTCGTCTGATTCTGGTTAACGACACTATGATGGATCACCCCATTCATTTGCACGGTATGTGGATGGAACTGGAAAACGGCCAGTATCCGAGGCCCAGAAAACACACTATAAGCCTCAAGCCCGGTGAGAAAGTATCGTTGCAAATCAGCGCAGATGCTCCCGGGGAGTGGGCCTTTCATTGTCACCTGCTTTACCACATGGAAGCAGGGATGTTTCGTGTTGTTCAGGTCGCATAGGAGGTGAATATGAAACAGGTATTAGCAGCAGGGCTTATAGCCTCTACTCTTGGTTTTAGTGACACCGCTCTGGCTCAATCAAAAGACAACTGGCCATCTCCCATTCCGGATGAAAATTTTGGGCAGGTACTGTTTGATCGACTTGAGTATACCCGTAATGATGAGCAACAAAACATAGCTGTATGGGACATGCAGGCTTGGTACGGCGGCGATTATCACCGACTCGTGTTTAAAAGCGAAGGCGAAAATACACAAAACGATGGAATGCCGACGGATTTGGAACGCGCCGAAGTACTGTATGGCTATCTGGTCTCTGCATTCTGGTCTGTGCAGGTTGGTTTGGGAACGAAAGGCGAACTGGCATCAGATGCTGACATGGAAAACTATGCAGTGATCAGTTATCAGGGGTTAGCCCCCTATTGGTTTGAAATGGAAAACTCACTTCGTATTAACGAAGACGGTGACATGCAATTTATCAATGAAACCGAGTATGACTGGCAGTTAAGTCAGGTTTCCTATCTGCAACCACGCCTAGAAATTGTTGCGAACCTCACCGAATCGGAAAAATATAACCGTCAAAGTGGGCTGAGTAATATTCGTATCGGCTTACGCTACCGTCACGAGATTACACGGGAAATAGCGCCCTATGTCGGCGTTTATTACAGCGAAGCCTTAGGTAATACGGCTGATGCGTTAAATGCAGATGGCGAGCCAACCAGTGAGACTGGCGTAGTGTTAGGTGCAAGAATTTGGTTTTAAGTGGCCTACGCTAGAAGGGAAATAACCGGCATTGCATTGCCGGTTATTTCTTCATGTAACACCGTCGAACTTCTATTTTGCTGGGCAAATTTTTCCGTGACCGCAGCAAACTACTTCTGCGACTGCTTTGGTTCAGATGACACAAGGGGTAACCAACAATGAATGATCACGAGCATTCAAGCAATAAAGATTCGTTAAGTCTCTGGGGCGCGGTGTCAATGGGAACCGGTGTGATGATTGGCGCAGGTATATTTGCCTTAACCGGTCAAATTGCTGAACTGGCTGGCACATGGTTTCCTTTTGCATTTCTTGTAGCAGCAATAATCACAGGGTTTAGCTCATACAGTTACGTCAAAATGGCACAAAAATACCCCTCAGCAGGTGGTATAGCTATGTTCTTACAAAAAGCATATGGAAGAGGATTAATGACCGGTGCCTGTGCTTTGCTGATGTTTTTTTCCATGGTTATCAATGAAAGTCTGGTTGCCCGTACTTTTGGCACCTATGTCCTGCAATTGTTTGACTCCCAGGAAGTTGAGTGGCTCATTCCCGCGCTTGGCGTGAGTCTTCTTATTGTTGCATTCATTGCCAATATTCTAAGCAACCAATTCATTCAGACGCTTTCATTCATTATGGCCTTTATAAAAATCGCAGGGCTAGCGATTTTGGCAATAGGTGGGCTTTGGGCAACCGGTTTGTCGTTTGAAAGTGTATCGGCTCAACCGCAGGAAACCAGCGCAACAGGATTTCTAGGAGCAGTGGCACTGGGTATTTTGGGCTACAAAGGATTCACGACAATCACTAACAGCGGCGGAGAGCTAAAGCAACCGGAAAAAAATGTAGGAAGGGCCATAATCATTTCTATTTCGATCTGTGTGGTCCTTTATGTTTTTGTGGCGGTTGCAGTAGGTGCAAACCTATCAATTGACGAAATCATAAAGGCAAAAGACTACTCTCTTGCTGAAGCATCACGACCCGCCTTCGGTCAGTATGGCGCATGGTTCACTATAGCGTTTGCTATCATAGCCACATCTTCTGGCGTCGTTGCGAGCGTATTTGCAGTATCTCGCATGCTATCAATGCTTACATCGATGCAGCTTGTGCCTCACCGTCATTTTTCATTACCGGGAGATTTAAGAAGACATTCCCTAATTTATACGTTGGTAATCGCGATATTTCTGACCATATTCTTTGATTTAAGCCGTATAGCCTCGATCGGAGTCGTTTTTTATCTCGTAATGGATATTTTCATCCATTGGGGGGTATTTAAGCATTTACGCGATGAAGTGCACGCTAAAGCCTGGGTGTTAGTGAGCGCAATTATTCTGGATATTGTTGTACTTTTTTCATTTTTGTGGGTGAAAGCAAAGTCAGATATCTTCATTGTATGGGTTTCTGTGGCCGGACTACTTATTGTATTCGCGGCTGAGAAATGGTTTTTAAAACTACATGTGTATGAAGAACATGACAAAAATTATAACTGATGTGAGTCATTGAGTTGGAAGGTTAGCAGGTTTCTAATAAGGATAAGTTTTCCTTTTAATAGAAAGTTGTGAATTTTTAGCGGCTAATCTTTTCCTTCAGAACATCAGAACATCAGAACATCAGGACGTCAGGGCATCACTCTTTAGCCCTGATGTCCTCTCCTCCTGAACTAGCCCCTACCGATTAAGAATGGAAAACTCACTTCGTATTAACGAAGACGGTGGCATGCAGTTTATCAATGAAACCGAGTATGAATGGCAGTTAAGTCAGGTTTCCTGTCTGCAACCACGCCTGGAAGTTGTAGCGAACCTCACTGACTCGGAAAAATACAACCGTCAAAGCGGGCTGAGTAACATTCGTATCGGCTTGTGTTACCGCCATGAGATTACACGGGAAACAGCGCTCTATATCGGCGTTTATTACAGCAAAGCCTTGGCTAAAGTGGCTAACGCGTTAAAAGCTGATGGCGAGTCAACCAGTGAAACTGGCGTGGTAATCGGAGCCAGGATCTAGTCCTGAGAGGGCTAGGCCAGAACGGAAGTAACCGGCATTTTATTGCCGGTTATTTCTTCACGTGGCACCCTTTAACCGCCTTGTTGCAGCTTCATTTTACCCATTATTTCAGTAAACTCTTGCCCTTGCTTCTGTGACTCAGATGGTTGCTTACAGACCTGTTTATCCGTACTTGGCTGATTGAGTAATTGCGTGGCTTTCTGCAGTCCGTTTTCTGTATTGCTGGTGATCATAGTGCCTCACTGTTTACTTAAAAGCATAAAAGAGCAAATACTGTTCCGGACTTAATATTTCAAAAGCGGTGCATTTATTTAGTCATGAATTCTGAAGCTGCATATTATAAATTTTGGCAATAAACCAACCCAATATACCGGCCAGAAACGCCCAAAGAACGCCTCCTATCAATACACCCAATACCGACATGTGCCACCTCATGGCTTGCCAGTCTGTGTGTAACATTTTGCCTGTCATATCAGACATCATGTTCGGTAACGCCATGACGAATAAGGAACACACAATCCAAATAATCGCAAACGCTGCCGCACAAGCTATGACAAAGGCATTTTCTTGAATTTTCATCATTTATCTCCTTTAACTGGGCTCCCCCTATGTTGATTCCGAGAGAGCATATAGCGCATTGAGTTCATTTACGCTTATTGTGGGATCCCGGCGGCACTGCATGACAACTCCACGCTTTGTGTGTTGAATTGTCTTTGATATTCTGGTCGACAAATTGATAGTAACCTTCTTTCGTGTGTGTCCACCAATCATTGTGAAGGTCGGCACCATGTCTTCGAATGACTTCTTCAATACCATCCAAATTTATATGTGTCGCATCATATGCCAAGTGAATAACACCCTCTTTGATGTTGTAACTCACATCATCGATGCCAAAGAGCTTATCAACTTCTCCAATTAGTGCATCGCAATTTGCCTCATTGACATTGCTGAGCCGTAAATTGCGAATGACTAAATTAGCTTCTCTGACACCTACTCTGTGATCTAAATCACTCATGGTCTCCCCCTAAAGTGTTAGTTTGACTTTTTTCTGACATAGGCGAATGATTGTCCTCCATTTTTGACATCATCATTTCCATCATTTTGAGATGCTTTTCTGCCATATTAACCTGGGTTTGCATGGGTTGTTTTTTCATTTTCTCATGCATCATATGCATCATTCCCATTATGGATTGCATATGGCTTTTCATCATCTCACGCTGCTTAACGGGGTCCTTTTCTTCTTTGATAGCATGAACTTCTTCCTTCATCGCTTTCATTTTCGCATGCATCATATGCATATCTTTGCCAGACATATTCATTCCCATTTGCATGTCTTGCTTGTCTGAGCCCTGGTGCTCATGCCCTTTCATGCTTTGCGCTGGTGCAGTTGCCGCCATTAGTAATGACGTTGAAAAAATGATTGATTTAGTGAGTTTTTTCATGGTTTTCACCTTTTAATTTAACGTTCAGGTTTGGGATCCAGCGTGGTGTCGTGTTGATATAATTCACATACTCCTCGCCAAATTCAGAAATAGCTAAAGCTTCTTCATGCTTAGCCAGCTGTACATACACAACAACTAAAATAGGGAACATGACCAATGTGGGAATGGTTGGCCATTGCAACAAAAAGCCAAACATGATCAGAATGAAGGCTACATATTGAGGATGGCGACAACGCGCATACCATCCAGCTTTAGCTAACTGATGGTTCTTCTGAGCGTGGTGCAGTACATTCCACGCTGAAGACAACATAAAGAAGCCTGCAACAATAAACACCATACTGGTGATATGAAACGGGTCCCAATGGGCATCACCGTCAAAACCAAAGAAGGTGTGTAACAGGTGTCCGTTTTCGTGCGCGAAGAAGTTCACCTTCGGGTAGGTATCAGTAAGCCACCCTGACAAGAAATAGATAGTTAATGGAAATCCGTACATTTCGGTAAAGAGGGCCACAACAAAAGCAGAAAAAATGCCCAGACTTCGCCAATCGGTGGACGTTTTGGGCTTCACAAAACTAAATGCAAAAAAGATAAAAATAGCTGAGTTCAGTATCACCATTGACCATAAGCCATAATCGTATGTGTCATTCATCACCATCGTCCTTTTTATGCATTTCCTTGCGGCCTTCTTCTACCCCTTCAATGTATCCATCACGATAAGCCGCGTTCTTATCACTCAATTCCTGAAAACTCTGCCGCCTGTTTTCACTGTCCGGAGAATGTTCGTGGTCGTGACCATGTTTACCATGGCTACGGTGCATGAAGATGTGCATGAACGGGCACAGCAGTAATATCAGATAAGGAAGAAACTGAAGGACATGATGACCATGTTCGAAGATTAAAAAATAAGTAGCGGCAGCGATAATCGCTAGTGCCGTCCAACCCGTGGGGGTTGACCAAAATCGGGGGTGACTGTTTTTCATGACTCCTCCTTTACCACCGTTAGAACACCACGATACATCTGCATCTGGCAGTGAAAGACGTGTTCGCCCTGTGGAATGCTTGAGAGGTGTATTTGTGTTACACCATTAAGCTTTAATTGCTCACTAATATCTAACGTAGGGATCAGTAAAATCTCAGAGCAGGGAGATTCGTCCTTCCGCAAAAACTTCAATGTAACCGACTGGTTGGCGTTTACCTGAATTGCAGCAGGTGAGTACACACCATTTTTTACTTCTATGAGTACTTCATTGCTGTCAGTTATTGTTTGCTCAGGCTTGTATAGCCAAAACCACCAAATAATCAGTGCGATCACCGCAAGTCCGACAATATTAATCATCATCATAAGAAATCTCCTTAGTGGTCTTTTGCCTTGAATAGGCGAAGCCGATTCGCATTCGACACCACCGTCAACGAAGAAAATGCCATAGCCGCACCAGCAATAACCGGGCTTAACAACACACCGAAAAATGGATAGAGCGCGCCAGCCGCGAAAGGTATGCCTGCTACGTTATAAACAAAGGCACCAAACAGGTTTTGCTTAATGTTGCGCAACGTAGCCTTACTAACAGCTATTGCATCTGCCAGGCCATGAAGCGAACCGCGCATTAAGGTGATATCTGCACTTTCAATCGCTACGTCTGTTCCTGTACCGATGGCAAAGCCAACATCAGCTAGCGCAAGTGCAGGGGCATCATTAATTCCATCGCCAGTCATGCCCACTACTTCTCCTTGCTCCTGTAGTTCCTGCACTTTGTTGGCTTTTTCTTCGGGCAATACATCAGCAAAAAATTCGCTTATCCCCGCTTTATTTGCAACGGCAGCGGCAGTTTCCTTATTATCCCCCGTTAACATGATGACCCGGGTCCCATTGGCTTGCAGGCGTTTGATGGCAGAGACAGAGTCTGATTTTATCGGGTCGGCAACCGCTATGATGGCAGTCAGTTGTCCATCTACAGCAAAATACATCGGAGTCTTGGCTTCTTTGGCCAGTGTTTGTGCTTTCTCGGCGTATTCACCAATGCCCACCTCGTTTTTAGCCATGAGCTTACTATTACCAAACAGTAAAGCCTTCCCTTCACAACTGGCTTCAACACCCATCCCGGTAATTGCGTTAAATCCCTCAATTTTAAGCAGCTCAACGTCCTGGTCGAGGGCACTTTCTACTATCGCCATTGCCAAGGGGTGCTCCGAACCACTTTCCAGGCTGGCTGCCAATTGCAACACGGGCTTTTCATCACTGGCATTGGCTAAAATTATGTCGGTGACTTTTGGTGTACCTTCCGTAATGGTCCCGGTTTTATCCAGTACCATAGCGGTGATCTTTGAAGCCGTTTGCAACGCTTCACCGTTGCGAATAAGTACACCTGCTTCCGCGGCCTTGCCAACCCCTACCATTACTGACATAGGTGTGGCCAACCCTAACGCACATGGGCAGGCAATTATTAATACCGTGGTGGCTGAAACGATAGCAAATGCCAGAGCTGGCTCAGGTCCAAAATTCAACCATGCCAGGGCACTGAGTACCGAAATAATCATGACAACAGGAACAAAATAAGAGGAGATCACGTCGGCCAGGCGCCCGATGGGGGGCTTGGAATTTTGGGCCCGTTTAACCATGGATATGATTTGCGCCAGCGCGGTGTCTTTGCCTACTCGCGTTGCTTTGAACAAAATCATGCCTGACTTATTGAGGGTTCCGGCGACGACTTCATCATCTTGTGCTTTTCCTACCGGCATGGGTTCCCCCGTAAGCATGGATTCGTCGATTGACGTGTGGCCTTCGATGACGACACCATCTACCGGCACTTTGTCTCCGGGCCTGACTTTGATGACATCATTAAGAAGCACCTGGTCGATAGCAATATGGACCTCTTTATTGTCCCGAATGACCGTGGCTGTTTTCGCTTGTAACCCAATCAAACGCTTAATCGCTTCCGAGGTTTTGCCACGTGCTTTCAGTTCCAACGCAAGCCCCAAATCAATCAGACCAATGATCATAGCGGTGGCTTCAAAATAGACATGCCTTGCCATCAATGGAAAAACGTCAGGAATAAAGACCACGAGCATGGAATACACCCAGGCCGTGCCAGTACCCAGCGCAATCAGCGTGTCCATATTGGCAGAATGGTTCTTCAGGCTGTTCCATGCACCCACGAAAAAGTGTCTGCCAGAAAAGTACATTACTCCGAGCGTCAGCAGTCCAACCAGAAGCCAGACGATGCGTTGCGTAGTCGTTTCGACGGTCATTTCGCCTATCAGAACGCTGTAAATCATTAAAGGTATGCCAAGCGACAGAGCAATAACTGTGTCTCTAATCAGTTTTTTATAATACGCCCAGTCGGCGGCATCCTTCTCGTCCAATCCGTCACTTCCATGTGAATCATTCAGTGCTTTCGCGTTATAACCAGCAGACTCAACTGCGGTAATGAGCGCTTCTGTCTCTGCAGTGCCTGAGACCAGCACGGTTCGGTCTGCAAAGTTCATTTCTGCACGGTCAACGCCGTGAGTATTTTTGAGCGTGGTCTCAATTTTTCCAACGCAACTTGCGCACCCTGCACCTTCGATAATCAATTGTTGTTCGGAAGCCGTCTTACCCATTTTGCGCCTCCTCGGCACCTTCACTGTTGATGTTTTCAATAAGGTGACACACCATGTGGGACGTTGGCGCTTTATCTGCCATCGAGTCCCACTGCTTCAGAGCACCTTCCATTTTTTCTCTCAACTGCAACATTTGCTAAACTGTTTTTCAGTTTCATCCAATCGCTCCTTGATGAGTTTGCGAACCAGTGGACAGGCGCTCTTACCATGATCAGCCTCTTCCAGAATTTGTTGAATATCTTTCACGGTAAAACCCAGTTGTCTGGCACTGAGAATAAATCTGAGTCTTGATTGGTCCTTACTCGAATAAAATTTATAGCCGTTGTTTGATTTGTCTGGTTTTATCAGCCCTAAGCGCGTGTAGTAGCGCACGGTACCTGCGGTTGTTGTCAGTGATTTTGCGATATCATTAACTATCATATTTGCTCCACAGCTATTCTAATTCGATAATCTTGATTTACAGCGTAGACCTATGTCTTACACACAGGTCAAGTCTTACCTGACTACCTGGCGCGTAAAAATGAAATGGTGCTATTTTCTTTACCGATAGCCTATTTTGAGGCGTTTCAGGCGCAACTATTCTGTGGCTAACAAGTAATTGGAGGGTGAAATGGTGGGACAGAAAAACCAGAAGCAAGTGACTGAGCGTCAGTCGCTATCGGTGAAAGGTAAAAGTCGTCCTTGAAACAAATGTCATTATGAATTGGAGTCAGTACTAAGATATGACAGCCTGCATACAAACCTTCACAGCACAAACATTTGTCAGGCTCACACATTTCACAATGATCGCTGTCGGCTTTCAGATGCTGCTGACGGGGAGACATTGGATTCGTTTCGGAAGGAGCGTGAGACAGACTATCTTGAGTTGTGAGGGAATCATCACCTGGACACTCACACGTATAAGCACCAGCCTGCCCATGCGGCACTAGCAGCATAAAAATAACAACGAATTCTAGCCAATTACGCTTGGTGAACATGCGCCCTCCCTGATCATCAATAATAGTCTGAAGGAAAGAAACATGTTCTGATTTAGATCAATAATCAGATTACTTTTTTAATTTTAATACCTGTATTTAGGCAGGCAGTAATCGATATGAATTTGCATGTCCGAATAATTGCTTATTTATCAAGTGTACTGCCAAAGGTCAAGAGAGGGCTTAAACCATATTAACGTTCGGGGGAAAGGTCAGAGGAGCTGCAAATTCTCCAAATGATCAAATTACCATCAACAATTTGACTTTGAATATCCAGATCAAAACGCTTTCATACAATAATAGCTCTATCAGATTAACCCCAAGTAGATACAAAATTGTTGAATGTATGTTCCTCAATAGACAAAAGATAGTTACATCAGAAAAGCTGAGTGAATTTATTTCTGGAAGTTATGATCACGCGAATTCAACTGCGAAGTGCACCACTCGCTAAATTAAGCCGCTCTTCGTAATTCGTTGAACACGACTGATGGCTGTTTAAACCCAAGGCATTTCCTTGGTCTCGCATTCAGCGCACGCTCAACGGCAGCAATCTGCTTGTCTGTCACCGTCCGCAAGTCTGTACCTTTACGGATATATTGCCGCAGCAACCCGTTGAAGTTTTCGTTCAGTCCGCATTCCCATGATGAGTATGGGTTAGCGAAATAGATGTCCGTTTTTAGTTTATCCGCTACCAGCTCATGGGCGGCTAACTCAGCACCATTGTCGGCGGTAATCGTGCGAACATGGCCGCGGTAGCGCCATAAAATACTAACCATAGCGCGACTCACGTCAGCCGCGGTTTTCGCTGGCACTTTGCGTATCAGGTACAGCTTACTTTTTCGTTCAACCAGGCTCACGATGGCACCTGTACCGTTCTTGCCTAGTACAGTATCGGCTTCCCAGTCACCGAATCGTTTCTTCTTATTAACAATGGCAGGGTGGCACTCAATGCCAATCCGGTTCGGAATTATAACGCGCTTCGCGCGGCTGCCTTTGCGGTATTTCCGATGACCATGTCGCAACTGCTTGAAGAGCTTTCCACCGCGCAATTTATCGCGCTGTATATAGCCATAAATCCATTCATGACTGACGCTATGCCCTATGATTTTACCTACGCCAGCGATTTGCTCAGGACTCCATTTCTGGCTCAACCCGAACTCGACGAAAGTGATAGTCAGCGCTGGTACACTGTATTTCGCAGCCTGACCTCGTCGTTTTACTGTCTTAGCGTGAGCGACTTCGGGCAGATAGTGATTGTCCCTTATTCTGTTGCGCCGGACTTCTCGACTAATGGTGCTGTGACTAACTTGCAACCGCTTCCCAATCTCCCGATAGCTGAAACCCTCGCGTAAGTAGGCTTCGATCTGGTATCGTTGCCCTTCGATCAACTGCTTGTATCTCATGGTAACTACTCATGTTTTTTGGCGATTACAGAGTACCACCAACAGGCAGTTGATCTCTTCTCACCGTTTAACCATGAGTGGTGCACTTATTATCTGAATTCGGGACCTACGCTAATTGAAAAATGAAGATTGCTGCAAAACAGGCTAAGACCAGTCCGATGAAGCCTCTCATGTCACCGTAAAAAAGACTCGATAAACTCATGGTCCCGGAACCAGCGATGACAAATTTGAGCATTAACTGCGTAGTTTCTTGAGCAGACATATCACCGTCATCCATTAAAAAATGCATGCCACCAAATAAGAGGCATAAAAATGTTATCAGTGCGAATATGAAGCTCCACAAATACCGAGGTTTACGGGTAATGAGGTACAAGCCCATTGAAGAATCAGGTGAAACATATTTTGGAATTTTTCTTTGCTCAGTTTCATGCATCGTTTTTGACTCTTAAAAATAGGTTTAAGCTTGATAGATATTGATTAAAGTTCTTAGCTGAACTGGTTGTGGGCAGATGGCCGGCCGCATCTGGGTGGATTTCTTTTGCCACTCTAAGGGACCCCTTTATATTCATTTCATACACGAATCGAGAGGTACTTTCTGACTCTTCTAAGCTGCCATCGGGAGGCTGACTTGACTCTTTTTCGTAAGCCTTTTGATATGCCTTATCTTTTGGTAGTAACAGAAGTAGCTTTTTGGTTGGTCTTGTTATGGCCACATAAAATAAGCGCCGTTCAGCTTGGATGTCTGTGGTTTTTCCAGAGACTGTTGCAGGGCTAATTGTTTCACAGCATGCGGGAATCACTGCCATGCCCACAGTAATTCCTTTAGCCATATGTTGAGACATAATACGAACCGCATTATTTGATTTGTTGCTTTCGGCCTTTAAAGATTCAAGTGACGTAAGCAAATTATCAAAAGTCGGGGCCTGCCGCGCTAAATCAAAAAATCCATGAGCTAATGCCATGGTATGGGAAGTCGACCGAGACTGTTTCTGAGACAAAGACTTTTCAAGCTCTTCAATCAAGTAATCATTGATGTAGGCATGAAAGGCCTCAGATGGAGTAGCTTTTTCGATAGACTCTTTTATTGCGTTAATTTTATTGGCAACGCGTTTGTGAATGAAAGGTTTTGTGTTTGGAATAACAGCTTTGACATCATCCGGAGTGGCGGTTTGCACATTGCGGAATAAATCAAAGAAAGCCGTGGCCACATTAGTTTTGACCCCAGGGTTTGGTGTCATCAATACTTTAGAGAATAAACCCGCGGCGTCGATTTCGCTCCCACCTTTGCATAAGTTAGCCAGTGCTTCGAATGCTGAAAATGCAGGCAGTGTAGAAATCGATTTACCCGACGAAAGTTGGTAGGGGATCCCGGCTCTAAAGAGTGCCAATTCAATAAAAGGGCTTACTTGATACAGCCTCGGTAGAATCGCGATATCAGAGTAGGCGTTTCCCTCGCTGATAAACATCCTAATTGAATCTACTAATGCAACCTGCTTTGTATCGGTATAAGGCTCGGCACCAAAAGAAGGGGGAGCATAATAACCGATGTTGATTTCAGTCTTCGGGGTAGATGGTGCTGACAAACACATTTTCATCGCCCGTTTAGAGTTATTAAAAATACAGTTATTTGCAGCCATTGCTAGTGAGTGGCCATAGCGGAAAGTGGTTTTTAACGTAAACTTTTGTGAGTCAGGATATTTGTGGTCCCAATGTTCACTCATCACGAGAGGATTGCTCCCCCGCCACTCAAAGATTGTTTGATCATCATCCCCAATGCCGGTGGTTTTTGCTCGTTCGCCAGCCATGATAGTAAACAAGTCCTGAACAATAGGGTTGATGTCCTGATACTCATCGATAATGATTTGGTCTAGCCTGTTAGCAATCAGGTTACTGCAACGGGAGTCCTGTTTGATGAGCCTTACAACATCGTAAAGTAAGTCGTTAAAAGAGCGCATCTGGTTATGTGCTCTGGTCTGTTCGAAAATATCAAAACCCAACTTAAATGGCGCTAAATGTGATGACAGCCCAAGGCGCTCAAACATCACTGAGCTGGGTTGAGTGTCACTTTTGCAGTAGTCCAGGAAGCTTGTGAAGGAATCGATAACAGAGCTATCGTAAATATCTATGTCAGTGGAACCAAATTCGGCAATTGCTTTTCGTAAAGCATCCACCGCTAATTTTTGCCATATGAATTCACGAACTTCTAACTTCCATGTTGGCAGAACGCCTTTCTTCATAAAGCCTTCACAAAGCTTATAACCCAAAGAATGATAGTGCCGGATGGTAGGGGTGCCTTCTACATTAAGCTTATTATAATCATGGCGAAATTCTTTTGCCGCAGGCTTATTAAACATAGTGACCAGTATGCTCTCTGCAGGAACGCCACTCATAATCATGTAGGCAACACGTGCACGGGTGGTCATTGACTTTCCTGAGCCAGGGGGAGCTATAACAAGCGTACTTTTATCAAAAGGAGCACCGATAAATTCGAGTTGTTCGTCTGAAAAGTCCATAGGAGGTAGATTTTGTCTTGAATGGACAGAGAGTGCAGCAGTAGCGGTCTGCTATAAATATGAAACCCGATTTATCAACATTATTAGGTTCAAAGCATCATTATTTTTCATAATAATTTGGCGAAAACTTAACATCGGGTCAAAAGATGTCAGAAGCCTATGATATTTACCATTTGAAATATGAAGTGTTACTTCGTCTGTCTAAAGATACAAAAACCCAGGTGCCTGAACATCTTGTAGATAAATATCAACAGATATCTAGTTCCTTTAGGCGTCTTATAAACAAGCGAGATATACGTAGGGCCGCCAGAGAAAACGATCCTCGTTTATTGAAAGAGTCATGGAAAGAGATTGGCAACGCGGCGAAAGACCTACTTTGTAATAACTGGTATACCCACGTAGCAATAATCACATGTGATTCTGCAGTCGAAGCAGTTCGACTGTCTACTTCCATCAATATGCAATGGTTCTTGAATGGGGCACGAAACATAGATGTCAATGAACCTTCAGAGCGCTCTACAGCCCATTTAGATATTATTCGAGTAAGAGAGCGCCACTATCTATATGTACTTGGTGGTTTCTATTCCATCGAAGACTCAAAATTTGTGGGGGTGAAGGAGTGAATTTATGTGATGTTATCCCACGCATTCATTCACGAAATGCTGAAGTTGAGGTAATTGGTGACGCAAACGGTGATTTATTAGTTATCGTGATACAGGGACAGTTTCGACACTTTGTTACAAACAAAGGTAATGGTCAAATAAAACGTTTTAGAGAACCACGCACATTAACAAAATATTTATGTAACTTGGGGATAAGGCAATATTCATTGAATTTAAATAATTGGGATTTGAAAATGATTTTTGACCGTCATAAGGCAGCTTCAGATTTAAGGTCTAAACAAAATTAAAATTCTTTGATTTTTAAATATATATTTTTTCATGGCCAGGAAAATATAAAAAATAATTAAAATTTTTGTTGCAATTATTTAAAATGTATAATATAAATTTATAAGTTTCACTTTAAAAGGCATTAATTGAATGAATTAATATAATTGGGTTTTAGTGTAAAGTTAAGAGTTTATCTTAGCAAATGCTCAAATATCTATATTATAAATTTCGATAAAAACTAAAATTAAAGTAAATTTATAGCAAATTAAAATTATAGGAGTATTAGCTATGAGAAATAACAATGAAAAAAATGAGAAAAACCTTGGTGTAATATGGCCTGCCTTAGTAGGCGGTATCACTATAATTGGAGCGGGGTTAGCATATTATTTAAATTTCGCTGACTTCAAGCCTTCAGCTTTACCTGCTGATTGGGGAGCTTTCGGTAGCTACTATGGTGGGGTTGTCGGACCAATCGTGGCTTTTCTGTCATTGCTGGCTGTAATCGCCACATTACGTGTTCAGTATATTTCGTTGCAAGCAGCAAGAGCAGAGATGGAAGCAAATAAAGCCGAGGTGGAAGCAAATAATAGATCCAATGCTAGAGCTGACTTTCTTCGTCGGTTTGAATTAGAAGAGAAGAACTTGCAAAGTTTAGCCTTAGATACTGTTAAAGCTCTTCTTGTTGATATCCGTTCACAGGAAAACGAAGAAGAGGATGGAGAAAGAAAATATTTTAAATTGCTTGATGAGTATTCTCGTGGCGCTTGCAATGTATTCATAAATTACTTAAAAAGATATCTCGTTATTTCAAAAGATCTGGAAGAATTGGACAAGCTCTTTAACCATGCGGACGGTCCGGGCGGTCTGATGATTCGACAATATATGGTTAGATTTGAAAGAATCCTTGAAGAATCGCAAAAGCATGGTGAGGATATCGAAAATATAGCTAATTGGACTGCCACAGCAAAACTATGTAAGGTGATGAAACATGCAGATCGAGAATTGAAAAGACAAAACTGAAAAACGAATAGTGAAGTATAGAAAGGGAGCTCTTTTTTGCCCCTTTCTTTTTATTATATTTTAACATCATCTATCCTCGCTATTTAACTAATCGTAGCTTCTCAAGTGAACCTTTTCTACCACTACCCTCAATATCTGTAATCTCACTACGAATAATGTAATAACCACCTTTTATCCAATTATTAATCTGCTTCTGTAGCTTTGTAACATGTGCTTCGTCGCTAAAATCGAGGTAAATATCATAATCCCGGTAAGTACTATATTTTTTTGGTTTAGGCCAGTTGTGATAGGCCGGCTTTAGTTGATACTCAACCGAACCTTCTTTTTCAGGGGCCTCGTCATTCCTATACCGACCAATAAGTCCCTGGGTTCTACTTTTAATCTCTTTTGAATGCTCTGCTGCTCGCACTATCTCTTGCTGGGCCCGTGCGACCCTGTCCTGTGCTTGTTTTACTTCACTAGAAAAGCTTCCTGCACTGGCAGATTGCAAAGCAATTACTGTTAATAGTGACGAACTGAACATAATAATCACAATTAATCGGATTTCTGGATGAAGACACTATGCCTGCAGGGTATAACACAGGGCAATTAATTAACTGCGAGAAATCGGAAAATGCCAAAAAGTCATTTGCTTTTAACCCTCACAACCTGTGGCCTGCTCGCGCTATCTGGCTGTGCAAGTACTAACGAGATTGAGTTTGGAAACAAAAAATACACACCCGACGCCGACGGAACTGTTGTGATGACACAAGAAGAAATATCTGCCATTACAAAATCAGAAGAAGCTAAATTTGTTCGGGGTCTGTTTCCCAATGTAAAGCTCACTGAAGCTGAATACGAAATGGTCAAAACCAATGATGAAGCGTTGTTTAGCTTAGTAGGAGAAGCGAACACTGATGAAGCGGTATCAACATTTATAAGACGTGGCTCATTGGAAGATAACCTCAGCAGGATTGTTAAAGAAAATCGTTGGGAAGCTTTATATTTCGATGGGCCTGACTACTTTGTCAAGGATATGAAGGTTCTTGAGGAGGAAAATGTCACTGGTGCGATCATGAGCCTGGCGTCTGATTATCCGGTTTACACCTGCTTTGATGAAAAAGAAAAGGTCGTGACAGTTATAAAGGAACGATAAAGGGAGATGTGAGATGAAGATTGTTGAGAAGTACCTTGATGGCGATGAAATACGCGAATTTCGAAGGCTGAATGACCAAGAGGTAAAGACTCTGCTTGGCAGTGATCATGCTTCTCAGCAATTACTAGCTTCGGTATATGGTAGATGGATTTATTGTGACTGTTGCACCCCCACGACTATTAAGCGATTTACTGAGACCAATACTTACTTTCTTGCCACTATGTCAGGGCGTGCAAGCCATAAGACTTCATGCCCGCTATACCGTCTGGAACAGGGTGGGGCGGGTGAAGGACAGCTACCTGAAAAGGTAGGCACGCGCTTTTCGTTCAGTGCTTATGCAGCAGAAGAGGGGAATGCTAAGCAATCGGTCGTTGAAAACCCAACAGGGCAGGTTATAGGCCGCGCAGATAAGCTCTATTCGCTCATGGCGTCACTGTTGACCGATGCTGGCACCAACACTATTTCTTACGGTGAAGCCCCTACGTTTGAGACCCAGTCCAGGAAAATTCGCGCGGCTGCAAAGAAATACAGTATCGGGGGCAAGTCTTTGCTCGAATACATGTATTTTGGGTTCGGCAGTATAAAAAAAGCCATCGAAAAAATGCAGTCAAACGAGCGTTTGTGGGTCGGTAAGAACAAACCGCAGTCGCTGGTCATCGCTCAGGTCGAGTCAGTTAAAATCGAAAATGGTGAAACGACGGTCAAGGTCAAAGATGATTGGGAAGTGACCTTACCCATAGATGCCAAAGTGACTCGCCTAAATGGTGCATTTTCTTTGGCCAAAGGACCGTTGATGGTGGCAATGATTATCGCCGACCGGTCAACTAATGATGCCATGATATATGGTGTAACCCGGTGCTTTATCTCTCCTATCGTCAATACCCATAATTTCATGCTGGTGGATAGCGATCTTGAACGCACCTTCGCCAGAGTAGCCACCCGGGTGATTATTGAAATGGAAGGGGGAGGGCGTATCTTAAAGCCGCTTATACCGGTTCAGGTCGATGGCAAACCTGTTCTCGTCGACTTTGTAATTCAAAAAGATAAACAACACATCGCGGTTGAAGTGATGGGGAAATGGGAAGATCCACTCTATCGTGCCAGAAAAGAAACGGTGCTTCCGCTTATGGAGAAGGTCTATGACCAGGTGGTGAGTGTGGGCATGGATACCTCCACCATAAGAAATGACTTTTTTGAAGAGTCATACCAGTTAGTAAAGACACTATTAAATGATTAAGTCCATTTTGTCTAAGGCCAGTAGTATGAGTCGCATCAAACGCATTACTCCCTTTTTTATTATATTCGTTTCACTATCGAGCGCCTTAGTGCTGATGGGCAAGCAAAGTGAAAAGTATGCCAGTAATACAATGATATCTACGGGCAAAGCATTAACTCAAAAATTTGCCCGACTACATCAATCTTTTGGGTCTGTACCGCATTTTTATAAAGCTTTAGAGCAAGCTGTGGTTAAAGATGGCTATACAGTCACAGACTTGTTGATATTGGATGAAACGGCAGTTAGAAAAGAAATGGCCCAGGAATATGCTTCAAGCACCCCCTCGTTAAAAAATCTGGAACCGATGATGCATGTTCACAAACATGACGCCGGCATGAGCTATGTTGTTGGTGGTTATCCTCTTTTAGGCATAGAAGCAATAGAAGGCAGCGAGGATATAGCGATATTCTTTGGTCCCGTTCGAAAGAGCGTGGTGAAGAGACTTGAGCAAGAGCTTGACGGCGATGCAGTCGATAACAAAGACAGTACGGGCCAACTTCGTTATAACCGCCATGACACAATGAACGGTCAATATATCGTTGGCATGTATTTATAAACAATTATTGGTGCAAAAGTGAAAAGAACCCAGGCCCCTATCGCTGAAATATTTGAAGTGATTGATAATGCGTACTTAAGTGGTTTGGTTAATGGCTCGTCACAGCCTACTGCAGATGTCAGGAAGTGGCTGGCCGCTAACCGTAAGTCAATGTCTCAGGAATGCGCCACTTTCTTTAATGAGCTGGGGGTGAAGAATAAGGGCTTTGCTTTAGCGCTTAAACAGTGGTTAGTGCAATATCAGGCGCGTCAGTCATTCATACAAACACATGAAAGTAAGTCTGACAAAGAATGGTTAGCATCTTTTGGGAAAAAGTGGATAGCGCAAGGCGGTGTCTTTTACTTTCAAAGTGATGGCGAAAAAACATTTGAGGGCGATGAGGTGCGCCGGGCGCATAAAGTGGGAGTGGTTTCTGTTGCTCCAGAGAAAGACAATCCGCAAAACCAACATAGTTTGGAAGTGCTGGTGGCGAATAAGACTCAGCTAAACGCTGTGCTCAAGCTCTTAGATAGGTGTGCACTACCTGTTGTATCAGTGAATGCCGCTGGAGAAAGGTCTGTCATCAATATCGCCCTCAGCTCACCCACTCATTCAACGTTCAATAAGATTATCAAACAGACACCAATCCCAGTATTCGGCAATGTGCTACTGACATAAATCGGAAAAGCGAAACATTAGTCTTTTCTGTAGGAGAGTAATAAAGATTTATACAAAGTATCTAACTGTCACACTGAGCAATATAGATTCGCACTGCGCCAGAACGTTTCCTATTCATCGCTGCCGACCTTACTATATCCAAGACATTCCCAGTGCGCTGATTGCTATTTGATAAATAGGTCGGCACAATAAACGCAATAATACCTATAAAAATGCGTGGAAATGGAAGGCAGACCGATAATAAACTCTGAACTGTGGGAACAGCTAATCCCTCGAAACTGCGGCAGGCAGAGTGAGCTAAGACACAGAAACAAGTTGCTCATTCTCTTGGCTACCCTGGCAGGTTTAAGAGAGATTGAGTTAACGTTGATCACTAACCGGCTCTTCATGACACCAGAAGGGCTGTTAAATGAAGTTGTAGTGCTCCCTACGTCGATTACCCGCGATGGTTACGAACGTCCAATTGTCTTGAGTCATCCAGAGCTTAAAAGAGCGTTTGAATCCTATTTTGAATGGCTTATCACGCGCAAAATAAATAGCTATCCGCATAAGCATTACAGAGGATTAGATCCCAATTCGGCATTACTTATTGCTGATAATCTGGAGCCTTTCACCACGCAAAGCAGGGGGAAAGCAATAAGCCCCTATGCCATGAATAAAAAACTCGATTCACTGATTCGGAATGCAGGGCTTTGGGATAACGGCGTTAGACGAATTTCACTGGTACGAACGTGCGTTATTGAGCTGTACCGCAATGGGGCATGCACAACTGATATAATGATCATTACTGGCTTCAGTGAAGAGTCAATAAAACAAATCTTAACAATGGATTATATGCAGCTAAGTCCAATATATGATTGGTTTGAGCAACGTGCAGGCCGAAAGCAAAAGCGACTTGAGAGCTTCAAAAAAAGAAGAAGATTTATGTTATGACGAAGAAGTTTAAATTCATCAATAACCAGTCAAAGAAAGAATTTCTTGCGTTGCCGGATGTCATTCAAAAACGCTTTGCGAACGACCTAAACGCTATTTGTCAGGATAGAGAGCCGTTCAGTAAATTCAAGCATTTGAAAGACAGCGTAGGGATTGGGGCTGTAGAACTAGTTGAAAATGGCAGGCCAGCTTACCGAACTGTCTATGTCGCTAAATTCGCTGATACAGTGTTCATACTTCACTCATTCACCAAAACTACCAACGGCGTTGACCGGAAGGCTATGGATACTGCCAAGAAACGCTACAAGCTGATGATGAAAGAAATTAAAAAGTGATATATCAATACTTGTATAAATATCAGTGTTGATATATGCTGCTCATTAGTTAATCAAAGAGGTCTAATCATGGCATTAGAATACAGCAATATTTTTGACGCCATCACGGAAGATGCAGCAGAAGCGTCAGAGCTACAAACTCGCTCTGACCTCATGATAGCCATTCGAGACATAGTGAATGCTAAAGGGTGGGATCAGAAGCAAGCGGCGGCGGCAATGGGTATTACTCAGCCAAGAGTAAGTGACCTTGTAAATGGCCGGATAGAGAAATTTTCTATCGATAAGCTGATGACCTGCCTATATAAAATAGGTTTCCGCTTCAAGCCCCATTACGAAAACGAGCAACTTACTATGGATGTTCAGATCGTTACTGATAATCAGCGCCCGAGTGCGATGGCCTAATTTAGTCATAAAGGTAATAGGGATGAAACCAAATATCGAGTATACAGCGCAGATATTAGACAAGTTCGAAAGTTGTGAGCAACCCCAACTCAGCTTTGTTGAACTGTGGAACAGTTTTGTGCTTCAAGAGGACAGCAACGAGTTTGTCTTTCACTTTAGGCTGTTAGTCGAAAATGGACTGATAAGCAGACACGACATGATTTCAAGACCTATTAGCAGTCTTGGTCTGCATTATTCATCACCTTCTGACATAACTATTTTTGATGCTCAACTAAGACTTACACAGCAAGGTCATGATTTCGCAAAAGCATTAAACAATCGAGAAGTCTTAGCGAAATTGAAAGATGGATTTAAAGAGGCTCCTTTTAAAGTCATATTTGATGGTTCTCAGCAGTTGCTGACACATTTCTTCAAAAAGAAGATCGACTCATTAACGGCAGAATAAGAGCAGTGATGAAATATGGAGAGAAAGAGATATGGACTTCATGACACAGATTGTACCCGCTGTAATAGTTATGCTCGCAAATTTGGCTGGCGGGAGTCATGATTCCCCCAAATACGAAATCTGGACCGCAGTATTTGGCTGGACATTTTGCATTTCAATCATATTGAGGTCCGGCCGGTAAAAGCATTGAATTTAGCCACTTCTAACGTAACCGATTGAATATTATGAATTAATCAACCAGCAGTTCAAAAGTCATGGGCTTAACCTGCTTGGTTAGATCCAGCTCAAAACTTCCTAGCCGTCCCAAATGCTCGGTATGATACGGTGAGAATTCGGCCATAATGTCGCGGGTAATATTGTACCCTTCCGACTTCAATTGATTGAACACTTCGGTCATCGCGTTTACGTTGTATAAGATCGCGAAGTTGGCCAGCAAATGATTGTATTTAACGATTTTGCTTTGTTCGTGTCTCAAGTTTGCAGGAATTTTCCCGCCATTAGCAAAAAACAACCACCGGGCAAACTCATTGAACTCTTCGCTCTTACAGGTCGCTGCCTGGATTGTTTTGCGCAGATCAACGTCGGTAATGTATTCCAGCAAAAACATGGTTCTGACCACGCGCCCGAGTTCACGGAACGCAAAGTACAGCTTGTTTTTCCGGTTCTTGGTGCCGAACCGGCGCAGGATTGTCGAAGCGGTGATTTTCCCTGCTTTAACTGACATGGCCGTTCGCATCATATCCGCATAGTGCTTTTCAATGAGATCCCACTTGATCGGCTCCTTGAACAAAGACTGAATATGCTTGAGTACCATGGAGCGATCAGGCTTATAAAAGCTGAGATCTTTGATATTTCGGATACGGGGCATGAGCTTTATGCCCAGCAAGTACGCCAGGCCAAAGACGGGTGTGGATTGCGCCTGTGTATCGCCGTGAACGGTGTCCGGATTAAAATCAGATTCATCGTTGAGTAGGCCGTCCAAGATATAAATCGCCTCGTAGACACCGCAGGGAATAAACCGGCTGAACAATGCAATATAGGTGTCCGAGACGTGGTAATAGGCAATGCCGCCATAGCTGCCATACCGAATATGGTATTCAGATAGCAAATTATCTTCGTAGAGATCCCAAAGCTTTCCATCAGCGGACACACTGCTGCCTGATCCCCAACACTCAATGAGCCGGTATTTCTTATACTCGCTATTGATCTTCGCAATAGCTTTATCGAGACGCGCTTCCGTCGTGCGTTTTAAGTTAAGCCAGGCGACTTGCTTGCGAGAAACGCCCTGCACAGATCGCACGGTTTCGGTGGGACCAATGTTGGTACCGTAACAAAACACGGTCAGGACAAAACGTAACTCCGGGTCGCTGATACGTGATTCGAAGCCCGACAACGGGCCAAAATGTTTATTCAGGTTCAGCCACTTTTCGACATTGATAATCACATCAAGCAGGTTGATTTTGTCCAACCGATCGCGCAAAAGCGCTCCAATTTCTTCGACTTCAGGTAAGGGTTGATCAGGTTTTGGTTTACCGATAATCAGATTCCCGTTTTCAATACGAACCAGTTCGTCCTCCGGGAATTGGCTGTCAGCTTTCCGGCAGCTCGTTTCCATGGACTTCTTCAGCGTTGTTGTAAATTCAGTATCACCGGCGACGAGCCCTACCTCCTCGCAATAGGTAGGCAACTGCGCTTCGTATTCTTCCCAGGTGATCATCTGCTCCCGGTAATCATCGAAGGTTTCACTGTAGGGAATGAACAAGTCACCGGTACTTAGTTCTTCAGCGATCCGTTCAAACACACACAGCTCAAAACAGGTTTTATTAACCTCCGACACCTGTGCTGATTTGGTTGATTTTCCCGTGACTAATTTCCACCAGCTTTCGCGAATCCAGCGAATATTAATGACATTTCTGGAAGAGGGATCGTTCGGATCGCTTTGAATTGACAGGAACTCCGTGCGACGCTTTTTGTGCGTCAAAATAAACTGGAACGCATTGAGCAAGTCCTTGTCTTCCGTGGCCGATGCCAGGTTGAGTATTTCAATCGTACGAAACAAGGTGGATCGTTGCTTTTTATAGAGTCGAACCATAAACGGCAAATAGTTGTTGCCTGCGAATGCCATATATTGTTCGCACATTTGCATTAGCTGATCACTGTTCTTTCCCAGTATCGGATCAAAAGCTGCCACCGAATCGGGTTTATCAAGATACACCTTGACCATCCCAGACAACACAGAAATCAAATGATCGGTTTGCTTTTGATGGTCTGCAAGGTACTTCTCCAACAGCTTCTGCGCCGAGCGATCCATTTTTAACAACATCTTGATAAAAATATCGGCGGCGTTATCCAGTGTTTGTGCGTATTGGTGCCGGATTAAAACGATGACGAGTGCGAGTCGCTTGTTCAGCTTTAGTTTCATCAATTCGGCGTAATCCAGGACCTTGGCCTCGTTGATAAACTGCTGGTGTTTAACTGGCGGCAACCCCAAATCCGTGGGCAAAAGTGTTTGCAGGGATGTAAGCCATTCCAGGTATTGGATGTACGCATGGATATTGCGAGGGGTCGGGCGTTTGGGTTCATTTTTCAGCGTGCTCCAACCAAAACCATTCAGTCCTGTGCTAGATCGAAGAATATCGTTGATGCATTGGCGACTTTCAGACTCTAAAAAGCCACACAATTGATCGTAATACCGAGTGTTGACTTCGGCCCTGGCCGCCTGACATATCCGCTCAAGTACACTGAACGCCGGTAACTCGTATCGCTCTTTGACCAAATATTCCAACGTGACATTGATGATATCCGGTAATGCTTCTTTGGTAGTCGCTGCCTCAAGTGCCCAAATCTGTGCCAATTCAGAGGTCTTGGCCGCATCGTAGGCTTTTATATTAAGATGGCGCCGAATCAGCTTTACGTGACGATCCTTCGCGCCCGATGTGTAATAGGTTTGGGGATCCTTCAGTGTCACCCGCGAACGGCACTGATTTTTAATGTGCGTGATGATCACCTTTGGTATTTCACCCAGGTTTACGAACCGGCCCAATCGCTGCGTGATTTTTAGCTGAATCAGGAGCCCCAAAAAGAATGCGCTGGTTCGTTTACAGTGACGCAGTGCAAACTTCTGATCTTCCGGCGTAGGTGTATAGACATCCCCTAACTCATCTTCGGTGATATCAGATTTAATTCGTGGATAAGCTGTCTGATAGATAGCGGCCATCGACTTAAATTTTCTCTGATAGATGCATTATTGTGTAAAAGCATCGCGTTATAGTTATCAGGTTTCTAGTCGTCATTTGGATATGCCTAGATTACTCGCAAGTGGCTTTCATTGCTTTATTCCTTGTGATGGCCTGCCATTACGTCGCCTGAATTGAGATGCCAAGCATTTTGAACAATCGCAAACAACAGTAATACCAACGCCAACAGCAACAGTTCGGTTTGATACACATTGACCGCATACTGAATTTTGAGACCCATACCAGAAACAGCGGAAGGAAACAAAATGGCGATAAAACTTAAGATGGTCGGCAGCAGCGGGGTACAACACAACAGGGGGCTTACAATCCCGATAACTATGCCGCCCGCCGCTGGTGCCGTTCTGCAATGGGTCTTCTTGCGTATCAGTTGAACCCATAAATTGATGAGAACGCTCTCCAGCGTTGCGAACAAAAACGCAAATAGCGCGATTCTCAGATTAAGATGTGCAAAAGAACGCAAGCCAATATCGGAACCCAGTTCATGCGCTGGCAGGACAACCAAGTGGACGACCAGCACCAGACTAAAGAGGATCGCGGTACGCCGTTTTGAGTGAGAATCCTGAACCGGCGATTGAAATGCATACACTACAAGTGACCAGAGGCGTTTTATAGAGTTTGTAGCGCGCTTCACTATCGCATTCATTCTTCTTTGCCGTTTGTCGCAACTTTGTAAGTTCCCCAGAACATCTCCGGTAACACGCAAACCAGTGGTGTACCGATCAGTAAAAAGAGTCCTAATCCGTTAAAGGTGAGCCATTGTATCCACTGCATCCCAATGCCTAATGCCAACATGGCAGAACCCAGAAAAAATGGCCCGCTGAAAAAACAATGCATTCGCCCACATTGACGCGCATTTCTTAAACAGGCATATCCCATCCAACTTAAAGCGATCGCCCAGATACTGCCGGTCATCCACGGTGCAAGTTGCATCATGCCGGTAATCACTATGAGTATCGCTGGCAATACCCAGGTGAGAATAAATCGGCCTTTATTGGCTACCCAGTCGTGGGGGCCGGTTTCACATTTTTCTGACATCGTATACTCCTTTGTTATGGCGATCAGGCCAGTTGGCGCAGCTCCGACAGCTGTGAATCCAATGCCTGCAAGTAAGCCTGGCGTTCATCAATTTTGGTTTGCAGTTCGCGCATGGCGGCTTCACAGGCTTGCTGGTCGCCTTCGTTGATGGCGTAGAGCAAGGGTTTTATATCCAGGATCAGCAGGCCCGCCGCACGCGCTGCGCGAATGAAGCGCAGCCGGTTTAAAGCGCATTGATTGTATAAACCGAAACCACCCGCGGAATGCTCTGGGCAAAGTACCAAATTTTCCAAGACGTAATTCCTGACGGTATGCACTGTGGTTTGCGCGGCTTTCGCCAGTTGCGAGATCGTCAGGGGAAATTCGAGTGCCTGCCCATCGGCATCCATGAATGCCGCAAAGTCGGGGATCACCTCAAAGTATCGTGACACATCTTTTGACACGGCGGCTTTTGACATGGGTTTGTCTCCGTTCGTTTCAAACACTGCGGCCTGGCCACAACGCTTCAGTCGTTTCGGCATCGGCTGGCCGCGCCAGCCGATAGCCCTGTAATACATCACAGCCAAGCTTCTCTAAAAGTTGTTGTTGAGTGGCCGTCTCAACCCCTTCCGCGACGATGGATAAATTCAGGTTATGGCCAAGGGTGATGACGCTTTCGGTAATGGCGCGATCCTTTGGCTCGGTTGTCATATGCGTGACAAAGGTTTTGTCGATTTTTAGGCGGGTCACTGGGCAGCATTGCAAGCGTGCCAGCGACGAACTCCCGGTACCAAAATCGTCGATGGACAGGCGAATGCCCAGCGCCTGGCAGCGATGCAGGTTTTCGATCAGGATTGGCGTATCCTCCAGGGCCAGTGTTTCGGTTAATTCCAGTTCCAATGCCGGAGCAGGCAGTCCCGTATCACGCAATATCCTGGCAAGGTCTTCGACAAAGTCAGGTTGGTGGATTTGTAAGGCAGAGACGTTGACCGCGATGATACCCTCGGGTAAACCGCGTTGACGCCAATGCATCATCTGTTGACAGGCCGCCCGTAAGACAAACGCGCCCAGTTCCAGAATTAATCCGCTTTGTTCGGCAACGGGAATAAAGGTGTCTGACTGGATCAATCCTTCAGTTGGATGTTGCCAGCGAATGAGCGTTTCAGCGCCTTCCCAGCATTGGTGTTGAACATCCCATAGAGGCTGGTAAAAAGGAACGAATTCACCCTTGTTCAATCCATCCGCCAACGCATTGACCGTTGGGGCTGTCAGTGAATGCGTGGCGGGTGCCGTTCCCATACTGCCCTCTCTTATCCTGCACAACAGGACAGTTCTTTGACATCCTTGTTAAAGGTTTGCGCGCAGAGCTTCAAACCTTCCACCATGGTGAGGTAAGGGAAAAGCTGGTCGGCTAATTCCGTCACCGTCATACGGTTGCGGATGGCTAAAGCCGCACTCTGGATCAGTTCGCCGCCTTCGTGAGCCAGGATCTGCGCGCCTAGCAACAACCCCGTTTCCTTCTCTGTGACCAGTTTGATAAAACCGTCGGTTTCAAAGTTGGCTAACGCACGTGGGACATTTTCCATACCCAGTACGCGGCTGTCGGTCTCAATATCCTGAGCCCTGGCTTGCTCCTCGGTCAGTCCGACGGTAGCCACCTGTGGATCGGTAAAGATCACGGCGGGCATGGTGGACAGATCCAGTTTGGCGTCGCCGCCCGTCATATTGATACCAGCACGGCTACCGGCGGCCGCGGCGACATAGACAAATTGCGGCATGTTAGAGCAGTCACCGGCAGCGTAAATACCAGCAACATTGGTTTCCATGCGTTCGTTAACAACGATTTCGCCCTTTTTGTTGGTGGTGACACCCACCGCGTCCAGATTGAGTTGGCTGGTATTGGCGTGTCGCCCGGTGCTTACCAGCAAACGATCACAACTGAGCTCGCCTGCATTAGTGTTCAGGGTGAATTGATTTCCATCGTGGGTCACTTGGGTGGCTTGCGTGTTGTTTAAAACTCGAATGCCTTCTTTTTCAAAACAGCCTGCCAGTTTTTCACCGATTATGGGGTCTTCACTGTAAAGTAGTGAGTGTCTTGCCAACACGGTGACTTCACTGCCCAATCGTCGGTAAGCCTGGGCAATTTCTAGCGCCACGACCGATGAACCAATCACCACCAGGTGCTGCGGCAATTCCTCGGCAAACAGCGCTTCGGTAGAGGTCCAGTAAGGCGTTTCGGCCAGCCCCTCGATGGGAGGAATGGTTGGCGTGGAGCCAGTGGCGATCAGGATTTTATCAGCAAAGATTTCCTGCTCAGTGCCATCATTTTTTCTGACTATCAGGGTGTTTGCATTTTTAAATTGCGCCCAACCTTTAAGTAAACTAAGCGCAGGATTTGTCTCTAGAATATTCTGATACTTTGCAGCGCGCAGCTCTTCGACTCGAGCGGTCTGCTGCTGAGCCAACAAGGCTCGACTCAATTGGGGCGCATGATTTTCCAGTCCGGCAAAGGGATTATTGCGTTGCTGCTGTGCCAATTGAGCGGCGCTGATCAAAATTTTTGAGGGTACGCAGCCGACATTCACGCAACAGCCGCCAATCACATCGGCTCCCTCAATAAGAGTGACCTTGGCACCACCTTCAGCGGCTTTGATAGCACAGGCAAAAGCGCCGGAACCCGTACCGATAATCGCCACATGTTGAGTTCGGTTGCTTTCTGTGTTGCTGGTATTTTCGTTGTCACAGTAGGCGTTCGGTGCTGTGTTTTCCGCTAAGGGGTTTTCTTTTGCGGTATAACCCAGGGCTTCAATCGCTCCAATGAGATCGGTTACGCTGACCCCACCGTTTGTGGTGATCGTTGCGCTGGCGTTTTCATAAGATATTTCAACCTTATTCACGCCTTCGATCGCATCGAGCGCTTCTTTAACGTGAGCGACGCAACTTGGACAGGTCATCCCTTCTATCGATAGTAAGATCATTCGTTTTCCTCAAATAGTAGTCAGGCATTGCGTCGTGTTAAACAGCACAGCTGTCATCATCACAGCGTTTATTCGCGGGTGAAAAAATATCCCAAAGCGATACGGCAACCATCAGGCCTAACGCTGAATAGGTGACATAGCTGCTCCAGCCGTATTGGAAAAACGGATAGAGCGATAACAGCAATAAAATGGGGCCGACCACACCCAGCGCACTACGGTGCCATTGCCGGTGGCTGAACCAGCCAAGTCCGTTGAGTACCAGGGCAATCCAGGCAAACAACGGTAACAGGGTATTAACAAACAAACCTTCCCATTGGCTGAGAAAACCCAACCCGACCGCAGCGCCCAGGCTGGCGATGGCCGGGAAACACATGGCGCATCCCATAGCAGAAACCAGCGCGCCCAATGAGCTAATCTTATCGCCGAAACGGGTCACTAACTGTATTAGCATTTCCATGCTTTACTCCTTGAGCGTTGATGGATAACCCGCATTAGTGGTGGCTTCGGTCAGTGCTTTTACTGTGGTTTTTTCGTCGTCGAATGTGACAACTGCCAATTTGGTTTCAAAGGTGACTTCAGCTTTACTCACACCCTCAACATTTTTTAAGGCATTTTTGACCGTAAAGGGGCAGGTCACACAGTTCATGGTTGGAACTTCCAAAGTAACTGTTTTCGGCGCAGCAAAAGCGGTCAGGCTGGTCAAGGCTAGCAAAGACAACAAGGCAATTTTCTTCATCATTTTCTCCAGTAACGTATTAAGTCATTAATAAAAGTGAGCGGTAAGAAAGTATTCAGGCAAACCAGACAATCCAATAATTGCTGGTGACTAGCACCAACGCAGTCAGTGCCGTTAACCAAAAGATCACCTGCCGGCGTTTTCGCACTTGAGGAACTGCACAGGCGGTGCCTGGCTCACAGTCCTCAACGGGGCGATAGACCTTCCAGCCTGCGAAGCCAAATAAGGCTAAAACCAGCAGGATAAAAATGGGACGATAAGGTTCTAACAAGGTTAAATTACCAATCCAGGAGCCACTCACGCCTAGCAGCAACAACACGAAAGGACCAGCGCAGCACAGGCCAGCGCCAACAGCCGCGATAACGCCGCCAATAATAGGTAGATTGGATTCTTTCTGTGACACGACTTACTCCTCTGATTTCAGTGTATGGAGCAAGTGTAATCTCCGTACCGATGTACGGAGTCAAACGTTTTTGTGATGCCCGTGTAAAACTAATTAAGGTTGCAGGGAGTCGATAATGGGACAATGTGAGTCATCGTTATTACTCTGACATTGCGTCAATAATGCCTTGAGTGCGCTTTCGAGCCGCTTCAGATCGGCAATTTTTTCCATGACGGCGCTGAGTTTATACTCGGCCAGCTCCTGCACCTGAGCACATGGGCGGTCATTCAAGCTTAGCAGGTTGGCGATCTCTTCCAGGGTAAACCCCAATTCTTGCGCCCGCTTAATGAACCGGATGCGATTAACCGTTTCATCGGGATAATGGCGGTAGCCCAACTCGGGTTTTGGCGGTTGCTCTATTAATCCACGACGCTCATAGAAGCGAACGGTTTCTATATTGATAGCCAGTTCTTTGGCAACTTTACTGATAGTTCTTGTCATGTTCATATCTCTTTTACCCGAACGGTATCTATAAGAACCGCCATTTTCTCCATCAATATATGGGTAGCGTTATTGGAGAGCTGCTGTCCTTCTTCAATGTACTCCCAGACGGTGGCATCGCTCTTCCATCCGCCTTGCTTTTTAATCAACTCAAAATCAACTCGTTCTCGGGCTGCCGATGTAGAGAGGCCGCGCCGGAAGCTATGGCTGCTCAATTCCGGTACAAAATCGAACTGGCAGGCGTTACCCAAAGTCTTGAGTAATTCATTAATGGCACTGGGATTCAACGCTTTAGGCTGAATCTTATCCCACCGGTTAATGGGGCGAAAAACCGGACCTTCATTAATGCCACCCAGTTCTATCCAGTTTTTCATGGCCGTAGCAGGACAGCAGTCTGGTGCACCGAAAGGTAATGCTCGCACTAAGCCGGAGGCTTGTTGATCGGTCTTGGAACTAGACAGCCGGATGAGAAGTCCTTCAGGTTCCCACACCAGATCACCGTAGCGAATGGCCACCAATTCGCTACGGCGAAAGGCACCGAAAAAGCCGGTCAACACCAGCGCGATATCCCTCAGTTTCTTTTTGGTGGTTGGTAGTTGCCGCAAATGATTCACCATTTGGGCGACGTGCTCCAAGCGCAATGCCTTGGCTTTGCGCTTGGGTTGGCCATGGGTACGACGAACGCCTTCCATGGTTTTGCGGACCAACGGATCACTTACTGGATCGATGAGCCCTTGATAATGGTGCCATTGGCTAATAGCGGTCAGGTGCAGATCCAGGGTTCGGGGATTAAGCGATTCGGCTCTGGCCAGCAGGTAACGCACGACAGTATCCCGATCCGAGGGCAGGCGACCACCCCATTTTTCAAATTGTCGAATGGCCGAACGGTAGGCTTTACGTGTGTTGTCGGATGTCGCTGCCTGGAGGTATTGCCGTAGTGGTTCGGGCCCCTGGCGTTCAACCAGGGTCGCATCCTTATTACGTAACGACAAGTTGCTAGCCTGTATTGGCGGTTTGTTGTTCATGAATAGGATTTCCTTCGATGTCGCTCAAAAGGCGGCTATGTACCGGCGTTACAAGTCGAAAATTTACGTCAAGATCAACTAGCCCAGGATAAGGATGATTATCAGTGGTTAGTATCATGAATTCAAGCAATCTTGAAACGAACCAATATAATGTTATATTACGTGTTATGTAATATGTTACTAAATAATCCGAGAGGAATCACCATGGCCCGTGCCGGAGTCACTTATCACGATATCGCTAAAGCCGCTGAAGCCATTAAAACGCAAGGCCAGGAACCCACGGTGGATCGGGTGCGCGAACACCTGGGCACCGGCAGCAAAAGCACCATCGCGCCATTGCTCAAGCGTTGGCGGTCAGACAATGGGGAGGCGGCCGATGTCAGTGGGCTGCCGAACGACCTCGTCGAGGTGGTAAAGTCCCTGCATGAGCGGGTACAGCAGATGGCCGACCACCGTATCGAACAAGCTCGCCAGGAATTCGAGACTTTAAAGGAAGAACTCCGCAAAGAGTTGACCCATGCCGACAACACCATGGCGCAACTAACTGCCCGACAACGGGACCTGGAGAACCAGACCGAACGGCTGAGCAAAGAAAAAAGCGAGCAAAGTCGGTCCCTGGAAGACGCGCGTGTCAGCCTGGCCAAGGCCGAGTCCCAGCGGGACGAAGCTGCTGCACGGATTGTTGAATTGAAGGAGAGCGTTGCGGAACTCAAACAAGAAAATAAGGATATCCGCGATCATTTCGAACATTACCAGCAGCGTACTGCCGAAGACCGCCAGCAGGAGCGCGAACAATTCCGTTCAGTTAACCAGGGGCTGAACGATCAGATCCAGAATCTGCAACACCGGCTCGCCCAGGCTGAGTCGAGAGCGTCAGAGCTGTTTGACGCCAATGTGCAGTTACAACGACATGCCGATGAATTAAAACGGGCCAATGGGGCGCTAAATAGCGACGTGAAGGGAAAGATAGAAGATGTCCAGAACCTGAAACACGAGCTTGAAGAAGCCGTGGCAAAGTGCCGGGAATACCAGCATCAAAATGATCATTTGGCGCAAAACATGGCCGTGCTCACCACTCAGAAAGCTGATGTTGATAAGCAAGTGGCCGTCTTATCCCAAACACTGGAGACCACAAAAACCGAATTGAAAACCACCCAGGATAAAGCGGCGCTTCTGATCGACGAGAATAAAGTCATTCTTCAGGAAAAAGCCGTGATCCAAGGTCAATTTAAACAGCTCCAAAGTTCGCTGTAGCCGGATGGATGTATTTTGAGCGCCCGGCAGCTTAATGGTGGAATCGTCGTAGCTCATCAAATTTGTCGGTTCTTCCACTTGAAGCTTCTGTGCTTCTTCACATCAAGGATCTTTTGCCAATGAATCTGCTGTCAATTTTCACAATATTTGTAATTACTGCGGTTGCCGAAATTGTAGGTTGTTATCTGCCGTGGCTGGTACTGAAACAGAACAAGTCGGTATGGTTGTTAATTCCTGCTGCGCTTTCGCTGGCGTTATTTGCGTGGCTGTTGACGCTTCACCCAACGGCGGCAGGTCGCACTTATGCTGCCTATGCGGGCATATATCTGGGCGTTGCTCTCCTCTGGTTGCGTATTGTTGACGGAGTGGCGCTCACCCGTTGGGACATCGCGGGGGCTTTGGTCGCATTGGTAGGGGTTACCATCATCGTTATACAGCCAACGGCCGGTTAGGCAAGGCGCCATAATGTTGAATAATATCAGCCGCTTATGCTCAAAGTGGCTAAATCCAACGCTTTTACCGGCCGGACCTCAATGATCGGTGGCTTATGGTTGATGTATCTAGAAGGGTTTAATTTCTCAGTAGCTGTTGGTGTGGGCTTTATCGCTCTAGCTGGTGTTGCGGTTGAGATTGGCGGGATAATGCTGGTTTATCTTAATCAAGCACTTGCTGAGCTTAAGGAAAAAGCGCTGGAGCGAGCAGAACTCATCTCAGATGATGCATATCAAGATGCATTATTGCACGGTGCTGGCTTACGAGTTCGTCCAGTAATGATGACGGTAGCTACAATCATTATAGGTTTAATGCCTATTTTATATGGTACTGGTACAGGTTCTGAGGTCATGAGCCGCATTGCTGCTCCTATGGTAGGCGGAATGACAAGTGCTGTGCTGCTCACGCTTATTGTACTCCCTGCAATTTACTCAATCATTAAAAAGCCTGAAGTAAATGCCTTTAACAAAGAGCTTTCTAACGTGGAGCCTGAGAATAATGCTTAGCACGGCTAGAAAATATCACAAATGGCTAATGGCATTTGTCGGAATACAATTCCTCTTCTGGTCTATTACAGGCGTGTATATGGTGACTATGGATATTCACTATATACACGGCGAAACCTTGTCTAAGGAAACTGCGAATAAGTCCCGCAGTTTAACGCTTAGTTAAGCCGCAGCATCACCTGCCTAATTTTTAAACTCTAATTTTGCAATTTAGGCCAATATGCCGTTGTTTTAGGCAGGATTTTGGCCTTATTCCGGGCTATTCCCGGATTTTAGACAGATCTTGGCTGTCGTCGTAACATCTGGTCTACTTTAAACAGGTTCGCCAAGGTGAATAGCATGGCTAACTGTGAGTCATTTTTTATCAATCCCTTATAGCGAGCTTTGATAAAACCAAATTGGCATTTGATGATGCGAAACGGGTGTTCCACCTTCGCCCGAATGCTGGCTTTTAAATATTCGATGTTGATGGCAGTTTTGTTTTTGCGGGGATGCTTTTTCAGTGCCCGAACTTTTCCGGGACGCTCAGCAATCAGCCATTCCACATCCTTTTCTTTAAGTTCTTCACGCTTCTCTGCGCCTTGATATCCAGCATCGCCAGAGATGAATTCCTCATCGCCATGCAACAGGTTCTTCATCTGATTCAGGTCATGTTCGTTGGCGGCGGTGGTCACCAGCGTATGAGTCAGAGCGCTCTTGGCATCCACACCGATATGGGCTTTCATACCGAAGTGCCACTCATTACCTTTCTTGGTCTGATGCATATCCGGGTCACGTTCATTCTTTTTGTTTTTAGTGGAGCTGGGGGCTTCAATAATCGTGGCATCTACCAGTGTGCCCTGCGTCATCATCACACCGCAGTCAGACAGCCATTGATTGACCGTTTTGAATAATTGGCGAGTCAGCTTGTGTTTTTCCAGCAAGTGCCGGAAGTTCATAATGGTTGTGCGGTCAGGAATGGCTTTATCCAGTGATAGTTGCGCAAATTGACGCATCGAAGCAATTTCATATAACGCATATTCCATCGCTTCATCACCGAGGCTATACCATTGCTGCATACAATGAATGCGAAACATGGTCTCAAGCGCATACGGACGTCTGCCATTGCCTGCTTTAGGATAAAAGGGTTCAATCACTTCCAGCAGTTGAGACCACGGCAGCAGGCTATCCATTCTGGATAAGAAAATCTCTTTTCTCGTCTGGCGACGTTTGCTGGAAAACTCACTATCGGCAAAAGTTAACTGTTGGCTCATGGGCGGTAATGGCTGTGATTTACTATGCAGCTATGATCTCACATTCAGGACTTATTCGCATCTTCCCTAGTGAAGTACAAATAATGCGTAATAACCATAATGAATGAACGCTGCTGGCTCTCCCGTAGTAGACAGAGAAAATAGCCGAAATATGTTTTCGGCTATTTTTTATGCGTGGTGTTAGAACCAGATCCTAGCCCCTACTACTACGCCAGTTTCACTGGTTGACTCGCCGTCTGCTTTTAACGCATCAGCTGTATTCCCTAAGGCTTTGCTGTAATAAACGCCAACATAGGGCGCTATCTCCCTCACTATCTCATGGCGGTATCGCAAACCGATACGAATGTTACTCAGCCCGCTTTGACGTTTATATTTTTCCGAATCGGTGAGGTTAGCTACTACTTCCAGGCGCGGTTGCAGATAGGAAACCTGACTTAACTGCCAGTCGTATTCTGTTTCATTGATGAACTGCATGTCACCGTCTTCGTTGATACGAAGTGAGTTTTCCATTTCAAACCAATAGGGGGCGAGTCCCTGATAACTGATCACCGCATAGTTTTCCATGTCAGCATCTGACGACATTTCGCCTTTCGTACCAACGCCGACCTGCACAGACCAGAAAGCAGAAACGAGGTACCCGTAAAGTACCTCGGCGCGTTCCAGATCCGTGGGCATGCCGTCGTTTTGGGTATTTTCACCTTCGCTTTTAAACACTAAGCGATGATAATCACCGCCATACCAGGCCTGCATATCCCACACAGCCCGATTTTGTTGTTCATCAGTTCGCGTATACTCAAGTCGATCAAACAGTATCTGGCCATAATTTTCATCCGGAATGGGAGATGGCCAATTGTCTTTTGACTGTGCCAGGGCGGTGTTCCCAAAGCCTAAACTGATGGTCATGAGTCCTGCTGTTATTATCTGCTTCATTTTAACCTCCTAGGCGACCTGAACAACACGAAACATGCCCGCTTCCATGTGGTAAAGCAGGTGACAATGAAAAGCCCACTCTCCGGGTGCATCTGCGCTAATCTGCAACGATACTTTCTCACCGGGTTTGAGGCTGATGGTATGCTTCCTCGGTCTTGGATAATGGCCATTTTCCAGTTCCATCCACATACCATGTAAATGAATGGGATGGTCCATCATGGTGTCGTTAACCAGAACTAGACGAAGCCGCTCTCCAAAATTAAAACGGACATACCCATCTACTTCGCTGAACTTCTTGCCGTCGAACGACCACATGTATCTTTCCATGTTTCCTGTTAAATGAAGCTCGACTTGACGCTCTGGCTCTCGCTCATCAGGCCATGCATGTTCGCCTATTAGGTCAGCGTAAACCAATACGCGATGTGGACTGCCTTCCAACCCTATGCCCGGCTCGTCTAAACGCGGTCGTGGATTTTGTGCGATCATAGCGGCGCCTTGACCATGCCCGTCTTCACTATGAACAATGTCTATCTTTTCTACGGGCAGCACCCGTGAAGATTTCATATCCCCCTGCATCATGTTGCTATGCATCGTGTGCTCGCCATGCTGGGCCATTTTCTTCATTTCCATTTCTGAAGAAGCCTTTCCTTTTTTCATGCCTCCTGATTTTTGCATGTTCATACCGTCCATGCCTGACATGTCCATGCCCATGGCTGCCATGCCGCGCTCCGTGATAGTTCGTTGCGGAGGAATAGCAGCAGTCATGCCTATTGATGGAGTGAGCGTGCCGCGGGCATAGCCGCTTCTGTCAAAACTCTCAGCAAAAAAGGTATAAGCCTTTCGTTCTTTTGGTTGGACAATGACATCGTACGTTTCTGCTACTGCAATTCGGAACTCATCTACATTGACCGGCTTAACGGGCTGACCGTCAGCAGCAACAACCGTCATCTCTAATCCCGGAATACGAAAATCAAAGTAGGTCATAGCAGAACCGTTGATGATGCGTAAACGCACTTTCTCACCCACATTAAACAGCGCCTGCCAGTCATCCTCTGGGGTGCGGCCATTCATCAGGTAGGTGTAAGTGCTGCCTGTGACATCTGCGATGTCACGAGGGCTCATGCGCATTGCGCCCCACATGGCGCGTTCCTTCCATGTTTCGCTAAGACCTTTTTTCTCAACATCTTCCAATGTGTCGAAGATAGTTCGCTTTTGGTAATTGTAATAACCCTCAGCCACTTTCAGCTTTCTCATCACGTCGTGAGGGTCAGCAAAGGTCCAGTCACTTAGGATGATAGTGTGTTCCCGATCTGCGCCGATGTCTCCGTCGGCAGGCTCAACGATGAGTGGGCCAAGATGCCCGCGTTGCTCCTGAAGACCGGAGTGGCTGTGATACCAATATGTTCCGTTTTGCACTACATCAAACGCATAATTGAATGTCTGACCTGGCTTTATCCCAGCAAACGAAACGCCTGGTACTCCATCCATCCCAGCGGGCAAAATAATGCCGTGCCAGTGAATAGACGTATCTTGTTCAAGTCGGTTGGTAACATTCAGTTGAGCACGCTGACCTTCTTTTAGCCTTATCAGGGGCCCCGGCATCTGGCCGTTGATGGTAATAGGCAGGCCAGTTTTTGAGCCTATTGCTAAATTGGCCTCAGCAATCGTCAGATTTTTAATGTCATCAGTCAGCACCTGATCTTTAAAGTGACGACCAGCGGGCGCGGCCCAAAGCGGACTGACCTTAGTCAGGGCCGCCGCTGCGCTCGCAGTCATAGCACCAAGAACGAACCTGCGACGACCGTCGTTAAATGAATTATTCATAAAGTTAGCCTTTAAATATGATTGTATTCAGGCAGAAAAACTTCAACCTGGGAAAATATCTTGTTGGGGTATTCGAAAGTCAGGCTATGGGTGGTCGATATGGGGGGGAATAAATACCTACAGGAACGGCAAGGCTAATAAAATCATATTGCTCAGCATAGTTGAGCGCTAAATGGCTGTGAGAGAAACAAGCCAACGTCGATACATGATTGCAATTCGCCATTGTGCAGAAGCAACCGTCCTCGCAACAATCTGAGCCGTCTTTATGAGATCCGTGCTTTTGCCCGTCTTTGACCGACAGTGGATTGTAGGCGAGCTGGCCGACATGCCTTTCAATAGCGCTAACATTCGGCATTAAGGTGTCTACCGATGCGTTCTGTTTACTCGATTCTACATCGCACGCACTGACCGGCAGCGCAAACGCGACCAGAAATATTACAACCCCGATGAAAAGTATCCTAACACTCATGGCTCAGAGACCTGCGGCTGCATCTTCGTAGCTTTTCTATTGAAGATGTATTAAAAATAGAGAGGCGTATTTTCTGCTTTCAACACTTACATGAATTTTAATAAAAATACGAGAAACCATCTGAAAAGATCTCAGGCAACCTATATTGACTCTCAGATCCTACACGAAATGCATATCAAAAACATCTTTGCGCATTCGTACCATGTTCAAGAACAAATTATATCTTTTAATCTTTCCTCGAAGTGAGCTTCAGCATTGTGAGCCAACTGGCGAAAACAAGTCAGCGATACATACAAACCAGGAAGAGTTTTTTTTAAATACTTACATTAGTCAAATTTTAAGTTAAAAGGTGAGGATAGTAAGATAAGCATTGGAAAAGTATTGTTGTACGCGAGCGAACAGTCGCACATAATGTGCATGTGGAAAGAGTCACTTGCAAGAAAAATAAACAGACAGAAGGTTACTATTATGCAACTAATTTATAAAATTGGTCTAATTCTGATGCTTACGTTTAGCGCCGGAGCATTTGCCCACGGTAATGTAGAGCTTGAAAGCAGTTCTCCGTCAGATAATGCGATGTTAATGAACGCCCCAGAGTCACTGACGTTGACCTATTCCAAGCCACTGCGGTTAATGAAGGTCAGTCTAAAGGGAAATGAGACCGGTGATATCGACTTTGATTTCACGCCTACATCAGAGCAGCATGCAATATATAGTTGGCAATTACCTGCCTTAAAAGCGGATAGCTATACTGTCGAATGGATAGCAATGGGCGGGGATGGCCATAAAATGAAGTCGACGTTCTCTTTCATGGTTCACTAAGTAAAAGTCATGGAATTAATTCTTTGGAATGCAACGATTGTTGTGTCTAAAGCCATATTCTATGTGGGCTTTGCTAGCCTTGTCGGTTGTGCTTTTTTGATGCGTCAGCCAGCCCCAAAAGATGATTTTTACAAAGATCTTCTATGCCAGATTGTTCCCGTAATGGTTGTCTCTTGCATAGCATCTGCGGTGTGGTTTATTGCTAAAACGGGCGCATTTTCTGAAAGTGGTCTGCAAGGTGCATTTGACCCTATGATGCTTGAGGTAATGTGGGCGTCACCTGTGGGCGACGTCGCTCTGGTCAGGATGCTTATGTCCGGCCTGGCGATTCCTGCACTGCTTTTGATTTTCGCTAAGCGTGTCCACGTTATTGCTATAAGAGCGATACTGACTGTGTTGATAGTTTATGGCCTATACAGTTTTACGCTTATTGGACACATTGCAGAAAAAGGGCTCGTCGACAAACTCATATTGGCATCGCACATAGCTGTCATGGGGTGGTGGTTTGGCGCGCTCTTACCGCTGAGGCTTGTATGTCTGCGCTTCCCGGTAGAGGATACGCAAAAAGTTATGACTGACTTTGGCAGAATTGCAGGTTACCTTGTAACCACACTGATCCTCCTCGGTATATACATGGCGATTACCATATTTACCTCTCTGGATGATCTGGTTCAATCAGAATATGGGCTTACCTTTCTGAGCAAGTTGCTGGTTGTTGGCTTATTGCTATTAATTGCCGCAAGACACCGATTTATTCTGGTGCCCGCTTTGCAGAACACTGGCGATGTTGCGCAACTGAAACGCTCTATAAATATTGAAATAGTGTTAGCCTGCGTGCTTCTGTTAATCACCTCGGTATTAACCAGTGTGGTTGGCCCCGAGTTTAGTTAGGAAAATCATAATGCGAAAACTGTTGGTGACAGTCATACTTGCTGCCGTCTCATCTTCCTTGTTCGCTCATAGCGACAAAACCCAGAAACACCCGCCTACACTATCTGGCAATGAGACCGCGCCGGGACAGGTGGTCCTGTCTTTTCATGAGGCGTTGCGGGAGCAAAATGAAATCGCTGCTTTCAAAGAATGTCACGATTGTTGAAGGCGGCGGTATCGAACGCAGCGCTCAGGAATATGCGTCTCATCACATGTTATCTGATATGAAATTTGTCAGTACATTATCTTCAGAGCTTTTGGAGCATCGGGTGACAGAGTATCGCGATTCCGCGACCTCACTCTTGATTTCCGTCAATACCACTGAAGCCGGTAAAACATACCGCTCGCTCGAAACCGCAATTCTGACCAAACGTGACGGTGAATGGAAAATAGCCCACTTGCACTGGTCAACGGCAATGTGAGTGAGTAACTGTCTTGGGCCGCCGCTCTCTCTGGCAGGCCCTGAGCGTGAATTGTCAGGGGCTCGTAGAAAGAGCCCACCGTTTACATCAACCACATAATTAATGCACCCGCGATCATAAATAAGTTTTCAGATAGCGAAACAAATCCAAGTGGCACATTACTATTACCACCTACACAAGCACATTTAAGTTCCCGTTTATCAATGTAAACCGCTTTGAAAACGGATATTGCACCAACCGTCCCGATGAAGAGTGAAAATGGTGCAACAGCAAGTGCTGGCAGCTGGGCAATCATGCCAATTCCTGCATAAGCTTCGATAAAAGGATAAATATAACCATAACGCAACCACTTCATCGCCAATAGATCATAGGTGATAAACGAGTTAGTAAAGCTGTACAAATCTTTGAGCTTTTGTACTGCAAGAAGCGTCATGGAAAAGGCAATAAATAACATCAGAGTTCTTACCGAGATGAAATCACCTGAGACTACATACTGAAATGCCAGAGACAGCAGGGCCGCTACAGAAAAAATAGTAATGACAGGCGTGTAGGTTCTCCCTGTCTGACCTGCCTTGTCTTTGCCGAAATAATCCCTGAGATCATCGTACCCCCCCAATACGCTCATCATTTATAAACGTTTGGGGCGTAGTCTCGACCCCATGCTTTTCCTTAAATTCATCGGTCTCTTCACGAGAAGTTAGGTGATGGTCTTCGATTGAAAACCCTTCACGCTCCAGCAAATCTTTCGATCTTAAACCGTAAGGGCAAATATGTTCGTCAGTAACCATTCGATACAGGATAGCTGTCTTACTCATTTTACTCTCCTTTATTCAGTTTGCCCTCAAACTCTGGGAGTGGACGTTGCTCGGCCTGGACCTGAGATGTGGCCTTGCCATTTTTAGAAATATCATTGATCAGCCATTCCATCTCTTTAATTTCTTTTCGTTGCGCTTTGATAATCCCATCTGCCAGTTCACGCACCCGCACATCTTCGATATTGGAGCGCTCGCTGGTAAGAATGGCAATGGAATGGTGAGGGATCATCGCTTTCATATAGGCAGTGTCAGATACGGTACTTTGAGAACGCACAAGATAAACGCAAGCGACGAAGATCACTGCTGCCATCAGAAAAATAGTCACGTTAAGCTTTTTATTATTGTACATACCCAGCATAAACGCCAACATGATGATTGCCATGCCCGCTCCCATATACAATGCCATATAAGTTCGCGTTTCACTGAACCATACATGCGATATTGCGTACGTGTTCAGGTACATCATGATAAACATCGCAGCAGTCGATGTTACAATCATTGCAGCAAATTTTGAGTATTTCATATGTAATCCTTACTTAAGAAAAGACTATTTGTGTAATATTCTCTCGCCAAGAGGGAATAAATGAACAAATATACGTGAGTTCAAGATTCGTACCACTGGAGGAACAGCTATGCTTTTTGCAATAATTATCAGCGCGATAGCGCTGTTATTAAGCGTGGCTTTACACCTTTTTAATATATCGGTGGTTGCTGACAAATTTGTCGGAAAACTGAGTAAAGTTTGGACAAAAACACAGGCCGTGGTATTCATTGCTATTTGCAGCCAGCTTTTACTTGCTGTCATTTTTGCATTGGCCTATGCAACAGGGCTGACCCTGGAATTGGGAGGTTTTAAACAGCCTGCTGCAGCTGTCGATATTTTCTATTTTTCTTTGACAACAATCACTACGCTTGGCCTTGGCAGTATTGAGCCAACCGGACATCTTAGAATGCTAGCCGGGGTAGAATCAGCTACGGGTTTTCTTTTGATAAGCTGCTCGGCCTCGAAAGTATTCATGACCATGAGCGGCACCTGTGAAAAACCGGCTACCTGAAAATGGGAGGGATCTCGCTGTTTCGACACGAACAAAATCGATTCATTTTTTTCTCATCTGTCTGCTTAAAAGCGTTTTGAGAGTGACAACTTAGTCAAGCTTTGCCATAGTCAGTGGTACTGTACATAATTCCTCGTCTTTTGTCAGAATAGTCCAGTCACCACACCACATTATGTAATTAAAACCGTTGAGCGTTCTGTTGCTGGTAGCTTACAACAACTCGCCTATCAATTCCTTTAATTTAATCTTCGCTTCATTCAGCGCGTTTAGCCCTTCCATTGTACAGCGATAATACTTTCTAGTTTTGCCATTTACCTCTTTCGTCGAACAGGTGAGCCAACCGTATTTTTCAAGCTTATGCAGCATTGGGTACAAGGTACCAGGACTAATTTGATAGCCATGATGGCGAAGCTCTTCAATCATTCCCATGCCAAAAATAGGCTCCTGTGCTGCATGATGTAAAATATGAAGGCGAATAAATCCGGTATATAAGTCTCTATGTTTCATTTGACGCCCCTTTAATGAGCAAATCCTGCCGGGTAACAATAAGTTGGCTGGGTTTATGTTATGCTCCTGCGCAACCTGCTTTAATCGGCCAAACGACTATACTTTCTACGCGTTAACCATGCATCAACGGACCACCGCCCTGCGCCAGCAATCAGAAGATAAATCGATCCCATTAACATTGCCCAGTCGGTGCGAGATGCATGAGCCATACTCCAAAAGCCGTAACGATCCAACTCTCGCACATTGAATATCCACCAATCTTCCCCAAGCCAGATCGGCACTTTCGTTGAAATTAGTGCAACAATCATGATGCCCGTCAGCGGGATAGCGCTGACTCTGGTGGCGAAACCAAGCAGAATGAATAACCCACATATCAGCTCGACCCATCCCACGAAAGGTCCCATTAGCTCAGGCCATGGAATGCCAATATCTGCAAAGCGACCCGAGCCTAGAATTTCAGGAAAGATTAGCTTCTGAATACCTTCGGGTAAAAAAACACAGCCAACTGCCAGACGAATAAATAAATTGGTGGGTGAGTCAGACGTCATTATAGTTTGCTTCCAACCATGTGTGTCACTCATTGATCCTTATGTTGTCAATTATTTAATATTGGCTTAACGCGGTTAGGCGACGTTTACAAATTGACTGGGAGCGGACTACCAAATGACGTAAGAAAGAGTTGCTAGCGCTATCAGTCCAAAGCAACTCAGTAAGCCAAATACAGACACCCATTTGGGTATAAAACGATCAGAGAGTGGTACATTAAGTGCTGCAATATTGGTGATTCCGTAATAAAGTAACACGGTAAAAGCGCTTAGTGTCCAGGCTGATTCAATACCACCAAGCAAAGCAATAGCCGACATTATCGCAAATGTCATCCATGTCGCTGCTGGAGCCGATTTGCTGTCACTGCTCACATTCGCCAGCTTGGCAGGTAAATCACCACGACGAGCCATAGCAAGAATGACACGAGAAACGCCTAACACTAAATTAAGCACGACGCCGCTCATGGCAATTACACCGCCAATTACTACAAGCCTGCTCCAGTTATGATTAGAGATCAGGGTCGCAATAATAAATTTGCTTTGTTCGAACGATTTAATACCTCCCAAATGCAAAATCGTATAGCCCACCGCGATATAAATAGTGCTGATAACTGCAAGCGTAATGATAACTGCTCTGGGTATATTTTGTCGGGGCTCACGTATTTCCTCTCCCATTGTTGCAATTCTTCCGTACCCGGTGAAAGCGACAAACGTTAGTGCCGCGGCGTGAAACAATGATAAAGATGAAGAGTCGGCAGTGTCTGTTCTAGAAATAGCATTACTGGTTAAGCCAATTCCAATGAAGGTAAGTAAGCCCAGCAGGCTTATTAGAACCAGCAATGCGTTGAGCCAATTTGTGCGGCGAATACCCGATAACACCAGCACGGTAAACATAAGCAGCAGACTGACAGCAATATACTCGACAACTTGTGCAGATATGTTGAAAGTAAGACTAATATACCAGGCGACAGCCAGCGCCGCTGTTGCCGCAGAGGCGCTTTTGGCAGCAACAAAAAGACAACCGGCAACCCGACCACTTAGCGGGCTCAAAAATCGGTAGCCATATTCATAGGTTCCGCCGCTCACAGGGTGTGCCGCGGCTAACTGAGCGGATGAAAGGCCGTTCATTAGGGCAGTAATAGCAGCTATCAAAATGGCAAAAACAAGGTTATCTCCGGCAATGTCAGCACTCAAACCAATGCTGACATAGGCACCAGTACCAAGAATCGAACCTAGTCCGATAACAAGTGCACCAAGCAATCCTGTTTCCCTAACTAATTTGTTAGACACGCCACTCACTCCTCGTCTCATTTAAATTTGTATGTAGAAAACTATACAATCCACACCTTTCAGTTTTATCACTGCAAAACTGCACGAAGATTACACATACGACATTTTCCCGCTTATTATTTCAGCAGTGGATAGGGCTTTAATTGTAAGCAGGACGCGAGCTGAAAGATGCCAGTCCAACCCTTACAAAGTAGAGTTCATTGCTGCATAACACTATCATTAACGAATACCGTTATCGGATTTCGATAATGATAGAATTGGTGGAAGTTAGATGCAATGAAGAGATGTTTCTGATTTTCTAATTAGTAACAGCTGGAGATAATTAATTTTTGTAATGCAGTTAAACGCCAGGGAATGGGGTGATTAAATCATTACCTTATATTATTCAATAACCTAATGGGGCATTTGAAATTTTTCAATCAAATCCCTGCCAACCCTCATACTGTGCCAGACAGCAAAGTTGCAAGTCTACTATGGCACACTTTGTCTGAGCACGAACTTGGGTTGAGAATACTTTATCGTCATGGTCACAGTCATGACAGCGAGCAATAGGAAAAACGATGGCTATTTTGCTTGGTAAAGTTTACGACAAAACTATTGAAGATATGGTGTTCGCATATGACCTTGATAGGGTCACGTATTTTGGCAAGCGGTATATTGTTACTTACGGATGCTGTTTAGACACTCTAGCAGGTGATGCAGCATTGACTGAATTATACTCATTTGGTGGCGATATTAGAGGATTCTTGACCAAGAATGATGCTATGGGCGCTCTCAAAAATACAAAATGGTAATGTAGGAAACACCAATAAGCCCTATCTCAGGGTGATACTTTATTGAGGAGCTTATTTTCGCGTTAGTATGGAATAATATTACTCCCCCCAAATTCTCCACAAAAAAATGCGCCACTTGATTCCTGTCTAAGCTTCCGCAACTCGTTGATGATTGCTCATGAAGTTCATTCACACATAACGAGGAGAGTATTTTGACTTCAAAAGTAAATGCAAAATCATCAACAGCAATGACCCCACAAGCGGCGCAACGAATTCAAAGTGCGACCGCTAAAGCTAACGATGGTATTGTGCCGAAAGGCAGCTTCGCGGCACGTGCAACAAGTAGCGCTGCCAAAAACAGCAAATAATGGCGAGGGGCTAAGCCCCTCTTTCGACAAGGAATGTTAGAGGTTCATAAAATGGTGACTATCAATGAGTCTTATCCAAACATTGGGTATCTATTAAATCGTCTGGCTGATATTGCCGGCACTAAGTCAATGGCCGTCAATGGAGAAAGTCGATTCCGTAAGGAAGAAGACTTTGCCTCCCGAAAGACTTCAGATCCGGCGGTAATTGGTAAGTCAATTCGTCACTTATTTTATGAGCCAATCTCCAAAGTGGTCACAGATAGTTTTGCCCGTTTTTTCTGTGACAGTATTTCGTTAGGCTTAAGCAACTACAAAGAAATCATGAAACGCGTACCAATGGAAGGGGTAGAGCAAGGCAAGGTGGTCTATATGCTAAATAAGCACCTGGTTGTCGAAACACTTGCCAGTATTATTTGCGAGGTTGGTACTAGGCAAATGCAGACACGCAATGTGCCAGATTTTTATTGCGCAAGAAACCCAGTTAAAGCGGTAATCGAATTTTACAACAATAATCATACGTTGCCTGAGCATGATTTAAAGCGGTACTTTAAAGATACGGACAGAACAGTCAGAAAATGGTGCAGTGGTGAGGAGCTTCCGAATATAGGTAATTTGACCTTGCTGGGTCAGTGGGCATCACTATCCCATCCTGGTGCATCCAATGATGATAGGGAGACTTTATTCTTCGCAAGATTTATCGATTCATTCCACAGAAAAACCAATTATGAGTTTCTAGACCGCTTAAGAGAAGCCGTTATTTGGAGATTGACACATAACGGGCATCCTCAGTTTGACTTTGGAAAGATATTCTATGACTTTTATATCAATGAAATTAGTTCTGCTAACCTATACCCTCTCTCTGTTGAAGGTAATGAGTTACATCAACTGTTAAAACGCTCCATAACCAAGCCACAGGGCAGCCTTGCCGATTACTCAGCACGGTTATTGGCCTTAAAAAAGTCTATCGAAAAGCACAATTTAAGTGATGAGCTACGTTATCAAGAAGAATGGTTACAGGGGCGAATTCTAATACTAAGTGGTCGAATTAATGCCGCGCTTGAACAATATGTGAAGGCTGTTGAATCATCTCTCTATAAATCGGGTAGTAACATCCGTGAATTATTTAAAGAAGCCTTAGCCGTAGCTGCAATCCAGCACAAGCCTCATAAGCCAACAATGAAAAAAATAAAAAGCAGAGCAATAGAATTTTATCCCAAAATTATTGAGCCTCAGCTTCGCGGGGTGCCAGTGCAAATCACCAAAGAGGATATAGATGAGTGGCGGTTTTGGTTTGTAATGCATTTCCCACAATGTGGTTGGTTTGAAGAGGGGAGAGAGGCACTTATGGTACATTTGCAACAGGTCGGGTGGGCAGAATTATCAAACAAGGGGGGGCCGCGCCGATCGGGTTTATATTCGGGGTGACTCACTTAAATAAGTGTCGCATCACCACTTGTGAATTGTGAGGCATCCACCATATTTTCCGGAGCTGAATATGCTCAAGTTAGAAAATGCGCCAAGTAAAATGGGGAAGCATCCGGCAAGGATAGGGGAAATAGCCCGCCTAAGAAGTAAACACTTCGCTTAAGTTAAGAAAAGAATACTTGCTATCACAGTGCGTATTCTTTTCTTCATTTATTAACTAGGGTATGAAGAGGGCTATTCGCAGTAGGCTGGCGTGCTCGCACTCTGTGCATAGCTAGGCAACACTGTCTTAATCACCTCGCTACGAACCGCACACATGCGTTCTTCTAAGTTTGAGAGATTTGCATCGAGTAATAAGACTTTTTCGTCGGCGCTTAGCTGGGTGCCCGGGAAGAGTCTATAAGCGTGCTTAGCTGCAGATGCATAATAACTTAACGCATTGTCTAGTGCGGCGTCCTGGGCCGACGATAAAGTGCTATTTAAATCTACTTTGAACAGCCCATCTTCTGACACGACCACTGTGTAAAGTGGAACCTGCGTGCTTTGGCCATCTCTGAATAACATTAATGTTGTCTTGATATAGTAAGTGCCATTACTCTGCTCAGACTTACCCAGTATAGCTCTGTCTTGCTTACTGTAACCAGGTATCAGTGTTTCGCTCAGGCTATCCCCGCTTAAATATCTGGCTGCGCCTGTGTCAGTTTCATTAAGCGCAGTAATCCAAAAGTCATTGGCCACGGCAGTCGGCTCATTGGGCGTATAAAGCAGGTCGCCACGCTCAATAATAGCATCACCAAAAACGAACCATGCTGTTCCCAACGCCACAGACACAATCACAAGCCCATACATCACGAATTTATTCATAATACCCTGAATGTTCATTATCAACTTTTAGTGAAACGAATACTAAGGTCTCTGCATTAGCACAGGTACGAAAAACCCGATTTATCAAACTTATTCTGTGGCGGCTCAGCATCACGATTCGATAGGCTTACTTTGTGTATTGCCAACAAAGCTTTTAAGCCAAGTTTAGAGTCAGGCGGCAATGGGACAAGTTAATGAAATAAATATAAAAGGTCGTGATATGAACAGAAAAATGATACTCATTGCAATGTTAGGTTTATCAGGTGCTGCACATGCAGGTTCGCAATTGTTGTCTGCAGACATTGATGAAATTGCGTATGTGTCTGAATTACCCAGTACCGGCAAAGAAACAACTTTGAAGTCTGGTACTGAGTATTATCAGCGCGAAGATGGGACATGTTTTCAGGTAAGTTATAGCATCGACAGTATCAAACAAGTGACCAGGGCCCCGGGTACGGTGGAATTACCTAACACCTCGGCTTTGTCGAAAGACATTGAATGTAGCGCAGCTTTTAATTAACGGTCACCACAATGAGTTCAGATAGCATTCAAAGCCTTCCGCCCTTGATTGTCATGCACCTTTTCTCGGGGTAATGCTGTGGAAGCTAATGAAAGAGAAGCGGATCGATTCGCTGAATACATTAAGATTTGCCCTCATCTTGCTATCTGCCGCTTTGATTATGCTAGCGGGATTCTCACCGGTGGCTGAAAAGGCGCAAATGGCAATAATTTTGTTAGCCGGCACAGTGCTTGGCTACGCCTTTGGTAAACCAGAATGTGAAGGAAAGTCAAATGGATGAAAAAAACAAACAGCACCAACTGCTTTGCCAGCAGGCAAGCTTGGTTCTTCGAAACAACGGCCTTTCAGACGAACAGGTTCAAAGAATCTCAAAAGACCTGGCTGATGTGATGCTCACATCATGGGATCTGAAGTTGAGCAATATGGAATTTGCAGGCACGTGGTTCAAAGAGCCGGGCACCCAATGAGAAAGCTTTTATTATTTGCGTCGTCGTCGCTAATTATTGGTTGCTCGTCTTCCTCTGTTGGCGATGGTAACACAGTGGCCAGTAATTCTGATGAACCCGGGCAAGCAGAGGCGGAGTATATTGTGAATGGCTGTGCCAGGTACGCGAAAGAAAAAGCTGATAACGGTCAGGGCACCGAAGAGGCTAACTTTAATATTTGTATTGATTATGCGATGCAAGTTATTGAAGACGTACGGCAAGGAAAGTTATAAGGCAAAATGGATAATTTTAATAGTGGTGGGGCCGCAATCGTTTTGGGGGTCGCCTTCATTTCAGCGTCAATAGCCACGCTTTATCTCTATGCTAGCGCCCCTTTCTGGTTTGTGTTGCTTTGTGGGTGTGGTGGAACTTTTCTGATCACCTATTCAATCTTCCTGCGGTATTTTGTGGTCAAAAGACTTATAAACATGGGACATGACCCACAAAAAACCAAACACGCATACAAATTCCGGTTCGGGCCGATTCAGCTATAAAATGAGGTGCTTATGGATAGATTAAAAAGAGATAGTCTGCCACTTGAAGATGTAAAGGCGAGGCTGCACGGTGTTGTTAGCAATGAATACGTGTGGCCTGAAGAGCCTGCTGGCTGGTGGCTTGAATTTATTGCCTATCCGGATGGTGGGGTCATCATGGATTTATTGCATCCGGTATCTGCTAATTGGTGGTCTGATGATAATGATTTTCTTCCTCAGCCATTTTGCACAGATGGACGTGAAATTAATGCATCAATTTTGGCAAAAGCCGTCGTGCCATTCATGGGAACTTTCGGCGTGGCCGAAGTAGGCCAGAAACAATCCGAACATCATCTTTCAGTTGTAGCCAAGAGTTGATAGTCATATACCAACCATCGCTAATGAGTTTAAGCTGAATTATGCATAGTTTTGTATGACACCTTTCATTATCACTCTCAACCAAATCTGACCATCTTCTCAGGCAGAAAGCTGCAGATAGCATTTATTTCTTTGAGCGGCAGCTGTGTACGTATAGCAGCCGTTGGTCTATTACAACTTTGATGGCAGTTAGGAGCGAGTTGCAGTTATTTAAAAATAGCTGTTTGACAGGCGATGCATCGGACACAGCGGTTGTCCCCTTTACCTAATTTACAGGTATGAAAAAGTTGGTAGATATCTTATGCATTAGTGTCGATTCTCACAATTATACTGGGTGGTGACCATCAATGAAGTAAAAAGTGGTTTCATAGTGGCTACACCGCCTATTTCTTAGATACTATAAATGCATCAGCAAACATCCCGACATTCTTCGCTGGTTAGCTCAATTTCAATAGTGGTATGAGATAACTCAAACTTTTGCAGCGCATTGGATACACTTTCTTTTAGTTCGAGGTATTCAACTTTCGACTCAAATTGACTAACGACGTGAACTGTCGCGACATGATGCTCACCATCTAATGACCAGATATGCAGGTGATGCAGATCGATAACAGCATCAAGTTCAAGCAATTTATCAGTCACGTTTTGTAAAAGACTGTTGTCTGGTGAAGCCTGAAAAAACAGCTTCACGGTGCTGACGAGGTTTCGGATAACATTGAACAGAATGAAAAGGGTAAATCCGATAGAAAGGACAGGATCCAGAACGGGCCAGTCTTTGAACTGCATAACAATAGCGACAATGAGTACCGCTACCCAACCAAAAACGTCTTCCAGCAAGTGCCAGTTCAGAACTTTTTCATTCAGCGATTTACCACCGTGTAATTTATAAGCGGCGAATCCATTGACCAATACGCCAAGAATAGCCAGTACAATCATGCCTTCTGTTTCTGGCATCTCCGGGTTACTCAGGCGTGGCACAGCTTCATAAAGGATCCAGGCGGAACCAACGATTAAAACAATGCCGTTTATCAGCGCCCCAAGTAAACTCAGCCGGCGATATCCATAGGTAAACTCTTTCGTCGCGCTTTTAGTGCCGAGTTTATTCAGAAGCCACGCACTGCCAATTGACAATGTGTCACCTAAGTCATGCACGGCATCCGCCATAATAGCGGTACTGTTTGTTAACCATCCTCCAATGAACTCAATGATAGTGAAGCCAAAGTTAAGGAAAAAAGCCCAGCCAATTTTTTCTGAGCTATGGGAATGTGAGTGCGCCATACCTACTCCTGTAGTGCCCTGGTTTTATCCAGGGCATTGTTGTTTTACTGTTTATCCGCTTTCCTGTGCACCAATTGGTATAAACTTGGGAGCACGAACAGTGTTAGTAAAGTTGATGAGATAATGCCGCCGATGACTACCGTCGCGAGTGGCCTTTGAACCTCAGCACCAGTGCCTGTGTTCAGTGCCATGGGCACAAAGCCAAGACTTGCTACCAGGGCAGTCATCAAAACGGGTCGCAGTCTGACTATTGCCCCCTCAATGACAGCGGTGTACAGATCGCCTTTCTCAAACCACAGCTGCCTGATAAACGCGAGCATGACTAAACCATTTAATACGGCCACGCCTGACAATGCGATAAACCCTACACCGGCAGAAATAGACAGCGGCATACCCCGTACCCACAGCGCAAGTACACCCCCAGTTAGTGCCAGCGGCACACCGGTGAAGATGATTAAGGCATCCTTTACTGAACCAAATGCAAGAATAAGAATTCCGACGATGAGAGCCAACGTCACCGGTACAACCCAGGATAATCTTTTGCTGGCCGATTCCAACTGCTCGAACGTTCCGCCATATTCCAGCCAGTAGCCATCCTCAAGTTCCAGTTCAGTCTGCAATGTAGCCTGCAACTCTGCGACAAAACTACCTAGATCACGCCCGCGAACGTTGGTTGTAACGACCACACGGCGTTTACCATTCTCGCGACTGATCTGTGCTGGCGCGGGTTTGACTTCTAATGTGGCGACTTCCTGTAGAGGTACATATCCATCGGGTGTGGGGACTGGCAGTACCTTTAGCTTTTGAACGTCGTGCCGTAATGGCTCCGGAAGGCGAATTACCAGTTTAAAGCGCCGGTCACCTTCATAGATCAAGCCTGCTTGCTGACCACCAATACTGGTCGAAACCAGAGATTGGATGTCGTCGATATTCAGGCCATAGCGCGCCATCACTTGCCGTTTGGGAGTGACAGATAGCATAGGTAGACCCGCTACCTGTTCAACTCGGGTATCTGCTGCGCCAGGTAAGCCTGTCGTCAGTGATGCAACCGAATTTGCTGATGCCAGCAATGTGTCCAGGTCATCACCAAACACTTTGATCGCGACGTCGGCTCTGACACCGGAAATTAACTCGTTAAAGCGCATCTGGATAGGCTGCGTAAACTCGTAGTTATTGCCAGGTAGCGCAGTGACTGCTTTCTCAAGCTCCTTAATGAGTTGTGATTTGGGCTTATCCGGAGTGGGCCACTCAGAGCGGGGCTTGAGCATGACAAATGTGTCGGCGACATTAGGTGGCATAGGGTCGGTGGCCACCTCTGGCGTCCCTACTTTGGCATACACCTTGTCAACTTCTTCGAAGTCGACAATGGTTTTTTCGAGCAGTTCCTGCATTTCAACAGACTGCTTTAATCCCGTACCTGTAATTCGCAGTGCATGCAACGCGATATCCCCCTCGTCAAGCTGTGGGATGAACTCTGAACCTAAAGTAGAGGCGAGCCATGAGCAAACCAAAACGAGACCCAGCGCGCCTGCCAGAATAAGCGATTTGAACTTAAGCACCCACTCAAGCGCAGGTCGATAAATGGCTTTCGCCCCGCGGATTAGGGTGCTCTCTTTTTCGCTGATCTTTCCGCGCATAAACACGGCGATCGCAGCAGGCACAACTGTGAGCGACAATACCATCGCACAAAGTAGTGCGATTACTACCGTTGTTGCCATGGGGTGAAACATTTTTCCCTCCACGCCAGAAAGGGTAAATATAGGTAAGTACACAGCTGTGATGATACCCACGCCAAACAAGCTGGGGCGAATAACTTCTATAGTGGCGTCTTTAACCTCCTGTAAGCGTGCTTTAAGCGCCAGTAAGCCACCTTGTTGTTTTTGCGCTTCTGAGAGCCTGCGAATACAGTTCTCCACGATGATGACAGCGCCGTCCACAATCAAACCAAAGTCCAGCGCACCGAGACTCATCAGGTTGGCAGAGACGCCCCGCTGAACCATGCCGGTAATAGTCATCATCATCGCGATTGGGATCACAGCCGCCGTAATGAGGGCGGCACGGATGTTTCCTAATAGTAAAAACAGGATAACGATAACCAGCAGTGCGCCTTCCAGAAGGTTTTTTTGTACTGTCTGGATGGCTTTGTCTACTAGCGTAGTGCGGTTATATACCACCTCTGCCTTAACCCATTCAGGCAATGATGTTTGTATTTGCTGAAATTTATCATTGGTGAGCGCTGCAACTTCACGCGAGTTTTCCCCTACCAGCATCATCACTGTGCCCATTACGGTTTCTTTCCCGTTTCGGGTTGCCGCACCTGTGCGCAGCTCTTTGCCCAGTCCCACTTTGGCCACATCTTTGACTAAAACAGGCACGGAACCTTTACGTCCGACAACAACATTCCTGATATCCTCAATTGATTTTAACTGGCCCGGTGAGCGGACTAACAATTGTTCGCCATTGTTCTCTATATACCCGGCTCCAGCATTGTCATTGTTGCTTACTAACGCCTTGCGGATATCTGCCATAGTCACACCCATTTCCAGCATTTTCGCTGGATGTGGCATCACGTGATACTGCTTGTCGTACCCCCCTATGGTATTCACTTCCACCACGCCCTTAACCTGAGCCAGTTGTGGTTTGATTATCCAGTCCTGAGCTTCACGAAGTGCCATAGGCGTAACGGGCGAGCCGTCCGGCATCTTGGCGCCGTCTTTCGCCTCCAGCGTGTAAACGAAGATTTCACCCAGGCCTGTTGCAATCGGTCCCATCTCAGGTTCAAGCCCCGGCGGCAGAACGCTTTTCAGTGTTGCTAGACGCTCATCGATAAGGTTTCGCGCAAAGTAAATGTCAGTTCCTTCTTCAAATACCACTGTGATTTGAGAAAGTCCGTAACGTGAAATAGAGCGCGTATAGGACAAATTGGGCAGACCATATAACGCCGTTTCAACCGGAAAGGTGATCCGCTGCTCAGCTTCAAGTGGCGAATAACCAGGTGCTTCCGTGTTTATCTGAACCTGAACATTAGTAATATCCGGCACCGCATCTATCGGTAGCCGCTGATAACTCCAAATGCCGATGCCTATGATGACAAGCACCAGAGTTAATAGCAGGTAACGCCGCTCGACTGAGAGGCGAACAATATTATCTATCATTTGTCTCTCCCTATCAGTGCGCATGCGATGCGCCGGATTTTTGTATATCCGCTTTGATTAAGTAGCTATTGTCGACAACATAAGTTTGTCCGGCGGATAGCCCTGCGACGACTTCGGAAAAGTTGTCGTCCTGCAATCCTAAGGTTACAGGTGTTGCCTGATAAGCATTGCCTTCATTCAGGAACACAACCGGCTTATTGTTCAGGGTTTGAATGGCCCGATTCTCTATTTTTACCGGCACCGATTTTTGTTGTGAGTCGACAATGCCTGTGACTAAATCGCCGGGAGAGAGTAGGCCGTCCTTGTTCACCACTTTTACCAGTGCTAGCTGGTAGGGTTGCCCTTCGTGAGAAGGAACAATGCTGGTAATCGTGCTCTCGAGTTGACGACCATTTGCGATAATGTGAACTGATTTACCCTCAGCAACCTGACCACGCTGAGCTGGAAACACCTTTAATTCCGCCCAAAGCACTGAGGTATCAACAATCGTAAAAAGCGGTGTTGTGCTGGTAAGCTCTCCGATATTCAGGTTGCGCGATACGACAACGCCATTGATTGGCGCTTTTACATCGTAAGACTGGAGGCTGTCATTTGACTGCACCTGCGCTATTGCCTCTCCGGCTTTCACAGTCTGGCCAATATCAGTAAAGAGCTGCTCAACAATTCCCGTAAACCGGGCGTGAACCTCGGCACGCTGTTGTGGCGGTATAGTCAACTGACCATAAACCTCGGTGTGCTTTTTTATTTCACCGCCCGTAGCAACGTTTGTGGTTACGCCAGCCTGACTGGAATACGCATCATCTATCTCAGTTCGGGCTTCGTGCTTCTCCCAATCCCACGAAAAGCTATTTTCTCCCAGTGAGAGTGCAATATTCGCGAGAAATGAGTGCGGCTCAGCGATAAAACTTGTGGACCTGAGCCCATTTTCATAGCTTTCAAAATGGATGATGTCCTGACGTCCTCCCATACGATTGAGCGTGACGTTAAGCGCGTCAGGTGGCAGCGGCTGGGAGCGATCAGCCCTTTCGGCCAGTAAATATGCTCCCTCTTTCGTATCCTGAATGCGTAATGTCAACGATACGCTGCTATTGGTAAATGTTTTCGATTCAGCCGCGTGGGATTGTTTACCACTTGCTGCGGCATTGGCATCCGTCAGACACAGTAGTAGTGAGATAATAACTAATAGTCTATTCATGGTTATTCCGGAATTCTTGAGTAGGAGAAGCCTGACCGGATACTCCGGTCCACTGTTCAACGAGTGACTGGTTCACTAACGCGCTTTCGCTTAATTCGATGACCTTTGCACGTGCGCGTATCAACGCATCTCTGGATGCAATCCAGTCCTGGTAGCTGTATGCCCCTCGCTGGTAACCTTCGAGCACGAGCGTAGTAGCTGTTTCAAGGTCGGGCAAAACGACGTCGTTGATATGCTTTACAGCATCAATGGAGAAGTTTAGGTATTGCTGCGCTTTGAACAGCAATGCTTTTATCTCCAGTATCTGACTGTCTCTGGCAATTACCGCGGCTTCTTTCTTCGCCAGTGCAGCCCGAGTAGCGCCCTGGTTTCTTTGTTCAGCGAAAAGCGGCATGGATACAGCCGCAACAACAGACGTATCCTGAACTGCCTGAGAGCGCCGCACACCAATGCGCCATGAAATATCAGCACTGGCATTACTTTCTACCAGCTTTTGTTCAGCTTCTTTCACACTGATAGCTTGGGTGAGTCGTTCCACATTTGCTGATTCAAGAAACTGTTGATAAACAGCGGAATACTGCCGTTTTGCGGGAAGGGTACTGAGTGAACCCGATACTTTATCGATTGCCTCAGCATCTCCCTGCCAAAATAGTGCAAGTGACTGCTTGGCAATAGCCAGAGACGTTTCAGCGGATGCTTTGTCGACTTTGGCTTGATTAAGTGCGGCTCTGGCGCGTAGAAATTCAGCTTTATTGGTTGCGCCTTTCTCAACGCGCTGTTTAACGATAGATAAGGCCTCATCAGCGAGAGAAACAGACGTTTCCGCTAATGTCAGCCGCTCTTTAGCTGCGAGTGTTTTTACATAGTGCCGGGTCAGTTCGCTTAACAGTTTGAGCGAAGCAACATAGCGCTCTGACTGTAACAGGGATAAATTGGCGTCAACTAAGGATACCCTTGCATCGAGCTTTCCTCCCATCTCGAAAACAGAGGAGAGTGAGACCGTCAGCTCAGCATCACTAATGCCTGATGCATCTCCTGAACCGAGCAGGTTTTCTGCTTCAACGCCAACCTGATAAGCCGGAGTGAGATTAGCCAGCGTTCTATCTGCCTCTGTAGCAGTGAGCAGCGACTGATATCGCTGTAAATCCGGGTGTTGCTGCAACGTCAGACGTGCCGCTTGTTCGAGCGTTATTGTTTTGCTCATTGCAGTGGTTGATATGAATAGCAACACACTATTCACGACCACAGTGAACATACGCTTGCGCGCATGCGAAAAAAAAGAGTTCATATTGTAAATCCTGGTCAGTAACTAAATAGGTAAAAAATGACTAGGATTTAGGCTCTGGGAGGACGGTCAATACCGGGTTGTAAGTGAGAGGGAGGGAAAGGACGGTACGCAGCAAGTGCCATCTCGCCAAATTTACCTAAATGGCTATCAGTATTTTTAAATAATACGATATGGGTAAAATGTCCGTGACAAGAGCAGCAGTGGTCACAGTTGTCTGCGCCAGCGTCGTCTGCAGAATTGGTATCTGGGAGACATACACTGGAGTCCTGAACACATAATTCGTGGTGTGATTCTGTAGCGTTTTCGAAGAAGCTATCAAAAGCAAAAGCATCTGAGGCAAACAAAAACAACTGTGCAAACAGCATCAGGGCGGTAATAACCACCTTGTTATAAGTCCTGTTGTTTTGATGCAATTTCATTTGAAACCTTATTTGCTTAACGGCGATAGACTAGCCTTCTTGATGTCATGAGTCAAGGTTGGTCTATTTTTAAAGAGTGGATATCTCTCAAACTAGCTAACTTATGACGTTGTGTGAATCTTACTGTATATCTACTTTGTTCAAAGGAGACCATCGCCTTAGCAGTAATGACAGATCTAATTAATCTAAACAGCCCGAGAGTTTCATACCTAATCAGCCCACGAACAGAGTATATCGTTAAAAACAGCGATCTAAGGATTAACATATCACACTCGTAATGATACTTTTTAGCCTGTATTGAAAGTCTTGCATGCCAACCGAGGACGCTGGTGACATCAAAAATAAAAATTTTGTTTATGCTAAAGCAGACGTGGGGTTATGTTCAGCTCTTTTTTGAAAGTCACCAAAAAAGATATATATTCTTCGTCGGTTTTGGTTACTGAAACTTCTGCATCTACGGCTTCACACAGTGCGCTTACTATAGAAAGGCCTAGCCCAAAGTTATCTTCAGATGTTCTAGAAGCATCTTTTTGCCAAAGCGGTTCAAACATATGCTTTAGATCGTCCTCATTAACCTCTGCCCCCACCTTATTTGTCACTCTGAGGTAAACATTACTAGAACAATTTACACCACAGCTCACAAGTATTTCTGTATCAGTTTTTCCGTGTTCGATAGCGTTATCTATCAGATTACTTATTATCGATTCTACTGCAACGCGATTGCTCTTGACGCTTAATTGAAAATTGGAGCTAACCTCTACCTTAACATTTCTTGCTTCTTTGATCTCAATAAGTTGAGTTACTAATTTTTGGATATCTATCTCATCAGTAAGCTCAAGGCTCTTAAAACTATACTTTTGAATTAACATAAGGCCAGAAATAATATTTTTCATTCTTGTACCTATTTGCAACACACGTGGCTTAAAATCCTTTTCTAATCTTATTTCTCCTGGAAACTTAATCGCTACTTCGGTCATATTTATCAATTCAGAGACTGGTGTTTTTAGCTCGTGAGCGATGTCCGAAGTCAATCTCTTCTCACGCAGGTAAAGCGAATAATTATCTTCAATAAAGTGATTCAAGCTTTGGGTGATTGGTTCCAACTCCTCAACATCATTCTGAAAAGCCTCATGTTTTTTTCGAGTTGTAAATCGTAGTCCTTTTATCTTGGCGTTTAAGGTATCTAAGGGTGCCAGAGCATATGACACAGTGTTGCGCACGGCAAATCGAACAACTAATGGCACGATAATTAGGGCTAAAAGAAAAGCACCATCAATAAACCACAATGTAAAATTTAACAGTTCTGTAGATGTTGCGTACGCGATAACCATTGACGGGCGTGTATCGTTACCCATGACGCGATAAAATTCAGCTCTGTCTTCTGAATCAATCTGAGGTATATATCGAGTGTAAATTACCCGACCATTACGGCCATCGGGCAGAGTAATATCCTGGAAAGAATATTCTTCCAGGCCAATGCTGCTGAAAGGCAATTCATTGATGGTGTAAAGCGCCAGAGTATCTGATTTTTCAAACGTTGAGTCTTTGTACCAAAGTTGAAAATACTCGGGGGAAGATGTCCCTTCAAACTCAGGCAAATACTCTCCTGCAAATTCGAACTCCACACCCTCGATATCTTCATTTACCAAGCTCTGAAGCATACCAACCTTTGCCTTCATAGCCTGGTTAAATTCTTTTTCGACCCAAGAATCAACGCCAATATCTGCTGCAAGCAAAACGGCGATGACTAGCAGTGAAATAATGATAGAAAGTCTTCGTGTTAATGTTTTACGTATTGATTTCATTAGCTTCTACAACTGTGTAGCCAAAACCACGTTTACTTTTAATGGGTAGAGACGTCCCGCTTTCCCTTACTTTTTTCCTTGCTGAAGAAAGGTGAGCTTCAATAGCATTTTTTGAGACATGGTCATAACTTCCAGAAATAAATTCACTCAGCATTTCTGATGTAACTATCTTGTGTCTATTGAGGAAAATACATTCAACAATTTTGTATTCATTTGGGGTCAGGTTGATATCGCTATTATTGTATGAAAGCGTTTTGAACTGGATGTTGAGTGTCAAACCGTTGATGGTAACTTGGTCATTGAGACAATGTGCCGCTCCTCTCCTCATCAGGCTAAGTAGCCGAGCAGTCAATTCGTCAAACGAGAACGGCTTAGAAAGGTAGTCGTCTGCTCCTGCCAATAGCCCCGCTACTTTGTCTTCTGACTCAGATCGCGCAGATAAGATGATAACCTTTGTTTCTAAATGTCTTTTTCGTAACGTTTCAAGAATAGTCATGCCGTCCAGCTCTGGCAACATCATATCAAGGATGATTATTTCGTAGCTACCAAGCAACGCCATACTCAATCCCTCAGAGCCAGTGCCAGCAGTATCGACTGAGTAGCCCAATTTTTCTAAGCCTAAGCTCAAACTGTTCCTTAGTGATAAGGAGTCTTCTATCAGAAGTATTCTCATAATTTGAACGTCAATTTTAAAGTTATTTGAGTATACCTTCTCAACCTTAGGATTTGCTGAAGAAGCTATAAAACAGGTGCTTATAGTTAACCTACGTACACGTGGTTCTATTAGTATAAATCGATTGGTTTCCTTCAGTAGCTCTTAAGTTTATCTCGATATTATGTTCATATTAATAACTATCCTGTGACTAACGATGAAGGCTTATTTTATATCAGCCCTGCTACTTAGTGGATGCTCAGTAACCTCTACAGAAATTTCTGCCCCCAATGGTAACAGTGACAAAGCTGTGATTTTTGACATCGATGGAACATTGACCCCCTGTAACGCCTGCATTTTTTCTGAAAGAGAAAATGCGTCTGAACTTGTTCAAGCATACGCTGATAACGGCTTCAAGATTATCTATCTGACTGCGCGAAATGTATACTTCCAGTTCAACATTCCACTTTTTTTATCCCGTTACCATTTCCCAGATGGAGATATTCAGGTAGCGAATTCGATGGCTGAGCGAAAAAACTTTAAAACGTTTAAACTAAATATTCTAAAGCGTTATACGGAGTCTGGCTGGACACTTTTGCTGCTTATGGCGATTCAAGCACTGACTTTGCGGCTTATTTGGCCGCAGGCGTTCCTCAGAACAAAATATTTGCAATAACAAGACAAGGTGATTGTAAGTGCAAGCCAGGGCCGTGGCGAAAGTGCTACGATAGCTGGTCGAAACACACTCCTATAGCGTTCCCTCCTTAACCAGCCTCTTTTTTCCTGAGCGATTAGGACATTATTACCTCAATTAAAAGACTCTTCATAAGCGTATCTTAAGTTTCGTTTGTTAGAGTTTTACTGTCGAAAATAAAATTTGCTTGATATTGAGGCTTTGACAGAGGGCTACGTGCGAATTTCAGTTGTAATACCAGCGAAAAACGAAGAAGAAAATTTAAAACCCTTAATTGAGGAAATTTATAGAGCGTTGATAGATGTAGTAAACTTCGAAGTCATCTATGTCGATGATGGTAGTACGGATAAGACATTTGAGAACTTGCTTTATCTGAAAGCGAGTGGCTTTGACAGAGTTAACGTACTACGGCATAAGCATTCGGTGGGACAAAGTACAGCTATTTGGACAGGGGTGAGCCATGCTGATGGAGAACTTGTAGTTACACTTGATGCGGATGGGCAGAATGATCCCTCTGATATACCAAACCTCCTGACTATGGCCTCTCAATTTCCGTTAGGGAGTCACTTTTGCATTGCTGGTCATCGTAAAAACAGAAAGGATACAGCTTGGAAAAGATTTCAGTCAAAACTAGCAAATTCTGTAAGAAGTAAATTTCTTAATGATGATACACCTGACACCGGATGTGGGTTAAAGGTCTTTCCAAAACAAACATTCCTCGATTTACCCTATTTTGATCATATGCATCGTTTTCTGCCAGCACTGATCCGACGACAAGGTGGGATCATTAAAGTTGTTGAAGTGAATCACAGAGACAGGCAATTCGGAAAATCAAAATATAATATGTTAGGGCGGCTTGGGGTCGGACTAATTGATATGGCAGGAGTTTATTGGCTTCAGAAACGTAATAAACTTAATGATGTCATCTTAGAAAATGAAGAGAGTATCTAATTGAATTCCAGTCTCCTTCGTTTCTTCATTCTGGTACTTACCATTCTGTTTTTTAGTCATTTGATTTCGCTCTCTCCCTCATTTGACGCATTTAATCAGGAGTGGATAGACAAGCATACCCGTGATAATGGAGTGACAGGGATAGCCAAATTTTTAGCCGTCTCAGTATTTTTACTTTCTATCGGACTTCCACGCCAGTTAGTCGCATTTATGGGGGGGTATGCCTTTGGATTTGCTGAAGGTGTCATCTATTCAACATTAGCAGCTACGCTCAGCTGTGCAACAGTTATGGCAGTGTCCCGGTATTTCGCTAGACCGATTATTATTCAACACTTTGAAATGCGGGTGCGCAAGTTAGACCACTTTCTACTTCGTTCTCCCTTTCTTAAGTCCGTTATCATTAGACTGTTGCCAGTAGGGAATAATCTACTCACAAACATTTTTGCTGGCGTTTCAAAGATTCCACGACGCTCTTTTATTCTTGGGTCTACTATTGGCTACATCCCTCAAATGGCGGTTTTTGCATTGATGGGTAAGGGGGTATTAGTCAACTCTGAACTTAAAATAATCATAAGCGCCCTATTATTTGGGATTTCCAGCTTGCTAAGCGCATATCTTTTTAAGGTTTATCGTCGTCAACATAATGACGATAAAACTCTTCGTTCACTCACAAAAAGCAGCAAATGTAGCAATGAATCAGACGAGCTTAGCCATTAAACATAAGAACAAGCATCCCAATTATACTTTCTGGCTTTTTGTACTGGCTAGCGTGTTGATATTTATCGGGCTTGGGTTAAGAGATCCCTGGCCTGCTGACGAACCTCGTTTTGCACAAGTTGCAAAAGAAATGGTTGAAACAGGTCAGTGGTTCTTTCCAGCCAGAGCGGAAGAGTTTTATCCTGATAAACCACCTGTGTTTATGTGGTCTATCGCTTTTTTCTTTGCGCTATTCGGGTCAATTAAGATTGCCTTTCTGCTCCCATCTGCTTTATGCAGCCTACTCACACTTTTTTTGGTGTATGACATCTCAAAACGACTGTGGAGTACAAAAGAAGCGCTGATCGCAACGTCACTTCTTTTATTGAGTTTTCAATTTTTGCTTCAAGCCAAGTCTGCACAGATAGACGCAATGGTCTGCTGCTGGATAACAATCGGATGCTATGGTCTTCTGCGCTTTTTCTTAGTTGAAAGGCGATGGCGTTGGTATTACCTCGCCTTTTTCTTCATGGGAATTGGTGTCATCACAAAAGGGGTCGGATTTTTACCAGTCCTGATGCTGATACCATACTTGATACATCAACGCGTTTGGCCTCAGCGGGACATAACTAAGAACCAAACTAAAAACTCCGTATTACCGTGGTTAATGGGTGCAGTGGTGATGTTACTGGCTATATCACTATGGTTTGTACCTATGTTGATATTGGTTGAAAATAGCCACGATCCATCACTTGCTCTATATAGAGATAACATTCTTTTCAGGCAAACGGTCACTCGATATGCTGATTCCTGGCATCACATAAAGCCATTCTGGTATTACCTCGTTGAGGTTATTCCATTATTCTGGCTGCCAATTAGCATCGCTCTTCCATGGCTCATCCCATTTTGGTATCGCGCAATTAAAAAAGGTGATGCCCGCATACTCTTACCGTTGGGTTGGATTGTACTTGTCCTACTTTTCTTCAGCGTAAGTCCTGGCAAACGGGGAGTGTACATATTACCCGCATTGCCGATGCTGGCACTGATCTCTGCGCCTTACTTTGATTCAGTTGTTAATAAAAAAGTATTTTCCTGGCTTATGTGGGCTGTTGTATTTTTACTATCAGTAGGCTTATTGGGGTTTGGTTTTTCCGGCATAGTAGAAGCATCATTCGCCCTAAAATTAGAAGAAAAGTTCGGGCTTTCTCCGTGGATGTTTTTTTTAGTAACGGGGGTACTGACGTGTCTGGTTACGGTGATTACTTATAGAGGGAAGCACTGGAAAGCCTGGCCTTATTTCTTGTGTACTCTTTGGGGCATGTACGCTACATGGGGTTACACTTTACTTGAAGATGTAAAAACCCCTAAAAGCGTATTTGGAAATATTGAAAAAGAAATTGGCAGACATGATGCAACTATTGCACTTGTTGATTTTTCTGAACAGTTTATTCTCTTCTCGCCTTATCCCATCGTCCACTTTGGCTATCATACCCCTACTGATGAGCAATTATCTGCCGCCTACCAGTGGCTGGAGAAGACTGACAAGGGAAGATATATCCTCGTAGATGAAAAACACGTGCGCAACGATTGTTTTAAAAAAGCAATGGCAACGTCTGTAGGATATGCACATCGCGTCCACTGGGTTCTATTATCGAACGAGGCATTAACCGAAAAGTGTCCGCTTACGAGAACGAAGACTGAGATCTTTAGTTATATCCCAGACAGGCCCGTTACGTGAGAAATACATATTTTTATAAAATTAAAAAATAATGCGAAAATTTAGATTCCACAGTTTTCCTTAAGTGTTATCTAAGTTTTTACAGGTAACTTGTGTGCTAAGAAGTACACGAGAGCCTTATTGTGAAATTCCCAATAACACTAAAATTTAATCCTACATCAGCTCAGTTCATTTTACTTTCTTCACTATTTATCTCAGCAATATTCAACGCACCATTTCTTTCTGCTGTTTATGAAGTTGTAGCCCCTGTAACATTGAATGAGTGGGTGTTTTTTCTTTCTGTACCGCTCTTGCTAACCTTTTTTAATGTTATTTTTCTAAGTCTTTTTGGTGCCCTATTTTTGCCGCGCACCACAGTTGCAATTGCTTTCGTTGTAAGTTCTCTACTACTTTACGGCACCTTGGCCTATGGTGTCATTTTCGATAAGAGCATGATACAGAATGTAATGGAAACAAATTCTGGTGAAGCCTTTTCCTATCTAAATTCAACACTTTTTTTATTCTTCTCTATATTGGGATTAATCCCTGTATTTGCGATTTCTAATCTGGAATTAAATGGGAAGCTCAAGGCTCGAATCAAGCAGCTTCTAGTGCTGAACTTATTTGCTTTATTGGGTATTGCAATTATAGCCACGTTCCTTTTTAAGAGCTATGCAGCTGTCGGCAGAAATAACAAAGACCTAACGAAGTATATTATTCCCTACGCCTTTTATGATTCAGGGTACAAGTACCTTCGGGACACTTACTTCTATCCGCCTTTACCCTACAAAGTATTAGACAAGCGTCCCTACATAAAAGGGAATGCTGGTATACATCCGTCTACTACAGTGTTTGTGGTTGGCGAAACGGCCAGAGCTGACAAGTTTTCAAGCAACGGCTATTCGAGGCGTACTACGCCTAATATCCAGAACGCAGGTGCAATCAGTTTTAGCAAGGTGACATCTTGCGGTACTGCTACCGCAGTCTCCGTGCCATGTATGTTCTCAAGACTCTCACGAGAAAATTATGATTCGCGTACTGCAGACAGTCAGGACAATGTTTTAGACATCATTCATCGTGCAGGTGTTGACGTCACCTGGATTGACAATAACAGTAGCTGTAAAGGCGTATGCAAGAGGGTAGAGACTATAGACTTCAACCCGTCAAGAGATCCCAAGTTGTGCGATGGAGATTATTGTTATGATGAGGTACTTGTTGACCTTTTAAGAGAAACTCTTTCAAGGCCATCTAAAGAACATAGAGTGATAGTCTTACACATGATTGGCTCACACGGGCCTACCTATTACCGGAGATACCCTGAGAAATTTGCTAAATTCGTGCCTGATTGTCCTAGAAGTGATATTCAAAATTGTGAAGAGGCAGAGCTGACAAATACGTACGATAACACTATTGCATACACAGACTACGTGCTAGGCCAGATTATTGAACAGCTTGCCACTATTCCTAATTCGTCGATGCTTTATTTATCGGATCATGGTGAGTCATTGGGAGAGAATGGGCTTTATTTGCACGGCTTCCCCTATAATTTAGCGCCTGTTGAGCAAACTCATGTACCAATGGTTTATTGGGCCTCCAAGTTTAGCCAACCTCAATATAGTGATTGTGTAAATTCGTTATCCAGTCATCCTTATTCGCAGGACAACCTTTTTGACACATTACTAGGTCTTACTAATGTGCAAAGCAGCACCTACCAACCCACTCAGGATATTTTACGAAAATGCGAGTCATAGACGAAACCACATCAGAAATGCATTTCGACCCTAAAGCCAAACCAAAGGGCATTTTGCGTATTGTATTAGCAATGAAAAACTCTGTAAGAGCTATATCATGGCTTGTTAAAAACGAGTCAGCGTTCCGGCAAGAACTTATCTTACTTATCTTAGCAGGGGGAGTGCTTGCTCTTTGGTCTATACCTTATATGGAAAAGGCGATTTTACTTTCCTCCATACTCTTCGTCCTGTTCGCTGAAATTGTCAATACTGCAATTGAAGTCACTATTGACCGTATAGGAAAAGAGATTCACCCACTGTCAGGCTTAGCAAAAGATTTGGGCTCAGCGAGTGTTTTCGTGGCTATCGCAATTTCATCATTGTTGTGGTTAAGTACATTGTGTAGGTATTTTTAATTTGAGCCTTTCGACTCACCGATGAAGTAGCGATCAGACATGAGTCCAACTTTGCAGTGCATTAATACGGTTAATAAAATAGAAAGCCTATAATTTACGAACTATTTTACGAGAAGTTAAAGCCTGATTTTTCTAAGAAACTGACCACTCTTATCTTTGAATGTCGAAGTCCTCTATTAGCTAAGAGGACACCACCGCCTACACGATGGTGTCAGAAATAGATTGAGCTAACCGACCTGAGATAGTATGAGACTCTTTTACTCAGTATTATACTTTAATACTGAGTATGAAACTTTGTTACCCTCCCACAGTTATCGCCCCTCAGTGGGAAGTTGACAGTCCGCTTTTTGTCTGAAGCAGTCTGCCACGGCGATTCTAAAAGTGTCAGCTTCTCGCTTTTGGCAGACTTTTATACTTCCAACCGTAATGCTCTGGCTTAGCGAGGTTGAAGCAATTGGTTGACCTGCAATGCCCCCTCACGATAAACCATTTCATAATGCTTAGCTTGAACGACTCTCTTGACAGTTTTGGGGCTGAACAGCCCGAAACATTGCCCCCCTTCCAATCTTACTGAAGGGTATCGTAACCCCTCAATACCGGATTGTCGCAATTCTCGCCCCAGCTGCTGTGACTGAGAATAATCGTCAGGCGCCAATAGACCCTTAGTTTCATCATTCGCTTCGATGCACTTATATTTTTCAGTGATAAAGTCGCAACAAAGTTCACGAAATACAAACCTATCGTAAGCCAGGTCTTCAACCTTGCCCCAATATGTTTGCTGGTGGTGTGCCACTTCAGCAAGGGCTGTTTCTGAATTATCGGCAATGTACATAACACCGAAGTCACCAGTAGAGAAACGCGAGCCATTCGGATTTACGTGTGTAAATGAGGCTACCGCATAGGGAAGGCCATCAATACCAAAAGGGATTTGGTTGCGGGGCAGAAGGTTCAGGTTTCCAATCTCATTTTGCAGGCGCGGGTTTGTCAGCCTCTGGATTTCATACACCGCGTCCAGTTCTTCTGCATCAGCCACATCATCAAATAGTGGGATAGGAGGGAACTTTGAATTAACCAATCGGTAGCCCGTTACCGGGTGAAACGCTAAATCACTTAGAGACGCTACCGTTACCATTGAGCGCCTCTAAGTCCGTCGACACGCTTGAAGACCTCATAGAGGGTGGCCATAGAGCCCTGCACCATTAAATCGAAAGGAGTGGCACCGTTGAAAAAGGGGTTGTGGTTTCGTTTCCTGACAAACCCATACACGTTTTCTGGATTATCAAAGACCGTGCGCAGGGCGGCATGCATATTAAGGATATAACTCACCCGGTCCAGCTGGTCGCGTGAAAGACTAACGGTACCCTTGCGCTTCGCCCGATTAATACTGGCTGTTGATACACCAAGAATTGTTGCCATTTGCTCTGTAGTGGCTTTCCACTTGGTCAAAATGTTCACCGCTACATGCAATGACTTCGAGGCAGCATTAGAACTTGCTAATTCAGTCACGGCTTGCATGTGTATCTCCAGATAGTAAATATAAAAAGTGGTATCTATAATCCATAATAATATCTGTAGATTCAAAATACAAATAATATTGTCTGTAGACTTAATCAGGTTAATGTCGAACTTTTCGGATTTATCAACGTTATTGTCGTGCTCCTATAAGGGCACATCATGTAGCCTTTACCTCACATAATTACCCAAATCCTACTTTCTAAAGGCATTACGCAGCCTATGAATCTGCCATGCTGCCAGGATAAACCTGCTTTTATGGTCCTCAAGGATTAATGATGAAAAACTATATTGCTGCCGCGTTTCTTTGCGGTATATCGGTACCAGCGCACGCTAATGGGGATGACAGTCAGCGGTTACAGTGTTTAGTAAACAATGAAATGCTCAGCGTAGGGGAGTCTCGCTGGATAGCCGACCCCACACTAAAGGAGATGGGAGCAGGGAGGGATTGGGCTGGCTTCAGAGTTGTCTGCAGACAAACCGTCAAAGTCATTCCATCGACCGGGAAAGCCGGCTCTGTCATTAAAAAAGGCGAACCAGTACTGATGATGACTGAGTTTAGCGAAGACTACTTTCAGCATGTGGTCAATCCTGAACAGAACGAGAAGTAGTGGGAGTGAAAATTTGAAGGGCTCTTCTGACTCTAATGATATGAAATCAGCGTTATTGAGTTTAATTTCTTTGATGGCCGCTGTTTATTGTCATGAGAATGATATAACCCTTTATGCCAGGGGAAATGACTTAGGTTATAGCCCGGACTTTTTTAAAGGTGAAAGCGAAGATTGGGCAAGGAAGTACTTAGTTAGAATCGCTTTTGAGGCGCTGACCGTTAAGGCTTCTGAGTATCTATGCAGATGGGTTAAAGAAGTTTTTGACTGCGCTGTAATAGTCGGATGGGCTGAGTACAGCCTGAAAAGAAAATATGCTCAACTGCATCGATAAGTTCATTTAAGCGTATCAGCCAGCGATCCCGATTTATCGAACATAAATGCTAGAGACTCGCATCGCATTGAAAGTACCCTGACACCTTTGTTTTTTAAGGGACTTTGAAATGTTAAAGAAATCCATCGTAGTTATCGCACTTTCGCTTAATCTTGCTGCCTGTGGTGGGGGGGATCCGATTGCCGGAAAGGTTGAAGGTAACGGCCAACAGGTTGCGCTAATCTCTGCTAATGGTGCCGTCTATAAAATAGATAACAGCAAGTTTGAGAACTGGAAGGCCACTATCAGCAAAGATGAGCAATTACCGGATTCAAAAGCGGGGCTGCTTGCATTGCGAGACAAATACGCAAGTGTTGAGTTGGTGCAACAGCAGTTTTCAGATAGTGACTTCTTAAGCAAGCCAGAGCTGGACTTTGAGAACTACGTCAAAGATATTGATGAAACCGGTGGCAAGTTTGTGGCCGAGATAAATGAGACTATCCAGAAAAGCCAGCAGTACCTGGATTCTGTTGCTACTCAAAAAGGCAGGAGTGACGAGGCGAAAGCAGAGCTTGATAAAAAGAAGCAAGCGCTAAGTAGCCAGCTTCAAGCATTGGACGAAGCTTTCAGCCAAAGCCGGGCCAAGGCAGCTACCTACTTTATTAAGTATGATAAAAAGGAGTTTCGAGTTTCTAACGAACTTGTCAAAGAAGCCAGTCGTGAAACTCGTTATGGTAACAAGTCTGATGATAAGCCAATTGAAGACTGTCGAGAGTTTGTGACCTCGTCAACCTGGCTTTTTCGTGATGAAGCCAAAACGAATGTATACGGCGAGCAATATGAACACGAGGGGCGCCATTACTGCCCATATTTTCAAATGCCCGGATATACACCAGATGAAAAGGCGAAGCTGAAAGCTAAGCTGCCGCAAGCCGCCATTGATGAGTTACGTAATGCATCCGGGGCATATATTCGCCAATTGAAATCCAGTCCTCAAATCAAAAAAGACCTGGCCCGTGTAGACCGTGATAACCCTCAGCTGGTGGAACAGGTTAATTCTTTCGGCTGGCGTGAAAGACAGCGCTACAATCGTGCAGAAAATAATATCCGCTATGCAGAAGATGAAAAGAAGCGCCTTCTCGCGATGCCGGCTAAATTAATTGAAGCTGATTCGCTGAAATTACTTAGTGAGGAGCTTGAAAAAGCCAAACCAATCTATGAGCTTGGCATGTTCTACGATGCAATGGAAAAAGCCAGTGATATCCAACCGGATGGTACCTTTACGGTAAAAACTGACGCCAATTACTTGCTCGTGATTGATTTGATGGATAAGCCTAACCCTCGCTCAACACAGGTAGCGGTAATGCGAGTTAGTGACGATGATGAACAAATCGTTACTGTAACAACAGATGACTTCATCCGCTATTCAAGCGTTCCGCAACTTTCATTTCAATAATTAAACATTCTACGAAGGGGCAGATTTTCTCTTTGCCCTATCATCCAGCCTAAGCCGAGCGCTTTATTAAAGAAGGCTGAGAAGATGCGAAGATTCATTAAAATGCTGTCATCACGGTTATTTTCAAAAAGGGACAGTGATTTTCCTATAAGTAAAATAATGCAAACCGACAAAGGTTTAGTTGTTACTGATAAACTCACAGAAAAGGAAGCTAACGCATTGAGTGAGTTTTTGAACAGGGATATCTAAACACATTGGCATATTGGGTACGATAGGGTTGACAGGTAAAGGCCATGTAGAGGCGTATATATTTAAGCATTTTGTTTTAGCGCAGAATAGATTGTTGGCAACAATCTTAGAGCGATTCAGTGTTCTATCGTGGTAATTCTTGAGGTGGCAAATCAAATGGTATCACAATCCCTTAAGTGCGGAAGATTAATGAAAATTGACTAACTACAGCAATACCATAACAAGTTATTAAAAGCGGCTCTGTGTGATCTTTCTAATCGATTCTGATACTAACGCAGTGCGAGGGCTGCTTGTTGCTATTGCAATGCCGTAGAGGACGCATCAGGTCACATTAAAGGCGTTTGAACCTAAAATAAGAATCGTATGGAGGATGCAAGTTGAAACAATGGGAATACGTATCATTAGTTTTGTCATGGTCGAAGGGTCAAAAAAGAGTGACTGTGACACAGTATGGTGAGACTAAGCATATATCGCTTGATACGGGGAAGAATCGCTTCGGTAATAGCCATGTGGATAAATTCAATAAAATTATTGGCAAACTAGGAAGTGCGGGATGGGAGATTGTCTCCATATGTCCAATACAAGGAGTATCATATCACTCGTTTTTACTGAGTAACGACGGTAATTTTATTGCAGATCAACAAGCTCAAGAATTTTGGCTCAAACGAGAGCTAACTGATGAAAAAGCACAGCCGATTGAAAAAACGCTCATGTACATTTTCAAAGACCATAAAGTAAGCTCACCAGCTAAAGATGATGAGCAGTTTGAATATTACAACAGTTAATGTCGTATCGAAGGTCTGAAGCCCTAAGCAGGCTGGCCGTGTCTCAGACTGAGACAATATACTCAATCTATCTGTGATAGCAGGTTAATTAAGGGCGCTATAAAAGCGCCCTTTCAGATCAAAGAGTAATTTTTGAATCTTCATTGGCATCAAAAAGATACTGTTTACCTTTATAAGATACGAATGAATATGGAAATTGATAAACATACTTTGCCCGTGTGGCTTCGTTAATGTGGCTGAAGTTCTCTGGGAAAACGAATGCCATCGTTGAGGTCGGTGCAATACCGTTGTGGTAATAGAGTGCGAGATTTGAATTTATCGCTTCATGGACAACGATGTACTTATTCCCCAGCTTACCAGCTACAGAGCTTTCATAAAAAATTGCACACACTTCGCTGTAGGGAGCATCTTTCAGTTCTTTCTCTAGACCAAGAACGTAATTTTTGAGTTTTGTATTCTTAAATGAAGCATTTTTCACCTCCTCTGGTGCCAGAAAATTAGCGCCATTTTGACAAACGTTGCCCTCAAGAACTGCTACGTAATTACGTTTCGAGTATTTAATCGCATTCGCGTAAACACCGTGAAACTTACCGTCCATTTGGCTGTTTTGTGTCGCAGAACGAAGCTCTGTGTCTAAAGTGTTCAACAAATAATTTGCCGTTGCCACTTCGTCATTCAGATCGATGTCATTAACACCGACAAAGCTTACTGCGAAAGGACCATAGTCAAGCATGTCTTTTTCTTTACTACTCAAAAATACATGGCTGATGCCGGTAAGGGCATCCATAGCAAGAAATCCTCTGGCAAAAGCAAGAGCACCCGTATTTGTGCCGGATGACTGAACACCATTTGTTGGATTGTATGAATCGCTCAGGCCATTTCCAGCTCCAGAGGGTTGAGCCATATGAGCAATGTTATAGGCGAATGAACGATTATCCTTCCAGTCGTAAGTATCCGTATCATAGACCTTAACTGTCTTGATTGTTGACACCAAGGTTGGCCCCTTATTTTCATTGCTGGTGGAGCTACACCCGCCAAGTAATAAAAATGTCACTGAAAGAGTCAATGCTGCAAATTGGTAAAACGACTTCATTGCTTTTGTCCTACTGCTAATTTGATATCGGTTATGTTAACGGTAATTTTCACTTTGGCTTTAATTACGATGTGCCGAAATTTTCACGACACAAATTGATGCTCTCTAATAGAAAACCTCCAAATTAGTGTCGTGCCGTTTTAGAGGTCTTAGGCATACTATGAATCATGGAAAAGACCAGTTACACTGAAAAAATCGCCTTCGTACTACGTCAGGCAGATACCTAGACACCGCTGAAGAAGTCTGTCGTAAGATAGGAATCTTCATTGCCACGTTCTAAATTTGGAAAAGGAATGAAGTATAAAAATCTAAGCCCAAAGGCTCGCGAGGCATTTGGTCATTCTCAGATTGATGCTGGTATGGCCATATTTAAAGCTTTTCTACTTCTTGTCACCGTGTTGCCTGTGTCGTTCATATTTAAGTCTTTAGCTGACAACAAGGATACTGAAGTAACGCTGGTATCATCCATTGAAAAGATGAGCCCGGGTGTTTATTTTATGCTGATAGGTTTCATATTTCTATCTCTCACATCAGGATGGCTCCTCAGAAGAAATGGCCTTTGGCATATTCATGAAGCAGGACAGTAAGAAGCTTTAAATAACAATTGAACTGAATAACCTAAGATACAGATTCTTTATCTAACCATCACTAATATACTTTTGGTGATTTCCACTTCAGTATCACTTCCAAAATGGGGAGCATTCATGTGTGGATTTATTCAAAGAGATGCCGGCTCCCCGGCAGTCATCAATATCCTTCGTAAAGTTGGGTTGGACAATATGATCCCAACTTTTGAAAAAGAAAATGCCGGTTTACTTAACTTTTATCCTGCGTTTGGCAAAAACCCTAATCGACAGATTAAGAATCTGATTGTTAACCCAAATAAAGCAGTCGATGCTACCTGGTGGTTCGATTGCAAGCCAGATGGCGATACATTGAGAGTAGGAGACAGAACGACTTTTAATGCTCGCAACCTAGATAGTCCTTTTTGGAAAGGCGCTGTACGGCATCATAGAGCGATCGTTGTGGGTACCGCTTTAGGTGAATCAAATAAGGTAGGCTCAACTAATGAGCATTACCTGATGAACGCCAAGGAAGCGATACTCTTTGGTGCGGTATATCGAGAGTTTGAAAATGGCTGCTATTCGACAGCTGTTATCACCCGGCCACCGCATGAACGATTCAGCAAATATCACCAAAAATCGATACCCTGCTTTTTGCCTCACGATAAAGATTTTGTATCCGCGTGGCTGGATGGCGATGCAAACGATGCCTTGGTTTTGTCCGAGCTAGATAATCCAAAATTCATCAGGACCTCGCGGTCACTAAAGTCAAAACCTTTAAGGGTGGCGAACCTTTAAGTGATAAAGAGAGGCTATCGGCGGACAACTAAAACGTAATGCTTACAACTTTAACTGTCAGCCACTAACTGTGGTAGGGCTCAATCAGTTCTGACGGTCTGTTCTGTACGTGAAGCGGACTCTCACTCTAAATCCATTGAAATGGATTCTAGTTTAGGTCAATTACGCTTTTGATAAAGCTTGCTATAGCTTTAAGCACAACCTCAGTATGTGTTACATGAGGCATATGCCCACAATTTTCGATTATTTCCACTTGAGCACTTGCAGATGAATTTTGTACAATGTAGTTAGGAAATGCTGTCGAGCCATATTCGTCATTTTCACCATGTATTGCGAGTAAAGGGCAAAATACGTTTTTAACTTGGCATAGCTTCCAGTTGCGGAACTCATCACTAAGCCAAATTTCAGTCCAAGCATTGATTACCCATTGCGCCTTTTCTCCATGCCACTTGGCTATCTTTGATAACATTTCAGGTCGTTGTAAAGCTTGTTTAGCGTTTTGTATACCTTCCAATGTTCGCTCTTCAATAAAAGCTTGGGCAGAGATAGTCACTGCGCCTAAACAGTCTTTTTCATTGGCTGCAATGTTGACAGCCATACCACCGCCAACACTATGTCCTAATATAATAAACCGTCCTAGCTCAAGAGCCTTTTTCACTTGAGGGAAGTATACATCGGCTTCTTCTTCTATGAAGTTAATAGACGGCAAGGTGTGTCTGGTATAAGAATTCCCAAAACCAGCCCTATCATATGCAATGACTTGCATGAATAAAGTGTTAGCTAGTTTTTCAGGAAAGTCTCTCCACTGATTGCATGAGCCAAGTGAATCATGGAGTAAAACGATTGAGATTTTTGATTGAACAATCTCTGGAGTCCAAATTTTTACAAATATGTCGCCATCAGTAGTAGGGATGTATTGCTCTTTAATAATCATAAATATGCTTGTTGATAATTTTTACAGCAAATTCTACAAAGCAAATAGTTCAGGTACTATATCCAAATAGGAATTTGACACCCTCCGATTAGGCCATGATTAAAATGAAAAAAGTAGCGATAGTAGCTTACGAAGCTTGCTGGGCAATGAGTGTTTATTTGGCAAAAGACTTCTTTAGAATTGTTTCTTTATTAGAACAGCACCAGAACCATCCACTAAGTTATGATGTGAAAATACTTAGCAATGATGGCGGTCATGTCTGCTCGTCCAGTGGAGCGGTGATTGTATCAGAAGGGCATTTAGATGGTGCTAAGTACGATATTGTTATTATTCCTCCTATAGAAGGAATTCAACTAAGTAACATGCCGTCATCTTCGAAAGTTATTATTGATTGGTTGTCCCTTCAAATGAAGCATTCGCCAATTGTCATTAGTTTAAGTACGGCAGCCTATTTTTTGGTAGCAACAGGAAAATGTGATGACAAACAATGGGCGACTCACTGGGCTTTCACTAAACAACTTAAAAAGTTATTTTCTAGTGCTGAGTTCGTTACAGATAAGCCTTACATTAGAAATGACAATATTTACGCAACAAGCACCTTTGAAGCCGGAATAGATGTTCTTTTAGCTATTGTTGCGAAAGATAAAGGAGATAGATTTTCACAAAAATGCGCTACTCACTTGCTTGTGGCCGAGCCACACAAGCTTAGTCCGATTCTTCCTCAATATCTGGAGCATGATGATTTAAATGTATTGGCTGTTCAGGATTGGATTACACTCAATTCCTCTCAAAATATCAAGATTATTGACTTGGCAAATAAATTTAACTTTAGTGAGCGAAACCTGAAACGCAGATTTTTGTTGGCAGCAGGAATATCAATCAATAAATACACTCAAGAAATAAGGTTAGATAAAGCTAAGAAGCTCTTACTGACTACGGATAAGTCAGTAAAAGAAATATCCTTAGAGGTTGGCTATGAAAACGATAGCTTTTTTACTCGTTTATTCAAAAAGAACACTGGAACAACACCATCTAATTGGCGGCAGTCAACTTGAATTGAATGACTGTTTTTGGCACTAATCAGCAGTCTATATTCAACCATCGAACGTCCGCTCCTTGTCTGAAGTAGACTATCGAATTTGTGGTGGATCTAAGCTGGTAGACGCTCGCTGCAGGCTATCCAACTAGATTGATTAGCTCCAGGATACACGTAATATTCACTATATGTGACTTAACTGACAATCTAACTCGCTCAGATTCTAAAAGTTTACTATCACGCATGATAATCGGATTTATCATGCGTGATGGATTTTATATCTGCCTGTACTGGCCTATCTAGAGGTTAATGTTATGTTCCTAAAACGCTTTGGTGGTACTCTATTTTATATTGTTCTAACTTTACTTTTATCAGCATACGTTCTCGATATATCGAATTTAAGTAGGGAAGAACTAAGGGGTGTGCCACTTGGCCCGCCTATGTTAGCCTTGGGAGTTTCAATAGTTTGGACCTTTTTTTCCGTTATCGCAATGTTGTATTTACTATTGAGAGCTAATGTTCATTTCAAGGCGTTCAAAGCTAGTATTTTTGCAATTTGCATCCTTATGTTTTGGCTACTACCATGGCTATGGACTTATTAAATATACTATTTAGGGGATTTTTTGTTTTAATTTTTTAGTTTAAAATTTTAATAGTGACTCCCTATTACTTAAATAAAAGTCTCATTGTTTAATGCTAAGTTCAGTAATGCCCTTCTCGCATGTTTGCTATCCCGCTATTTATTAGTAGTCATGATGAGTATTTAAAACCCGGTAGAGTTAACTCGCTTTAGAAAAAAGTTTTGCTGCAGCGAGATATGGAAATTGTCTAGGAAAGTCTGGCCTTACCACAGGCAGGTTGCCGTATTGATTAATTATAGCACATAGAGAATCACGATTTGCGCGTAAGCCACAATGCCTTTAAATAGTTTCATTTGCAGGGGTCACTATGAGTGGTCTACAGAGACTTTTACAAAATTTATATTTATGCATGAGATTTGTCATTTTTATGTAGAGGTAGAATTTAAGGCATTAATTGGTATTGGATAAGTTGGAGCTTTAAAATGAGATTTATAGTATTTTTATGCTGTTTTTTTACTGTAAGCATTAACGCTATGAGCCTGAATATTAGCTTAAAAACTCTTGTTAATACCTCTGATTTTACCGGCGTTGTAGAAGTCATTGATGTAAAAAAAGATGATAAATGTGGTTATCTAATTACAGCAAATAGTTTGAAATCATTTAAAGGAGAGATTGTTAATTCACATTTTTGGGTGAGGAATAAGAATGATCTGATTAAAAATCATAAAAAATACTTTGCGATTCTAAAGAGAAGTCAAATGAGAGGTATTTGTAATCAGAACCTGCTTAGTTCTGGTAAGCGATATCAAACATTTTTTCCAATAAAGGATATGGGTGAGCTTTATATTCTAGCCAATAGGGGTAGTTTCATGGCTAGTAGTGATTCTATAAGCTATTATCCCGTTGGATACGTGAAAATCATCCAGGTTGTTGATCAGCGTATTTATGCATTCGGAAAATGGAAAGAAATTGAAGATGCCATCTTAAAATTTCAGTAGACAAATTTCATACAAGTATTCATAACGCAGAAGGCCTCTTTAAAATAACGAAGTCTCGATGAAATTGTAGATAGTTTTGAGAGCAGCTCCTTCTTACCTTTAATCAGCTAGGTATTTGTGAATTTTTTAACCACTTGATAAAGCGTAAAACTGTTTATTGCTTCATCGATTGGGTCCCCGGTTCTTTTTTTTGTTTGCTTAGCAGTCCGCCAGGCTGAAAAATACGTTTTTTCAATGGCTAATGCAACTCGCTGACGGTCATATTTCGTTAATCTGGACATAAGCCCATTAAGAAATAATTCATCGCTGTCGTATTCTGCACCCCCTATTACGTTTTTAGCAGTGTTTACTTCCGCCTGATACTCACGATAGTCAGGTGACAGCAAGAAGTCTAAAGCTTCTTCATAGCTGGCGGCGCCAACCTGATCCTTGAACCTGTCCAGCATTCTTAAATAATGTTCTTTTAGCTGAATATTCTTTAAGCCGGTTGTTTCGCGGTGTTTATGGGCCCGAAACCGATTTTGCAGGCGCTTGATAGCCGTATCATGTATGAATTGGCGTAAATAGGCATAAGCTTGCTTGGGCTCTTGGCCCCGGACCTTCTCAATATCAATTTCTACTGGCGAATCACCTTTCCATTCCGAATTTTCAACCGTTGAAATATACCGGTGAAAATTTTGGGTGATGTAGTTATGCCACAGCGTGTTATCACTCATATTTAGTTACCCGACACAAACGTTACATATAACGCTTTCAATGATACAGATAACTACCCTGCTCTGCCATAAAAATAATAGCGTTATATGTAACGCTATTGACGGTGTGTCTGCCCTGCTCTATTATTACAGATAATAACAGTTATCTGTAATAATAGACTATGAGCCAGGCACTGACATTAACTCACGACAATTTTGCGATTGATGATGAACACTACCAGCTGGTGGTGGATAATCTGACCGAGCTGCACGATTCGGTCTGGCACACCATGGCGTCTAATACCCGAAAAGCGTATCAATCCGATTTCAATCAGTACCTGCTTTTTTGCCGTGAACGCCAATTGCCGGCGCTGGCCAGTGACTGGAAAATAACGAAAGTGGCGTGTCAGGCATTTTTTGACTGGATGATGCAATCGCCGCTGAGCCACCATTCTATTAAGCGTAAGCTGGCGTCTATTCGTTTTTTTCTTGGGGTCAGTGAATTGCCGGATCCGTGGAAGCATTCCAAACTGTTCACTCGCTATATCAACGGTAGCCTAAAAGCCAAACCGTCGGCGCAGAAACAGGCCAAGCCACTACAGTTACACGAGGCCCGGCTGGCGAACCACGTTCTTGATGTCGATACGCTACTGGGGTTGCGGGATGCGGTGCTGATTAATTTGGCGCTGGATACGCTATTCCGAGCCTCTAACCTGCTGGCCATTGAGGTTCAGCATATCGATTGGCAGGCCAAAACCATCTTCGCCCCGCGTTCGAAAACCGATCAGGCTGGTGATGGTCATTATGGATACATGTCGGATGAAACGGCTATGCTGTTGAAAAAGTGGTTAGCGGATGCCGGTATAGAAGAAGGATTTATCTTTCGCAAATTGTCACCCAAACAGACGGTCCAGCCTGAGCCCATGAAGTACCAGGCGCTATTGCGTCGGTATGAGGCTGTGGGTATTGCGCTTAATACTGAAGGTAAATTTACCTGTCACAGTACCCGCACTGGGGGCGTTTTGACCTTACTATCTGCAGATGTTCCTATGGCAGAAATTGTACTATCCGGGAACTGGAAAAGTGAAGCCATGGCGATTCGTTATGCTAAGCAATACCGCGCCGGTACTGTAGGCATGGCAAAGGTTAGGTAACACCCGGTTTGCCTAATCGAAAACACGTTACACAGTCGGTATTATTATGAATGATGGCATGCTTCACAAGGCATACTTATGGATTTAGCTATATCTTCGCGCCTTAGAAAAGTGACCTGTTTTCACCGCTGACAGGCTCGACTGGCCAGCTCAAATACCGATAATTCAATTGCTCGGAGAGGACCCACCTTGTATACCTCAATTTGACTTTGCTCTAACCGTTCACGATATGCCTCATTAAATTGAGTATAGAAATTGTTAAATCCTTTTTCTTCAACTATTGCATGCACATCACGGACGTAGGCTAGATAATTGTCCATTCGCTGCATATTTGAATTTCTTGTCGGAAAGCCTCTGAACGCTTGTATTTTGCTATCCCAGATTGGGTAAACTTTGGGATTGATAAAATGAAGGAGTTTTGACGCTCCCACCACCGAACGTAAGCAATTCGCAATGTTCTGAATCGGAACACTGTCAAAGTCATTCAAGGAAGTCTTCGATGCTGCCTTGACTGCGTTTAAAGTAGAGGCCAGGTAAGTGTTATCTATCCTTAAGGTTCTGGGCATCCATCCATACACCATAAGCGTTAGTTGACTAAGGTGATCAATCTTCATGTTGTTAACTTGCGCTAACTTAAGCAGATATGGATATGTTGATAAATAAGTGTGCTGACGAAGATCTGATACTACAGGGCTCTTTCTCAAATATTCCAAAGCTGGCTGAACATTTTTGAGCAGCATAAAAGGCAATTCCTTTCCATTAAACTACAAAAGGTCGGTTAAGGGGGGGGAGAACTGAGACTTATAGCTCTAGTATATTCACTAAATCTGGAGCAACAACAATTTCTCCATGTCTAACGCCTTCAAGCAGATAAGGCCGCCAGGTACTTATATCAGAAAGAACTTCAATTTCCTCTTCTATACGGCCAGCCCTTCGCAAACCAAATAGGATCATGCAGGTTACAGGCCCCTGAGCTTGCACCGAGTCCCATATCAATCCATCAAGCTCGGGGTAATTATCATGCACGTATTTAGACAAACTACGAGTTTCTTTAATTACCTTTAGATTACTGCTTTCATACAAATCTTCGGCGGAATACTCCCAAAAAGGCTTCTCGCCCCCTTTTAAGTAAGGACGCCGAATATCAGCCAACTTTAAGTTCTTGTCTAGAACCACCCGAGCCAAAACTTTGTTTTCTACATCAGCAAGTTCGATGGCCCGTTTAGCTTTGTTACCTAATGGACGAAGAATAATCTCGTAGTAAGCACCAATTGCAGATTCAGCAAAATATAAAGCTGGCACCGCTTCAGGTTCTGCTTTGCTAGAACGAAATGGAGCAAAGCGTCCAGAAACTAAAGTATTATCTTCAAAGCGAGCTTTAACATCACTTTTTTCATCGAACGTGACATAGGTGTATGGGTTCGGCTCCAAAGCGTCATAAAACCGATTACCGTTTTGGTCGTATTCGGCGGTGAGTACACGATATAGCTGCTGTCCCTTTCGGATGGTATGAGTTGGAAAATTACTCACCTTTACTATCTTCCTTCACAGAAAAGCTAAGATGAGCGTGTTTGTTTTCATTCAGAAAAAGACCAGCTACGTCCAAGAGGTCATCATACAATTCAGAACGCTTCAGTGCATCTGCAGGAGTAGTGCCTAAATCATCATTATCTGTCGTTAACCAGTCATACACTGCCCAATCATTAAGGCCGGAGAGAAGCTCACAGAGCCGATGTACAGGTGGCCATACTTTTAGCTTCTTATCATCAATCTGAAAAGCAGGTAATTGAAGTACTTTAGCTTCGCCAAAACTAAATCCTAGCAGTTTATTTTCTTTAACTAGCTTACCAATGTCTCTAGAAGGGTTGCTTGAAGCGAACATACCTAATAGTTGCGTTGCTTGCTTTGGAGTGACTAAAGGAAAGTCGGTAACCTTCTTTTCTATTGTATTGAGAGCTTGTACCAATTCATACTGTGCAGGTGAATAGTTCCTCGCTTTAACTGAGCGTTTAAACTCCATCAAACTATGTTCGGCGTGCTCCTCTGCCATACTGAGAAAGTGATCGAGCTCTCCACTTTGTGCAAAAAGCTCTGTTAATTCTAAAATACGACTCATCTGAGCCTCGGCAGCGTGGACTTCAACCTGAACAGTTTCACCACGAATTTTTAACGGGACTTCTTTCAGGTGCCTTTTACCGCGCACCGACGGACGAATTCGCCATCCACCGCGAGCATTAACTTTTTCTACTGTCTCATTTTTTAGAGGCTTGGGGCTAAGAGTTACAAAAGTTGCATCGCTTCTTTTCGAGGCATACACATGCTTTTTAGTAGCGCGTGAAGCCTTTGAAGAGGACATTGTATCTTTACTGGTCATTTTAAACCCCTGAGTCACGCTAGTGTCTCATGCAGATGATAAACACACTGAACTGAATGATAGTATCACTTTTAATATTAATACATTTGTACCATATTGCTTTTAAAGTGACTAATTAAATTAAGGTAAGTCCTATCTGATATGGTGTTTAGGTTTATTGATTTCTAATCAAAATAGGCGCTAATTCTGTGTAGTGTGACTTCAAATGCCGATATATCTAGGATAGGACCTTCTTATCTAACCTCCTTAGCAGTAGCAACCCTCTCAAAGCTAACTTGCTTTAATCCTATGTTGCATCGGGCATAGCGTGCATATGGCTAATCGTGAATTCATACAATTTTTGTGAAATAGGATAAATTTCACATTTTTTTCAGTTCTTTTCTGTTCAAAAGGCAGACAGTTACCTTGGCTTGGCAGCTTAATTGAGATCTGCAGTCAACAAGCCGTTCGAGGGAAACACACTGGGCGGATATGAAATAAACAAAAAACTGCCCACAACTTTTACTGATAAAGGTAAAGATATGTCTAGATTAAACAAAATATCGCTCTTGCTTGGGGCGTTAGGTTTGGGATTCAGTTGCTCAGGATATGCAGCGCCTCAACAGGTCGAAGACACTGAGTATTTTGAAGACACGAGTGATTTTGAAACAGTTACTGACCAAAGCAAAGATGGTTGGGGGTGGACCTCAGCGATGGCTGCATGCCAAATTGGTGATACCTCCTGTGATACAACCATAGGTGAGCCTTTGCCGGTTGCGCCTCGCTCTGTTTCAGAAATATTTGTGAAATACGAGCAAGGCAGTGGTCAGGTAAGCTTAAGCTGGCCTAGTACAACTCAAGGTACCGGCTCCAATTTTCGCTACCAAGTCTATGAGCAGCCCCAGGGCGGCAGCCTCAGTCAGATCTATTATGGCACAGGCCGCTCAACTACCTTCAATGCGGGCAGCACAACGTCTCGTTTCGCAGTTAAAGCCTGTAGCAGCGAAGGATGTAGTGATTATGAATATTCGAGCTATTTAGTCATAAATCCCTCATTCGATCAGGACGGGCTTTATACCAAGCCAATGAATGATGTGAATATCCAGGTGAAATCTTCAACCGGATTATCGAAAACGTCTCAACCTGCTACTGCCACGGCCTTATTAGGCCATGGTTTTGAAGCTTTGAAAGGTGAGTATCTTAGCTCTGGATGCTGGGTCTCATCGGGTGAAGATGTCATTGATAGTGTTGAGTTCATCAACGAACAAAACTACTCCTTTACGCAGGTAGAAACATACGAAAGTCTGGCGCGTTCTCTTAATATAAAGCGTGAAGTAGGGCTTAATCTCGCCTTTAGTGGCTTCAGTGTTGGAGGCTCTTACAATCAAGAAGTGTTCAGTAAAACTGAAAAAGTAACTGAATCCTCTGTCATTGTGGCCGCTTTTACTGACAAACAAAATAAGTACAAAGCAAAACAGGCTTCGGTCCTGCAGATGCAAAGCGACAAAGAAAGCTTTCTTGAAAATGGCTATAAGAAATCATTCCGTCGCGCGTGTGGTGATAAATACGTTGATACAGTGACTACCGGTCGCAGTATGTATTTTACCATTCGGGTGAAAAAAGAGTCGGAGTCCAACTCTGAGATAAAATCAAAAACATTTGAATTGAAAGCCTCACTGGAAAGTTATGGTGCGGACGGCAATTATGATTCCACTGAGCGTAGTGAGATAGAGCAGCAATTCAAAGGGTATAGCTTTGAAATTCTCGGTACCCAAGCCGGCGCTGATGAAGCTGCAAACCTTCTGGTGTTGAACAACGTCGAAGATTTCATGACGGCACTGGAAAACTTTGCTAATAGTTCTGATGAGTCTATGAAAAACATCGAAACAACGGAAGTGAATTATCCATTACCCAGCTCCATGCTCGGGCAGGATCATTTCGATGTATTCGCTAATTACACCACCTACCAGCGAAATTTATCGTACTGGAGCACCCTGGATGCGCAGCTTCAGGATCGGTGCTGGATGTATGATGAATCAGAAGTGGGTCAGGATGTTGTTCTTAAGTTCCAACAGGCCTTTGGTAGCGCTGTTGTTGATAACGGTGAAACAGAGCAAAACATGTGTGAAGCCGTCAAAAATATGGTCTCCCAGAATATTGACTACTGTTTGAATCAGGGTAACTGGGCTCAGTGTTATCAACCGCTTGACTCTAGCTGTATCGACACGGTGAATGGCACGCAATGTATGGACAGACCGGAACGGATTTCTTTCAAGGCGTCTGTCAGAGTAGAAAAGCGTCTGGATATTCAAAAGAGCGCCTGCGCCATTGGACCCTGCTATGAATCAAAGCGCATTGACGCTTGTTTTACAAACGCCGCAGCAGTCCCTGATTACAGCCGAAACGATGTCATCTCAACGAGTTACCAGACTACCCCGATTGATGGTTTGGTGGTTGAAGTAGATAAAGCCTGGAACGTCGATAGAGTAACAAATAATATTTATCAACAATCTGGTAATTATTGCTTCTCTTCAGATGCAAGGGTCTATGGCCAAGGCGGATTCACAACCGGTGGCCGTTACGAGTCGAATAATGTTATGTGGGGCATCTACCCGACTAATTATATTTATTCTCTTTAAGCCCAACCTGTGAAAGAGGTGCCACTATGGCACCTCTACTAATACGTTCAAAGTCCAAAGCATAATTATGAAATCTGATAATAGAAAGCCACTGATTATTTCAAACCCTTTATCCATTGACGCTCAGGTACATTCGTTTGAAAGCGCTGCGACCGGTTTGCCGGCGCTCAACTTTGCTATTCCTCACATTAATATAGCCAGGCTCACCGCACGCTACATATCGGGAGGCAGTGCCTTAAAGCAAGGAAGGGAGGTAAGCCGAAAACGGCTCAGTATCGCGCAGGCAGGCATACAGAACGGTGATACCTATGCCCATACTATTGCCACACAGATAGAGCGCTTTGAGCTTGCGCTGAAGCTTTGTGCTCAAAAAGAAATGTCGGTAGAGCTACTTTGCGATATGCATACGCTAATCACTCCGGAGGACAATAGCCGGGGGCGGATCAGAGAGCATCAGAACTGGGTTGGGGCAGATAAAATTGAGAATGCAACGGTAGTCCCTCCCCCTCCCGCTGAGCTAAATAAATTGATTAGTGAATGGGAGGCTTTTGTAAAACATGAAGACATAACAAAGCCTGCTAACGCACTGCTGGCCTTTAGTTATTTTATCGCCAGCCACCCATTTGCAGACGGTAACGGTCGGTTATCACGCTTACTTTTAACAAGCTTTTTGTCATCAAAACGCGAGTTTTCTTCCTTTTTAAGTCCCACACTTTATAGATTAAATCATTTTGAACAGTCTCGTGAAGAGCTATTCGCAACCCCCAGAGCCCTTATCGGAGGAAGCTGGAACGATGTTATTTCTTATTGGGAAAGAGCTTTTGCTTGGCAAAATGGTATTAGCCAAGTGATAAGCGAAAGGATAAACAGTGTCTGGCTTGCATTATCAAGCCAACTCGCCCTGTATTGCCAACCCGTGAATGCAATAGCGTTGCTCAAACTACTTTTTGATTATCCCCTGGTGACTCTTGAGATGATATGTAAGCACCTCAAGCTGAGAGTAAGCGATGCAAATGAGCTACTGACATCGTTTTGTGATTTAGGCATTTTAAAGTGTTTGAAGCTTAAGCAGCCGGCACAGATGATTGTATTTAGTTGTGAAAAAGTCTTTGAGTTATGGGCGAAAATTGATGATTTACTCTTTGACCCGGCAAGCTTTACTGCTGAGAGAGCGATTGCAGAAGTCGGTGGCCACCAAGCAGTTTGAGGCCACTACTTCAACCTTTGTCTTTTCTGGCTCTGCAAGTCATATGTGGCTGCTTCATTTTCTGCTCCCATATATTTCCACTTCTCCACGTCACAAGGCAAGACTTCGTAGTCAAACCAACTCTGAACCAGCCAGAATTGCTTTCCGTCGAAATAACCCTCAGAAGAAATGGCGGGCGCGCGTATTCTAAGCCATAATTTTCGTCCTACCTCGGGCATTTTCTCTTTTGGTGAATGCATGTATATCTCCTTATTCAATGTATTCTAAATAAAATGGTTCCCCGCACTACTGGTCTTAATGGCTGAATGAGAGCTGACTGGCTAGCAGTTAATCGGTTGCTAATCGCTACCTAACTCAAACTGGAAGACAGGGAGCAGGAAGTAGGCATAGACTTACCTATAATTATATAAGAAATTTGTAAAATGACATGTGCATGGAGCTCGTATGTTCAAGAACACGAAAATCGCCCTTATTCCTCTCATTGCAAGTATCTCCTTTATGCTTTTCTTTTGGGTAACAACTATACGAAAGGAAGATGAAATATTTGGACTATCTGTGGATTTGGCTGGTGGGTTAATTATGGGGGCTGGATTAGGCGTGGTGCTTAGCCTAATGTACTCCCTTAGCGCGAAACAGCGTAGGCGTTAGCTTTATACGCAAGAAAATAGTCAGGCTTGAGAGAGGTTAGTTAGTTAGTAAAATACTTAATCCAATGGTTCGAAAAACGCGATTTGCGGAAGTTGGTTCGCACAGCCGAGGCAGTCCGCTTTAGACAAAGAGCGGCCATTTAACTTTGTGATTTTGAGCTTCTGGTTCGTGCCATTAGCGGACACTCAATCTTGACACCAAGTGATCAAAAACCAATCGAATACGTTGTGGTACTGGACCACGTTGAGGGCGATAAATATATAAATCCCAAGGCACCGGCTCGACCTCTTCTAACACTCTCACAAGTTTCTCTTGGCGTAATAAGTCTTGGGCCAAACAGTCAGGAATTTGAGCAAACCCCAGTCCATTTTGTATAGCCATTAATTCAGCTTCGGCGTCGGCACTTCGAAAACGTGTTATGGATGGCATCCACTGTCTGTCCATGGAAAAAATCCATGGCCAAAGCTTTCCCGTATTGCGATCTACTAACCCTGTAACCGGCAAGTGGTTTAGATCTTCAATAGACGCAGGCCTTCCCACTCTATTTATTAAGTCAGGCGAAGCCACGACATACATATTAATTTTGGCGAGCTGGCGGGCAATAAATCGACTATCCCTCATGAAGCCGATACGAATCCCAATATCTATTTTTTCGTCAACCACATCCACGCGCTCGTCACTGAGTGTCAGGTCTATATCAAGTTGAGGATGTACTGTTGAGAGTTCCATTAATGCTGGCATCAAGCATTTATGACCAAAACCAACAGGCGCCGCGATACGAACCCGCCCTTGTAATTCATTACCCGAGTCACGGGCGCTTGTTTGAAACAATTCATCTACAGCGTGCAGGCGTTCTTTTGCTATCAAAGCAAATTTTTCTCCAACTAGGGTCACTTGTATGTGTCGAGTATTTCGATGAAATAAAAGCTCCCCTTGCAATCGCTCTAACTCTTTCACTGCTCGTGTCACTGCCTGAGGAGAAATTCCCAGACGGTTAGCCGCTTCTTTAAAGCTGCGAGACTCAGCAGCAGTACAAAATATCCGGAGCATTTCCAATCTGTTAAGCATCACAGTCACATTCAGGTTTGAAATGAATACATAAATATTATTCCAAAATATGGAATTGTGAAATTAAAACATTTCCATTTATTGGTTTTTGAAGGTAAGAGATACTTTGCTTGTTATTTAGACAACGTCATTCAACTTATTTGAGGATATTAACTATGAGCAGTGTTTTAGCAAATAACATCAGCGGTAAGGTCGTTGTTATCACTGGTGGTAGCAGCGGTTTAGGCGAGACCACGGCAAGACATTTAGCCAGCCTTGGCGCATCTGTTGTTTTAGGTGCCCGACGTATGGAGAAGCTTGAAGCTATTGCTGCTGACATTCACTCAGCAGGCGGAAAAGTTGCGGTTCAAGCGACAGATGTGACTTGCCAGGACGAAGTTAAGGCCCTTTTAAATCTTGCAAAAGAGCGCTTCGGTAAAGTTGATGTGGTTATCAATAATGCAGGGTTAATGGCGATTGCACCGTTAGCTGAGACTCGAGTTGACGAATGGGATCGCATGATTGACATCAACGTTAAAGGTCTGCTGTATGGAGTAGCCGCAGCGCTTCCGATTTTTCAGGCTCAGGGAACAGGCCACTTTATCAATATTTCATCCGTAGCGGGTGTCAAAGTATTCAGTCCCGGCGGCACGGTTTATAGCGGAACCAAATTCGCTGTTCGCGCTATTGCCGAAGGCTTACGCCATGAAGTTGGGGGTAAAATTCGTTCAACAATCATTTCACCAGGTGCAGTCGAATCTGAATTAAAACATGGAAGTTCAGATACTCAGGGTGCAGCCTTTGTAAAAGATTTTTATCAGCAAAATGAAATTCCATCTGAATCTGTTGCTCGTGCTATCGCATACGCAATTGAGCAGCCTGCGGATGTGGATATCAACGAGATTGTTCTGCGCCCAACTGTTCAAGAGTTTTAATTAGTTTAATAAAAGACCTATTAACCAGCGGGTGATTTAACCACCCGCTGAATATTTAGTTTGTGAGGTTATTGATGACAGCGTTAAACAGACAAATGCGTGCTTTGGTATTAGATAGCTATGAAGAGGGTACAGTATTCCGGGAAGCCCTGATTAACTTACCCTCTCCATCAGCAGGTCAGGTGCAAGTAAAAATATTTGCAAGTGGAGTCAACCCTATTGATTACAAGATCCGCCAAGGTATCGCTCCTTATGCCATGCCGGAATTACCCGCAGTACTTGGCACCGATTTAGCTGGAGAAATTGTTGCTATCGGCGACGGCGTCACCGACTTTGCAGTAGGCGATGCAGTTTATGGTCTGACTGGCGGAGTGCGAGGATTGCAAGGATCATTGGCTGAATATGCCAACGTAGATGCTGAGTTACTTGCTCTCAAACCGAAAAATTTGTCCATGCGTGAAGCTGCGGCTTTACCTCTGGTTGCACTTACCGCTTGGGAAGGTTTGGTTGACAAGGCGAATGTTAAAGCGGGCCAGAAAGTCCTTATCCAAGGTGGAGCTGGCGGAGTTGGGCATGTAGCTGTGCAAATTGCTAAGGCCTTAGGTGCCGACGTTTATGCCACTGCATCGACTGGAAAACAAGAACTGCTCAAGGCGGTTGGTGCCACGCCGATTGATTATCACACTGTAAACCCTGCTGACTACGTGGACGCATACACCCAAGGCAAAGGATTCGATATCGTTTACGACACTGTCGGTGGCTCTGTACTCGATGCCTCATTAGGTATCATTGCACATTATGGACATATTTTAAGCTGTGCTGCATTCGACTCACATGACCTGGTACCGTCGTCATTACGCTCTGCAACATTGTCAGCGATTTTTGTGTTACACCCACAGCTCAGCGGAGAGGGGCGCAAACATCATGGTGACATTTTGCGGCAAATTACGGCTCTCGTTGAAGCTGGACAAATTAAGCCACTACTAGATCCGTTACGCTTTTCCCTAGACACGGCAATAGATGCACATAATGCCGTAGAGTTGGGATCAATGGGTAAAGTAGTTATTGATGTAATTGCTTAAAAAGTCATTGTTGAGGATGCATATGAGCCCAAGAAAACTAATTCGAACTGTTCGTTTCATGAATTAGGTGGCCCCGAGGTATTAACTATTGACTCGCTCGCGAGTCCAAGTTTGCAGGCCACTGATGTACGTATTGCGGTCAAAGTTGTTGGGCTCAATCGTGCTGATGCCATGTTTAGGCGAGGCAACTATATAGAAAAGGCTGACTTCCCTTCACGAATCGGCTATGAAGCATCCGGGATAGTCATTGAAGTCGGGGAAGAGGTAAATCATTTACGCCTTGGGGACGAGGTTTGTATTGTCCCTCAGATGGGGCTTTCTCAGAACGGCTGCTATGCAGAAGAGATTGTCGTACCAAGTGAATATGTGGCACTCAAACCAGCAGGGCTAACCTTTGCTGAAGGCGCAGCAGCTTGGATGCAGTACCTGACAGCTTATGGCGCTTTGGTCGAAATTGCTAACGTGCAAAAAGGCGATGCAGTACTGATAACCGCCGCATCGAGCAGTGTTGGATTGGCTGCGATTCAAATTGTGAATGCTCTGGGGGGGTATCCCTATCGCTACAACTCTAACAGGAGCTAAAAAGGCTGCTGTGCTCAAGGCTGGCGCGGCCCATGTGATTGCAACCCCAGAAGAACCGCTAATGGATAGCTTGAGAAGTATCTTGGGAGCAAACAATTTAAAAATCGCATTTGATGCTGTCGGTGGGCCGCAGATAGCTGAAATTGCTGAAGCAATGAGCCCTGAAGGAACAATAATAGTACACGGAGCATTAAGTCCCGAAGCAACTCCTTTTCCCTTAAAAATAGCACTTCGTAAAGGTCTGACAGTTAGGGGGTATGTGTTTACTGAAGTTATAAAAGACATCGAGCGTTTTCGCAGAGCAAAGCAATTTATCCTCTCGGGTTTATCCGAGGGAACACTCAAGCCTGTCATTGATCGAAGTTTTAAATTTGAAGAGATAGTAGCAGCGCATCACTATCTGGAGTCAAATCAGCAGATTGGTAAAATAGTGGTCGAACTTGATTAACAGTTCGTAGCTTCCACTTGTCTCTCAACTCAGTCAGTGGCTGATTTTGGTCGGGAATTTGCGTGTTCAGTGGCGAGTAGCATGGCGGAATTTATTGGAAGGCTAGATAACCCAAGCAATGAGATTCGGACGATCAAACGAGGCGATAAAACTCTAGCTTCTGTACGAAAGTCAGAGCTTTGCATTGGTGGAAGAGAAACTAGGCTTACAATGGGATATAGAAGTCTTGGGGCAACGCTTCACCAGGTGCCTATAAACGTGAATAAATATTTAAGGAGTCTCAATGACAGCTACAAAAGAAGAAGTTATCGCTTTCATGAAATCGGAGTTTCCACAAAGCAAATGCGTTGTGGAAGCAGTGAGCAACGTTGGAGCGACTGTATCTCATCATGTGGGTCAGGATGAATTACGTCCTGGCGGAACGGTTTCGGGGCCTGTCTTAATGAGTGTGGCTGATGTGGCACTTTATGTGGCGATACTTGGTAAAATTGGCATCGTGCCATTGGCAGTAACAACTAGCCTTAACATCAACTTCTTACGTAAGCCATCGGCAAATGAGCGAATCATTGCGGAATGTTCTCTGATAAAAGTCGGCCGTACTCTCGTGGTTGGGGAGGTTTCTCTGTACTCTGAGGGGGTGAGTGATTTGGTAGCACATGCTGTAGGTACATACTCTATACCGCCCTATACATCGGAACGAAGTGAAAATATTAAAACAATTAACTCTCTGAAAGCTTGACTCCGTTTAAAAGAAAAAAGGCAGTTATTTGAGGGGAAGATTAAATGGTTATCAATTGTAATCTTATATAAACGCCTACTTCAGGCCTGCAGCGGAGGCATTGGAGCAATTCGAGGCTAACAAATAAAGTCAGTCGGACAGCTAACGCTGTCGCTGCTTTGGGCGTAGAACGTTCGCCCCTTGTCTACAATGGACTAGCGCGTTAGTAACCTTCAAGGTCCGCTTAACGCTCATTGTTGCTACTCAGTTTTCAATAAACCAACGACTGTTTTACGTACACAGCAGACATATAGCTGATACACAATAGCAATTTACAATACTCTTCGCTGTGAAAAGCTGGGAGAATCGTTCAGTCTCACAGCCATTATGCTACTCATGCGACCGCAAAAAGACTTACTGTGTTTCTCGCAAATTGCCTGAGCGCGTCCCTGAATAAACGCTAAATCCGCTGGATAGAAATATCGGTTCAGTTCACTGGAAGGTTTATTCAGCTCCCTGATACTTTGGATGAATTTACCTGCGACTTCTTTAGGTGATAGCTTAAATTTCCTGGTGATAACTTCGTGCGCCAATACTGAGCCTGGCGATTTATAAACATCCTTGGCAGGAGGACTCTCGCCCTCTTGTACAGCCATCTCCGCCATCGATTTTGAAGGCTCGAGTGAATTAAGCCTCATCCGTGTAGCTTCGATGGCACGTAAGATTACTACACCGGCAGAGATATTCGGTGATGCGGATATTTTATGGCTCTCTAAGAGCTCTTCTTTACAGCCGGACAAGTCCCCTAAATAAAGATGTGCTCTGGCTTTGAGCATGGTTTGCTCTAAATAAGTATTGTTGTATTTACCAACACTCGTTGCTAACTTGTGTTTAGCATTATTTAGAGCTTCAATCGCACGTTCAAATTGACCGCTCATGAAGAATAACTCCCCCAGGTAGTGTTCAGACATAGCTAAACTTCTACTTTCGCCGGTCTCGGTCTTGTCTCTCATCGCTTTGGTGTCTGTCAGAATTGTCTCTGCTGCTTTCCAATCCTCATAATAGAAAGCTTTAATGCGTCCAATCTCTTCACGTGCTCCGATTGTTTTGGAGTGACCGGGGCCCAAACTATTCTGAAATGCAGAAAGCCCACGCTCCACAAATTCAAGCTTCTTTTCAGGCGTGAACGTGTACCAGCTTAAAAGTATTTGGCTATCACCATAGCGAACACGATCTTGCTGTCGATGGGACTTATAAAATTCAGCGGCCAGTAATGCAAGCCGGCGCCCTTCTTTCATGGCTTTCTCTCGACGACATAAGGGCTCCAGGCAGTACAGGATTGCCTTACTGTGTGCCAAGTAGGTGTTTGCGAGAAGCTGTTTGTTCTCTGAGAAGTTCTGTTCAGCTAATGCCATTGCCTCTTTCGATATCCGAAAGGCCTCTTCGCGCCTTTCTAAATCAAGCAAAATATCTGATTTTGTAAGCAGTGCTTCTAGATACTGGACGGACACCAACCCATATGAATTTTCAATATGGTTTTCTTCTCTGGTTACTGCTAATAGCGCTTCTTTATACGCGCCCACACTCATAGCAAAGTGTCTGAAAGCTGAAAGCTTACCAAGTGAGAAAAATACGTCACTGTCTTGTTTGAATGCAATTGCCTTAAGTTCATCTAGTCGCTGGTCACTGTCTTTATCGTCACGTTTGAATTCATTTGCGTTCATCGTTTTGTGGATTAGTAGCTTTCCTTCTAGAAGCTGGTTTTTTGCGTAAATAGCCTCGTTATATAAACTTTTTTCATGGGCAAAATATGTGGGAAAGCATAGGGCAAAGACAGATATCAGGCTGAGTGTAGTGCGCAGTTTAGCGTGGGAAAAAAACCGACTGAGCCACAGTATCAAATTTGGCACTGATCGGCCCAAGGCGAGCTGACTTTTATCAGGTTCGCTTTGTGCGTCGGCCGAATTGTCTTGATATGAACTTACGGCAAGGTTTACTTCACCCTTAAACATGTACCCCTTCTTCGATAAGGTGACAATGAGCTTGCGCCCACTATCACCTAAGCACTGGCGTAGCTCACTGACACTTTGCTTCAGGACATTCTCACTAACAAACTTCCCCTGCCAGACAATATCGAAGAAGCTTTTCGCAGGCACGACCTGCCCGGGTGTCTGTAATAAAATAAGAAGTACTTCTGCCGTTTTGTTTCTTAACACATGTTCATTAGTCGCACATACCAGCAGCTTCTGGTCGGGGTAAAATTTACATCCCTGTCCGAACGAATAGCAGCTTTTAACACTGTTCCCTGTAGCCATCACGGTACCCAAAATTATACTTTCGTCGAGTCACGTTTCTACACTAGCTGGATAAAAACTGAACGGTCAAATTAAGTTTCCATGTAACAGGTATGACTTGTCCGAATATGGCTGTGAATGTGGCCTAAAGTGTTCCGTTTAAAAGTTAAGACAAGTCCAATCCCAATTGACACCCCTTGAAAGCCGTAGCCCAGAGGCAAGTAACCCGCGGGCCACTGTCGAATTCACTCTTTGATACGTAGTTATTAATATCTATACGGAGTCGTCTAGTTATGCCGTAGGGACCCGGGAGCTTTTAGTTTTTAAAAATCATGATGATGCGGAGCATGAAAAGTCAGACTGAGGGTATCTTATTGCTAAACCCAATAGTCATCATTTAATATGCTGTATATAAAAACAGTATTGGCGATCATGATGTTAAAAGTAGTCTCTATTAAAGCGCAGGCTGGCCTCGTTGGGTTCGAATCCCCGGCAAAAGAATACACTGAATTGGGTTTAGACTTAGATGCATTACTAATTGATAAACCAAGCGCAACATTTATTGCATTGGCGCAAGGCCATTCAATGGTCAGGGACGGTATTTTCGATGGTGATTTGCTTATCATCTCTCGCGCCGAACCAATTACAGATATGTGCATCTGCGTGGCTAATCTGAATGGGGTGTTTATCTGTAAGCGGGTGGATAAACGCAATCGGTGCCTGGTAGCCGGCTCAGACGATATCGCCCCCTACTTTTTAAAGGAAGGGGATGACTTTCAGATAGAGGGCGTGGTTATTCGCTCTATAAGATTACATAAACCATTGGCGCACCTCGTATGCTAGCTCTGATTGATGCTACTGGCATGTACGCCTCAGCAGAAAAGGTGTTTGATCCGACTATCCGCGATAAACCGGTAATTGTGTTGAGCAATAACGATGGCTGTATAGTGGCCATGTGTCCGATTGCCAAGCGCCTGGAGGAAGTCCAAAGCTCACTTCGGGCTTTTGTAAACGAAGCGATTCTCATAGCTTGCCTCACTTGTGCGTGATATTTCACACGTATATTCCTTATAGGCAGACCTGGACAGAATCGCGAATTAGAGCCGGTCGTAGCATCTGGCGCAAAGCATTAGGTCGAAGGAATGGCGCTGCAACAGACAGTGGGCCTGGGCGAGCATCTGTTTAATGAGGTATCTCATACACCATTATATTGAAATCTTATAATTATATTTTTCAAATATAATTGCTTATAAAGCTAAAGGATTCACGTAGTCGCCAATAAACGCCGGATCATTTCCAAGCCAACCTTGCTTATAGGGTTGGCTGGAGGTCGCCAACATTTCGCTCTAGTAGCTTTAGATAGACATTAAAAAAGCCGCGTTCTGCTAATGCCTTACAATTTCGTTGAAATTGATTCTATTTTGCACTTATCGCTACCTCTCCCCTAAGTCCGCTTGGTAATTCTAAGCTTTCATTATCTATCCAGGATTCCATCAATACAGTGCCAAATGATTCATCTATATCTTTAGAAATCAGACTGACTGAAGTGTTCAGCAGCTTGTTATAGCTTTTTGCCGTAAACTCAACGCCATCACCATTGTCTATTTGATAGGAAACTCCCTGAGGGACGCGATACTGTATACGAAGCCGGCGTAGGTCCGCTATCTTGAAAAGTGCTGCTCCGGCTTTGTCATCACTCATAACCAAATCTCCCTTTTCCACCTCTCGGTTTATTACATGGCCATCAAATGGGGCGCGAACGGTCAAGAAAGCTTGCTGAAGCTTTTTACGTGCAATTTTTGCTTTTATCGCGTCAATAAAAGCTTCTGATTTTTCCACTTTGGCTTGCAAGCGGTCATTGTCAGAAGCACTAATCAAGTTATCTTCACGCAGACGCTCTGAACGGTTGAAGTTCAGCTCATTCAGTTTATGCTCAGCCTCAGCTTCCTTAAGCTCTGCCAGGAGAATGCGAAGCTCTGTATCCAATATGGGATCATTGATAGTCAATAATACATCGCCCCGAGAAACGGCATCACCAATTTCTACATATACTTCATCGACGATTCCAGTAGCTCTCGAATGAAGATCGGCCATCTTCCAAGCCCTAGTAATCGCTGGGATAACGGTCATAGGTTGGCTTTCAAATGTAGCGGAGTCGCGTGAAACTGAATCAGCTAATGATTGCAAAGGCCAATTTGCTATTAGTGTTGCCAGAGTTGCTAGGATTAACTTATTTGCTGGCATCTTCAGGTACCTCGTTTTCTGTGAATAAGCGCTTTTCGCGCATGCTGATTAATAAGGGCACGATAGTTAACGTAGCCGGCGTGCCAAAAAGTAAGCCCCCCATCACAGCCCTTGCCAGAGGAGCGTTCTGCTCTGCCCCTTCACCTAAGGCTAGTGCCATAGGCAGCATTCCTATAAGCATGGCAATTGCGGTCATCATTACTGGTCGCATTCGAGCGCTTATCGCTTCTAATGCTGCCCGAACTGAAGGGTGGCCATCCAACATGGCGTATCGCGCAAAACTAACCAGAAGTACACTGTTTGCAGTAGTGACACCCATAACCATAATCATGCCCATAAAAGCCGATACGCTCAGGGTTGTCCCGGTTATCCAAAGTGAGACAAAAGCGCCTGTAATGGCAAAAGGCATTGCACCTAGCGCCATTAAAGGTAGAGCCCAGGATTGGAAGTTGGTCACCATTAACAGGTAAACAAGCACCGCTGCCATCGCCATACCTAATGCAAGTGTGGTGTAAGCATCTTCCATGTCACCTGCCTGGCCTTGTGTAACAACGCGTGTTTGGGGAGGAAGGTGGCCTTTGAACTTGTTAATCACGCCTCTGACATCATTGTACACGGCCCCTAAATCTCTTTTATCCACATTCACCAAAATGCTCACCACTGGTGCCAACATCTGTCTCCTGATATTTGCTGGCCGGGTTCGCTTTTTTATTTCAACGAAGTTTCTCAATAAGATGGGATTTCCCGATGAATCAAAATCCACCGGTATGTTAAGTAGCTCCTCCAAATTACCAAGCTGACTGGATGGAACCTGGGCGGCTACGATGTAGCTTATGCCATTATTTGCCCAGCTATTTGGGTAAACCGTGGCGCTGGAGCTAAGCGATACTAAAATTGCCTGACTGATTTTGCCTATATCAACACCTAGTTGCTGTGCTCTCACTCTATCGATTTCAAGATATACGTCAGGCCAGGCCGAAATCTGGCCGAGCGTGATGTCCACTGCCCCAGGTATACCATTAAGGCTCTCCATCATCTGTTTAGCGGCTTCCAGGCTCCTTTGTACATCACGGCCGGTCAGGTTGACTTCGATAGCGGCTCTGGCTGTACCATTGAGGGTCTGCGCTATGATATCTGCAGGCCTGAACATGACCGTTAATTCGGGTAGTTCAGCAGCTAGCCGCTCTCTTAGTTTACGAATGTACTGTTTTGTTGGCGCGTGCTCAGCCGCCAACTGGATAAAGACTTCGCCTTCAGATGGCATCGTTAACATACTGGGTACCCAGGTTCTGTTTATTGGGTCCGGAGGCCCGATTTTCTCGGCAACCGCTTGTAACTCCTGCTGCGGAATAACCTGATTCACAACCTCCCTCACCTTTGCAAACATTTTTGCGGTATGCTCCAGTGAACTGCCGCTCTCTGCTCTTATAAACAGTTTGATTCCCCCTGCGTCCGATTCAGGGAAATAATCTTTTCCTATCAGTGAGGAAGTTGTGCCTAAGAGCAGCAGTAAGGTCACAAGTGCAAGAGGCAGTACCAACGCTTTTCTTTTCATTAAAGCACTGACATTATGGACTTGCCGATGGATTAGCGCATCGCTCAGACGCTCGACTAAACTATGAACCCGGTGCAGCCATGTACGTGAGTGAGGCTGTGTTTTCTCACTCTTTACTCTTAACAGCATAAAGGCCAGTGTAGGTACAAGTGTTCGCGAGAGGATGAAAGAAGACACCATTGAAAGGAGTACAGCCATAGCCAATGGTCTGAAGACAAATGCGCTCGCCCCTTCAAGAGTAAAAATCGGCAGCAAGACGATACAGATACTTAGCGTCGATACGAACTCAGGGAATACAACTTGTCTGGCACTGTCTAACACAGCTTGACGAACAGACTTGCCCATACCGATGTTGCGGTTAATGTTTTCTACTTCGACCAGTGCATTGTCGACTAAAATGCCGATTGCCAGCCCGAGTCCCCCCAGAGTCATCAGGTTGAGTGTGTACCCAGCCAGGCTAAGACCCGTGAGAGCACTTAAAAGTGCAAGCGGAATGGACGTCAATACTATTGCCGTGCTCTTTGCGCTTCCCAAAAAAAGGAGTACCACAACAGCAACGAGAAAGGAGACCAGTACAGCCTCATGAATTACCGTATCCCTGGCGGCAATAACAAAGCGTGACTGATCGAAAACGGGTTCTAGGCGAAGGCCCTCAGGCGCATTTTTCCTTATCTCCGGAAGCCGTTGTTTAATTTCATTAATAATATCAACCGTAGAGGCATTACCCAGTTTTAGTATTGAGACCATAACCCCTGGTTCGCCATCAAGGTTCGACATGCTGGTTTGCTCTGCGCCACCATCTCTGATATTCGCTACATCGCCTAACCTAACCACAGAATCTTTCGTGCTTTTTATAGGAATGTCAGCAAAGCTATTGAGATCTACAGGACTGGCGTTGGTCGAAACTGTCCAACGGGTCGACTCAACGGTGACTTCACCAGAGGGCAGTGTGACATTTTGTTGTGCCAGCGCACGAGCAACATCTTCAGCGCTTACGCCAGCATTGCGCATTTTATCGCTGTTCAAGTCCAGCATGAGCTGACGAGTGGTTCCTCCATATGGGAGGGATAATCGAAGTCCGGGAATTGACTGAATTTGTCTGCGCAGTGTTAAACGCGCGTAATCGTACAACTGTGACTCAGTTAAGTTCGCCGATGAAATGGCAAGCTGCAGTACCGGCACACTGGAGGTGGAATAATTGACAACCAATGGTGGTGTCATCCCCTCAGGCAACCGCTTTAAGATTGTTTGCGAGACGCTGGTGATTTGAGACAGTGCAACGTCGATTTTAGCATTTTGATGAAACTGGACCTGAATCATCGAATAGCCGTTACCGCTGTCTGAAGCCACCATTTTAACATCGTCCACGTTATTCATTATCGCAATTTCGCTGAAGGACGAAATTTTTGATGCCATATCGCTTGCCGCCAGCCCCGGGTATGTCCATAAAACATTTACGTAAGGGATATTTATCGATGGCAAAATGTCGGTAGACATTTTAAATACGCTTCGCGCACCAAACAAAATGAGCAGCAATACTAACGCACCAAGAGTATACCGTTGCCGTAGCGCAAGACTGACTATCCACATTACTGGTCGTCTCCAGCGCCCATTATTTGTTCGAGTTGTGATTTTCCAGGAAGACCCATTTGGAGGCTAACGGCATTATTGCCGTCTTTGTAATAAATAGCTGGCGTCGCACTGACCCCCAAGCTTTGCATTAGTGCATGATTGGCGTTTAGCTTTTCTTTAACACTATCAGACAGTGAGGCAATGGCGCGAACGTCAATCTCGTTACCGGATTCGTGCTGGTATAGTGCTGTAGCGGGATTCTCTGCACTTAAAATTGCAGCCGATTTATCGAAGCTATCTGCTTTTAGAATCCCCACCAGTATGTGTCGGATTTGTACTTTCCCGGTTTCCACCCAGGGTCTGGCTTGTTGCCAGAACTTCTTACAGTAGGGACAATTCGGATCGGTAAACGTGTAAATCACCCTCTCGGCATCTTTGTCACCATCAGGGATCCAATTTGATGAGGCAAGTGCCTGCCAGTTTTTCTCGCTTTGCGGACCAGTTATATATGCACTTAGTGCTGTTTCACCCATGTCGCGGCCCGTCGAATCCAGCATTTTACCTGTGAACAGAAACTGCTTATCTTCAGTCAGGTAGACGGTCAGGGCATTCCCCCTGAAGTCAATAATGTAACCAGTAAACCCCGAAGGCGCGTCAAACGCGTCGACAACTTCACCTCCCTGCTTTTCTACAAATTTAAGTGGCTCTGGTACTGATGATGCGATTGCCACGCCGGACTTTACGATAGTTAGAAATAAAAGGGTGTTTTTAAGCATTTTTTACTCTCCGCATTACTTGTTCAAATCATTCAACAGGGGCACTAAATAATGTTGCAATGTGGCTTGTGACAGCTCCCCCATGTGACTGTCGACAAGCTCGCCATCAGCATTAAAAAACAGCGTAGTGGGAAGGCCATAGGCACCTAATTGCGCAGACGATTTACCGGAAAAGTCGAAATAGCTGTTCTTTATCGTTATTTGTTGACTCTCTAAGAATTGGCGGGCTTTTTCAGGCGATTCTTTTTGATTTATGAAGACGAATTGAACGGCGTCGTGTTTTTGCTGCGCATCTTGCAGAATAGGCATTTCCCGACGACAGGGTGGACACCAGCTAGCCCAAAAGTTAACGATTAGTGGCTTTCCCGTCTGGGTGTTCACTACATGTGGCCTACCTTGTGCTGTGACTACATCCACACTCGTCACAGCATTTTGACTACTGATTAAAGTATTAAATAAAAAAAGCGGGAAAATGATTACGCCAGTGAACAGTGCAGATTTAAGATATGCAGACATCAGTTTACGATTGCCGCGAGCCCGAATCATGATGAAGATAATTCCTGCAAACCAGCCAACAGCCTGATTAAAGCCACCATCTCTGATATCAAGTATTGCAAACCAATCATTTTGATAAACATCCCACAATGCAATAACGAACGTTATACGGGATGCAAGAAAGCCAATAACCATGCCCCAAAATAACGTGTCGGTAGCAAGCTTTTTGTGGACGGTTGACTTTGTAAGAATACTCACAAAAATCCAAAATAGAAAAATACTGACTAACACAAGGGCTGTACTAGTCATCAACGCGAATGGTCCAATCGATATACTGGTCACAATAGATACGAAGTTGGCGAATTGTGCTGGCAGGTTAACTAGCGTAGATTAATTTGAAATTAATCTTGAACAGATACCTTATGAATATCCGACAGATAAACCAATAAGGCTTATGAATATATTACTTGTAGAAGATGATGCTGTTATTGCAGATGCAATATGCGTCTATCTGGGCCATTCGGTTATGCAGGTTACTCACGCTGCTACCATCTCTGAAGCAAAGCACTACCTAACCACATGCCTGTTTGACATGTGCCTGCTGGATATAGCGTTGCCCGATGGTAGCGGAACTTCGCTTATAAAATTCGCCAGAAAACGTAATCAGGACCTCCCAATTATTCTTCTAACAGCAAAAGACGCGCTTGATGACAAGATTCAGGGGCTGAATGCCGGAGCAGATGACTACGTAACAAAGCCGTTTGACTTCGAAGAGCTTATGGCAAGAATCCATAGTGTTTACAGACGCTCTACCCGTCAGCTTGATAGCTTTTTGAGACACGGTAATTTGCACTACGACTTGGCAAACAAGGAAGTAAAGCTCAAGGACGAACGCCTGACTCTTTCAGCGTCAGAGTTAAGATTGCTTACTGCGTTTTTATCAAACTCCAATAGGATATTGAGTGAGAATCAGCTAAAAGACTATCTATACGGGGTGGATGAGGATGTGAGTAGCAATGCACTTAACGTTCACTTGTTCAACTTGAGAAAGAAAGTCGGTAAAAACATTATCATTACTGAGCGTGGACTTGGCTTTCGCTTAGCCTCAGTCGAAGAGCAAAACCAATGAGTCTTCGACTGAAGCTTATACTAATAATTGCGCCCGTGTTTTTCCTTTTTTGGATGGTCGCAAGCTATTTTTCGGTTTTCCAGTTGAAAGATGAAATCAATCAAGCCATGGATAACCGCTTACTCTCTACGGCAAAAATGGTTAATAATTTAATTTTGTCTAATCAGAACACGTCCTCGAAATTCGGGTTAGAGGGCGTAGAACGATTCAGTGATACCGGCTCCACAAAAGGACTTGCCTGCAAGGTAAGCTTATTAAATGGTGAAGTGATTGCTAATAGTCATCCTAATGAATTAAACCTGCCAGATTCATTGCCTTCAGGCTTTAATACCATAGCTATTAATGATGGTGAGTGGCGGGTGTATACGCTCGCCACAAAGGAACATAACGTCGTTATCGCTGAGAGGCTGTCTGAACGTCACTCCATCTTTATTGAAATTGTGCTGGTGAGTGCGCTACCCACCCTTATCGCCATTCTCGTATCATTCATAATCATCTGGTTTGCATTGGGTCACGAACTTAAGCCGCTTCAGCTTTTGAAAAAAGCGATTACGGACAGGTCACCCAACGACCTACAACCCATCCGGATAGCCCATAAACTTGTCGAGCTCACCCCGCTTATCGAAAGTCAGAATGCGCTTTTTAGAAAGGTTGAAAGTGCAATAGAAAGAGAAAAATCATTTACGGACAATGCCGCACATGAGTTGAGAACCCCACTCACCGGTATCATTAGTCAGCTTCAGGTTGCTAACATTACCCAAGGAAACTCCCAGAAAAACGCGATTAAGAAAAGCCTTTACAGTGCAACCCGTCTTCAAAGCCTTGTTGAGAACTTGCTTTTACTTGCCAGAGTAGAGAACGAGAGTGTTCTTGGTAATGTTTCTGCCTGGAATGTAGATAGCGAGTTGAATAGCGTTTTTAACGAACTGGGCATTGAGCGTGACGATGTAGATACTCAGATCGAATGCAACTCGAACATCAACTGCATCCCAGCATTTGCCTTCGGTATGATAATAAAAAATTTAATAGAGAATGCGCGACAACATGGTGAAACAGGCTACCCCATCTCATTAGTAATACAAGAAACGAACGATACCTTAACTATAAAGGTACAAAACTTCGCGCAACTTACTGATAAAGCGCTCGAGAAAATGACACAGCGTTTCTGGAGAGATAGTACAGCGCGTGGAACTGGGCTTGGCTTGACCATCGTTGAAGCACTAGTTACTAAGTTGAGAGGTAGCATTAGCTTTGTTTATGTCAGAAATCAATTAAGTGTCTGCTTGGAATTTGCAACTGGTGAGCCCTCTAGTTCCCTAGACACTTTATAGCTTTGTAGAGGTCAATAAAACCTGGGCACCTTTTTAGCTAATCTTTCCGCTTTTGCCGGTAGTAGCCCATCGTTAAATTGATGCGGTCCTTTACATAGATTTAGTATGTCCAACGCTGAACGCGATTTATTAATGTTGATAGCGGAAAAAAAATTTATCTGAAAAATTTTCAGAAGCTTTTCGATCCTTATAAGAAGTTGACTTATGCTCAAGCTATTCAACTGTTTGAAACTAGAATTAGTTTCTTGGTCGCTAGTAGCGATTCTTAGGTAGCCGACCTTAGATGGTCCGCTTCTGGCTAAAGTTAGATGCAGGAAATCAGGTCGTTGATCGTCCATTCTTTGTCTTGCACTGCCCTCACCTATACCCGATAAGCAGAATGCCATACTCAAATTTCCTTATAAATGGGAGACAACTTATGGCTACACAAATTCATATACGGTGGAATAAAGACGGGGTAATTGAAAAAAGCTGTAAACCTCCCCGAATTAGTTACACCCATAATTAGAGGTTTCGGCCAGTTCATGCTTGGTTAAATATTCCCATGGTGTCAGATCATTCAGCGCATCATGGGGGCGTTCTTCGTTGTATTCCGTCACCCAGTTATCCGTCAGTTCACGCACCTCATTGAGTGTTCTGAAGACGTACATATTGAGTATTTCGTCGCGGTAAGTCCGGTTAAATCGCTCGATGTAAGAGTTCTGTGTTGGCTTACCCGGTTTAATAAATTCCAGCGCGATGCCATGCTCTTCCGCCCAGCTCGCCAGTGTGATTGAGATGAACTCTGGGCCATTATCCATGCGTAGCTTGGCAGGGTAACCCCGCCACGCGACGACGCGTTCCAGTACGCGTACAATCCGCTGCGACGGCAGATTTAAATCAATCTCAATGGCCAACGCTTCACGGTTAAAGTCATCCACCAGGTTAAACGTTCTGAAGCGCCTGCCGCATTGCAGGCTGTCACACATAAAGTCCATCGACCAGCAATGGTTGGCCTGAACGGGAACCGCCAGAGGCTCAGGGTTTCGGGTAGGCAAGCGTTTCTTGCCACGTTGTCTCTTGTTGAGCTTCAACTCACAGTAAATACGATACACACGCTTGTGGTTCCAGCCGTGTCCCCAACGTTTCAGGATTTTAAATAGCTTACTGAATCCGTAAGCGGGATAGCGCTCAACGGCTTCCTGTAGCTTGGCGATGACCTTGTCATCGCGCGCTTTATCCGGCTGATAACGATAGACCGAGTAACTGATGCCAACTACGCGACACGCCATCCGCAAACTGACGCCATGCTACTCTCGCGCATAATTCACTAGTTCACGTCTGATCGCTGGCTTTACAGCTTTTTTTCAACGATATCTTTCAATATCCGGTGTTCCAGGCTGAGATCGGCAAACATCGATTTCAGCCGCCTGTTCTCGTCCTCAAGCTCTTTCAGGCGCTTGATGTCCGAGGCCTCCATACCACCGTATTTGGCTTTCCAGTTGTAGTAGGTGGCGTCTGAAATGCCGTACTCACGGCAGACTTCTTTAACCAGTCGGCCAGCTTCCACTTCCTTCAGAATCTTAACGATTTGTGTTTCTGTGTATCGGGACTTTTTCATCAGGAGTTCTCCTTCTTGGCTCAGTGTACGCCGAAGAACTCTAAAAAGGTATGTCACTAGTTTAGGGGAGGTTTACATAATTAGGAGAGGTTTTCACTACCTTTTAGCTATTTGTCAAAATTTAGGAGAAAATTAAAGTGAGCGTACTTTAAGTTCATTTGTTTCCTGACAGGTTTAGGGTGATGGCAATCCTTTTAAATGAGCAAAAAATAAATTGGAGATTTGAGATATGCTATCGCCGGTGAAAAGGCGGATGCTAGTAATGTTTTTGAGGTCGCGGTAAGAGCGCATAGCACAACATCAATTACTGCTGTACAAAGCAGTTCGCGACAGTTTTAATGCATCCAGATTCAAGCTTACCACGAAATCGGGCACGCCAAAAAGCGTCGGCCAATTTTCTGAAAATGAGCTAAAGGCAATACTTAGCGGTGTCGATTGGTTGGCGGCGATTCAATCCGGTAGCTGAAATTTTTATCACTGTTTCCGCTCCGTTATAGGGAAGCTATTTGAGAAATAACAATGTTGGTTGCTAAACGCCGTGAGAGCAAGCCACTACTGAGCGCTGGTTGAAAACACTTCTCAAAAGCTAGCCTGGACCAATATAAGTTAAACGTTTTTATTAACGACCCAATCGGGTTTACATGCTTTAATTTGTGCTATAAAATTAGTATTAAGAAAGTAAATCCACGATAATCATGAAAAAATTGATAGCAAGGCACACTAAAGCTGTTGAAAAGTTTGAAATGGATTTGAGAAGTCACGAGCTCTATTGGACCGTGAGAGAGGCTCAACCCGAGGTTGACGATATTTGCGAAGCAAGTATCGTATTACTTGAAAAGCATAGATACAAGGTCAAAGCGTGGCGTAAAAGGCTAAATTTTTTGAAAATCCCCAGGAGTTAGCATAGGCTGAGTGTTGTGGAGGTTGATATGACGTGCCCACTTTTTCTAGGTACCTGGCGCAGCGCCGCACAGCTTTGCTTTAACAAACCCTTGTACAACATTTCTACTTCTTTAAGCTCCTTCAATCAAGAGCTTTGCTGATGACTCTTCAAAATAATTATCTTATCAACAGCATCTCGAGCTGTAATAGCACGTTAATCTCCAAATGCTCTCGCCATGAACACCCCAATTACTTTACTTAATTGCGCCACTTATTTTTTATGAAATTCACTGCGTGGTTGGTGTCAACCACATTGCCCCCCTACGTCGAAAACCAAGCAGACTGTACATACTTAAATGTCGGGCTGTATAAACCTTAACAAAGGCCGTCTTTGTCTTCTTGTTGTACACGCACTTCCGCGAAAAGTTTTTCACTTGAAACACTATACCGGCTGAGCTTGTAACTAAAAGTGTAGAAGTTATTGTTAAAAACTTTTAATCTAGCCTCCATCTGTGTGAGCATGGTGTTGTTAACTTTCGGACTAATCAACGCAATGATGGACCGTAACTATTTGGGTTATTGAACAAACTCTCACAATATGAGCAGTGCAGTCAGAATCAAGGAAATGAAGTTTCTCTACCTTTAAAGCCTACCGTGCACTGTCTGCTGCATTGAGTGATTTACAATATTTATAAATAAGAACCTGACTATGAATTTGGTAGATCGACACAATATAAAAGTAATAGGGGAGCGCGGCCCTGTTATAGTCCTTGGTCATGGCTTTGGATGTGATCAAACGATGTGGAAACACGTCGCCCCTATATTGGCTAATAACTACAGAGTTGTATTATACGATCTTATGGGTTGCGGAAAATCTGACATCTCTATGTACAGCTATAGTAAATATAACAGTCTTAATAGTTATGCTATGGACTTGCTAGAAGTTATAGACGAAATAAATTCCAATGCCCCTGTAGTATTCGTTGGACATTCTGTGAGCGCAAATATTGGGCTTTTAGCTAGTATTGAATCGCCTAACAAGTTTCACTCTCAGGTTATGGTCAGCCCTTCACCATGCTTTATCAATGATGGGGACTACAATGGAGGGTTCACACGAGCTGATATTGAAGAACTATGCGAGGCTGTTGAAAGTAACTTTTTAAAGTGGTCTACATCAATGGCGCCGATTATTATGGGAGCTCCTGAGAAGCCAAAGCTTAGTGCAGAATTGGGTGAAAGCTTCTGTCGCACTGAACCGGAGATAGCTCATCATTTCGCCCGCGTGACCTTTTTTGCTGATCATCGAGCCGATTTACCTAAATGTAAAATCCCTACACTTATACTTCAATGCACTGATGATTTTATCGCGCCAACCTCAGTCGGGGACTATTTAAAACAGAAATTGCCCAAAGCTACGCTAGTTAAAATTAAAAATGTAGGCCATTGTCCACATATGAGCGCACCTCAGGCATGCCTCGGGGCGATTGATGATTTTCTAAAAGAATACGAATTCAAGCATCCGGCTATTCTATGATACCTGAAAATATAGATTTTTTTGAAAATGCCGCCTGTGGCCTTCTGATTTGCGGGACAGATGGAGCTATTGTTCGTGTAAATAAAACTTTTTATAAATGGCTTGGCTACTCCGAATCTGAATTTACAACAAAAAGTAATATAGACACCTTATTTACTTTAGGTAGTCGATTCTATTTCCATGCTCAACTAACACCTCTATTGCAATTAGAAGGTGCCGTCTCGGAATTTCTGCTTTCATTAAAAGGCAAAAACGGGGAGCGTGTACCAATGTTGGTTAATGCAGCTCAGCAAATTGATGGGCATATTACATACAATTCTTTCGCGTTTTTTTTGGCTCGAGAGCGCCATAGCTACGAGCAACAGTTAGTAACTGCTCGCGAATCTGCTGAAAATAGCTCTCGTGAATTACTTGAAACTCAGAAAACATTAAAAGAAAATCAATACTTTCTCGGTTTGGCTATGAAAAGCGCTAAGATGGGAGTTTGGAACTATGATTTGGTCTCTAGCCGAATCCACTTTAGCGAAGAGCTGTTAGTATTGCTGGGATTGTCTAAAGATTGCTCATATCATAAGCCGCAAAATTTTTATGAGTTAATACATCCGGACGATTTGTCACAATTTGACGATGCGATTAATACGGCTATTGAGAAAAATAGTGATTACGAGGTCGAATTCAGGTTGAAGCATAGCTCCGGGAGTTGGCTAAGTATGGAAAGCCGGGGAAATGTGATTTTCAACAGCGAGAGAATATGTACTAATATTTTAAGCATTTTCATTGATATCAGCGAGCATAAGAACTCACAAAAAGAACTAGCAGATGCAAATAAGCAATTGGCTGAAGCTGATCGAAAAAAAGATGAATTTTTAGCTACACTGGGTCATGAGTTACGTAACCCTTTGGCCCCAATTAGGAATGTACTAAAGCTCATCGAACATAGTTCTGAATGTCGCCAAAATCTCAATGACTACTATTCTATGTTGAATCGTCACATGACTCAAATTGAACACATCGTCGACGACTTACTGGAAGTCACTCGTATCAGTAGGGGGCGGCTAGAGCTAAAAAGAACCATGGTCGACATCTGTGAAGTTACGAGGATGGCTATTGAGTCATCGAGTGCTTTGATTGAAGCAGGCAACCACACTTTAGATGTAACATTTCCTAGTTCTACAGTTATGATTTACGGGGATCCAACTCGCCTTAATCAAATAATAGTTAATCTTTTATCTAATGCTGCTAAGTATACTCCCAAGGGAGGCCATATCAGACTGTCTGTTCAGTCTATAGGAACAAGCATTGAGATCCGGGTTAAAGACTCTGGAATAGGCATTCCTCCTGAGAAGCTCAGAGCTATATTTAATATGTTTACACAGCTAGAACCAGCTAGTGAGCGAGGCCAAGGCGGATTGGGGATAGGGCTTGCTTTGGTTAAACAGTTAGTAGAAATGCATGAGGGGCATGTCGAAGTATACAGCCCAGGAATAAATGAAGGCACTGAATTCACGGTTACAGTACCTATTGCGCCCTCCAGCGAACCTATTGAGCAACCTGCTTCAGAGGAAGAGGGACAAAGCATTTCTCCCAAAAGAATTTTAATCGTTGATGATAATGAAGACGCTGCGGATAGTCTTGGGTTACTGCTTGAATTCGATGGACATATTATTAAAGTTGCCTATTCTGGTAAAAAAGCAATAGAAGTAACAGAGACTTTTCGACCGAGCGTTATTCTATCGGATATTGGGTTGCCTGATATAAGTGGATATGAAGTTGCAAAAATTTTGCGCCGGCAAGAAGTGTCTAAAGGGATCTATATGGCTGCTATTAGCGGCTGGGGCTCTCAAAAAGATAAACAACGAGCACTTGAAGCTGGTTTCGATCAACATTTTACAAAGCCATTAAATTTACCGGAACTAAAGTCTGCTTTACGAAAGATACCTCTTTAGCCCTTGAATAATCTTAACCCCGCTTCATATGAAAACATCCATATGAAACAGTGCGTTAAATAATAATTTAATGACGGTCGTTAGTTCTGTATTTTAAAGTGATGTAGTCATCATTGTTTTCGCTCCGAGGGGTTAGAGTAATCGAAGCCGCGTGTGTAGCCGACGTCCATGAAAGTACTTTTTCGTCGATGGGTTCAACAGCTTGAGTTTGAACGCGGCAGTCTTCCAAAAAAAGTTTAAAGCGTTATTGCAAAAGCAGCAGTACATTTAGGAACTGGAAACTCGCGTGAATCGGTTAAAGCGAGAAAAATAATGTTTTAAACAAGGTTACTGCTCACTGCGAAATAACCTCTTAATCTCCGATGACACGAATTCCTACGCTTATAGATGCCAAAAGGTAGATTGAGCGTGCAAAAGCGAAGCGTGTGTTCGATAGGTTTCGTTAGCCGGCCCTCATACGGACGCTTGTTAGCTGTGATCTTTTCTCGGAACTAGCACCATTCTTTCGATGAGATTTTCTTATTATGCTGTCCACTTAGTATACTCTACAGGCAGCAGGTAATTCAGTGAACATGTTGCCGAGCATAATTATAGTGTTCACTCCACAGATCTACTTTGTAACGAGCCTCGTCCATTGTTCTAAACTAATACTGATTCAGACACTAGTTTATGAATCTCCATTAGAGCCGTCTACGAAAGTATTCTGCGTTGGTTTACCTGGCTGAATAAAACCGAGCTCAACACCTCTTTTTCTACTCCAGAACATTGCCTGGCTGGTGACTTCTGTTCCGTTGTGGCAGATCACTTTTTCAGGCTTTTCTCCTTGCTCGATGAGCTGACCAGGGAAAGGTGCAACCTGACGACCGCTGATAGAAACAGATAAAAGCTGCCCGACTATTTCGCGGGAGTAATTAGCCACCACGTTTAGCACCCTGAACCGTCTGCCTTTACTAAGCTGACCAGATACGAAGTCCATAGACCATCCTTGATCCGGTGCCGTGGGTACCTCGATTGGTTGTCTGGGATGAGTCAGCTTCTTGCGCTCTTTCGTCCGTACTTGTAACGCTTCTTCAGTATAAAGAAGGTACGTATGCTTGCGGTTGATGGCAAGTCACTGCCCTTTAGCAAGCTTAGGAGCACTAAGCATACATACCTCGGATACTTTACCGCCAATTCCTTCAGGCGCGACTGCACTGCGCTATTTGGCTTTGTAGTGAGGCAATATCTAAATGCGGTTCGATTAACATCAGCAAGCTTGCAGGCACCCTATTCACTGAGCCTAAACACATGAATAAGGTAACGGACGACAAACTTCCTTGCTGCTGGCGTTACCACTTATTTGAGAGCACGACCGTCATCGCTACCACTTCCAAAAACTTGTCAGCCAGCATCTTTTTGAGCTTATTGTTCTGAGACTCGAGCTCCTAATAGACGCTTACCTTCGTTGACTTCGAAGCCCGCATATTTGCTGCGCAAATTATAAAGTTTTCCTGATGAGATGCCATGTCATCCACCTTTGCGACAGATCCATACTGCTTGATGGCCTTGACGATTTGTTCTTCGCTATAGCGGTTCTTAATTTTGACCACCCTATTGTCTTCGGTTTATTGAAAATCTTATCGGTGTCATGGTGGTATTTTGGGGGAAAAGTCAAGACGACCACCTGTATTTAAATAGTCTTAAATAAGAAATTAAAAAACCTTATTGAACGTACTTAGAATTTTTTTAAACCTCTATAAAGAAATGATTTAGAAGAAATTATTCTGTAGTCGCAATTTATTATAATAAAATTTATCTTTAAGTATTATTTTGTAATTTTAAAAAATTTTAATTTTACTATGAACAGCCCGTCAATCGTTGATGTATGTACAGTGTTCAATAAACCAAACAGGACTTATCTATGGCAGAATCATTCAAATACAACAACCAAAAAGGTACTGGAGGAGAACTGCATCAATCGCCAGAGAATGCAAAACAAATGATGACCACTGCTCAAGGTTGTCCTGTTAAAGATGATCAAAATTCTCTAAAAATTGGTAGTCGCGGCCCGACACTTCTTGAAGATCATATCTTGCGGGAGAAAATATTTCATTTTGATCATGAACGGATACCTGAACGTGTTGTGCATGCACGGGGATATGGAGCACACGGCTATTTTGAAACATATGATGCCTATTCGGATTTAACTTGTGCTGACCTATTTCAAAGAAAAGGGGAACAAACGCCAGTTTTTGTTCGATTTTCAACAGTGGCAGGAAATATGGGCTCTCCTGATTTGGCACGCGATGTGCGCGGTTTTGCTGTAAAGTTTTATACCAAAGAAGGCAACTGGGATTTGGTTGGTAACAATATACCAGTCTTTTTCATTCAGGACGCAATGAAGTTTCCAGATCTAGTCCATGCTGCGAAACAAGAACCTGACCGCGGTTTCCCACAAGCGCAGACCGCCCATGATAACTTTTGGGATTTCACCAGTCTAACTCCTGAATCTATTCATATGCTAATGTGGGCTATGTCAGACCGAGCTATTCCAAGATCTTTTCGGTTTATGGAAGGGTTTGGAGTCCACACTTTTAAGTTCATAAATAGCTCAAATGAAGAAAAGTACGTGAAGTTTCACTGGAAACCAAAAAGTGGCCTTCAATCTGTAGTATGGAATGAAGCATTGAAAATTAACGGGGCAGACCCTGACTTTCACCGCCGAGACTTATGGAATGCAATTGACGCTGGCGATTATCCAGAATGGGAATTAGGCGTTCAGGTGTTCGACCAAAGGTTTGCTGACAAATTTAAATTTGATGTGTTTGATTCAACTAAATTAATACCAGAGGAAGATGTCCCTGTTCAAAAAATAGGGAAGTTGGTTCTAAACAAAATGGTAGACAACTTTTTCGCTGAAACGGAACAGGTCGCATTCTGTACCCAAAATATTGTTCCGGGTATTGATTTTACACCCGACCCACTATTACAGGGACGAAATTTTTCTTATCTAGATACACAGACAAAACGTCTTGGCGGTCCAAATTTTACTCACATCCCCATTAATGCCCCGCGATGCCCTATGCGACATTTTCAGCAAGATGGGCATATGGCGATGCACAATCCGAAGGGGCGGGTAAACTATGAACCCAATTCGTGGGATCGTGATGAAAATAACCCCAGAGCCTGTGCTACTAGAGGTTATCAAAGCAGTTCTCAACCTGTTGAAGGCGACAAACTAAGGTATCGCTCTAAGACTTTCGCTGATCACTACAGCCAAGCAATTCAATTTTATAATAGTCAGACTCAAGTAGAACAAAGACATATTAAAGATGCATTTATTTTCGAATTGTCGAAGGTCCAAACACCAGCTATTAGAGAGCGAGTGGTATCGCATCTAATGAATGTTGATGAGTCTTTGGCCAAAGGTGTTGCCCAGGGCTTAGGGATACCCTCTTTACCAGAAAAGGCCGAGACTGCAATGCCGCCACAGACTGATCTAAAAATATCTGATGCTTTAAGTATTCAGAAAAATAATCCAAACTCGTTCAAGGGAAGAAAATTAGGTATTTTGTGCTGTGATAACGCCGATGATGAAGTTTTGAATCGAATAATTGAGGATCTTAGAAAAGAAGGCGCAATGTATGAAGTTGTCGCGCCTACGGTTTATGGTATTACTACCAAAGCTGGCAAACGTATCGACGGGCACCAACAAATTGATGGAGGTCCTTCTGTATTATATGACGCTGTAGCAGTGGTTCTTTCAGAAGAGCATGCGAAGAATGTTGTGAGTATTCCAGAAGCCAAAGACTTCGTGGCAGATGCACATATGCACAACAAATTTATTATTTACAATGAAGCAGCGATGCCATTGATACGAGAAGCCAACCTTGAAGATAAAATGGATGCCGGTTATCTCTTAGTCGAATCTAGCCAAACCGCCCCGCTAATTAAGAAACTTCGCCCTTTACGTTATTGGGAACGCTAGTATAAGGGGGCCTTGCCTCCTCTCTTAATATTTCGAGAAAATTAAGTATGCAACAGTCACCTCATATAGCTGTTGTTGGTAGTGGTCCTGCAACGGTATTTTTATTACTTTTCTATCCCAGCAAGGGGCTGAATCTTTATCGATTTCTATTTTTGAAAGCTCAGAAACTCCGGGTAAAGGAACTCCTTTTCGAGAAGAAAACTGCTGCACCACACTACTTTCTAATTTAAGTATTGATGAAGTTCCCGAGCTACTCTTATCTTTCACAAAATGGTGTGAAAATACTTACATATCGCTTCCAGAACAACGAATCCCCGATATTTGATAGGGCAATATTTTCATTGGAACTTTGTTGTTCTAATTAAGCATTTTCCCAATGTTCAATATTACATGAAGTATGAATTTCAACATGTTAAAAATTTTGGCGAGATCTATCATTTTGTAGTGGCAGACTAAACCCGAACACCGTTTTAAGTGGTAGCATTACACTTAATAACGAGGTGTTCAATGAGAAGACAAAGACGGTCATTCAGTCCGGAATTTAAACATGATGCAGCCAGCCTGGTGCTCGATCAGGGGTATAGCGTTCCCGAAGCAAGTCGCGCTGTAGACGTTCATGAAAATACCCTGCGCAAATGGGTTCAGCAATTTGAGTCTGAACGCGGCGGTAGCACACCGAAGTCCAAAGCGCTGTCGCAAGAGCAGCAGCGTATTCAGGACCTGGAGGCTCGCGTGAACCGTCTGGAACGAGAAAAGACCATTCTAAAAAAGGCTACCGCACTCTTGATGTCCGACGACCTGAAGTCCACGCGCTGATAGACCGGTTGAGGGTGCATGAATCAACAGAATTGGTCTGTTCAGCTTTAGGTGTTGGTGTCAGTAGTTATTACGAACGACGAAAGCGACAGCGGCTGATTGGTGCTAAACGGCGTATTCTGCGCGCCAGAGTGAAGCGTCTGTTCGATAAGAGTCGTCAGTCTGCTGGCACACGAACGCTTGTCGATATGCTTCGCGATGAAGGCATCGTCATGGGCCGATTCAAAGTAGGTCGGCTGATGAAAGAACAAGGGCTGATGAGCAAGCAGCCGGGTAAGCACGCTTATAAAAACGTGCAGGTTGAGCGGCCAGATATCCCTAATTTACTGGACAGGCAGTTCAATGTGGAGCACCCCAACCAGGCCTGGTGCGGCGATATCACCTACATCTGGACAGGCTCAGCATGGTATTACGCAGCCGTCGTGATTGACCTGCATACCCGCAGAGTTATCGGCTGGAGTATGTCACACCGACCGGACGCGGAGCTTGCCGCAAGAGCTTTAGATATGGCGTAAGAGCTAAGAGGTAAGCCAAAAGGCGTGATGTTCCACAGCGATCAGGGCTCTCAGTACGGCGCTCGTAAATTCAGACAAAGGCTGTGGCGTTACAAGATGAGCCAGAGCATGAGTCGCCGGGGGAACTGCTGGGACAATAGCCCAATGGAACGCGTGTTCAGAAGTCTGAAATCAGAATGGATGCCATCAACCGGCTACTGTTCGCCTAATGAAGCAAAACGAGATGTGGGATATTACCTGATGAATTATTACAACTGGGAAAGACCGCATCAATTTAACGATGGGCTACCACCGGCAAAAGCGGAAAAATTAGCTAAAAAGGTGTCCGGGTTTTATTGACCACTACAAACTAGGTACGGTTACCGCTGTGTTTGGTGGCTTAATGCGTGATGTAGTCGCGCGAAAAGTTCCCTTGGTAATGCGTTGTGAGCTTTATGCCACCGCATGTATTGCAGGCGGTCTAGTTTTTGCTGGACTACTCCATATCAATACGTCGTACCCGTGGTGCGTAATTGCATCATTTACTAACACAGTATCATTGCGTCTATGCTCTTTTAAGTGGGGATGGCGAATCCTATTTTAGAGAAACATGGCTCTTAGCTTTTAACAATAAAATAGATATTCGCTAACTTTGGAAACCTTTTGACTTAAGTTTGCGCTATTGCACAAATCGCATCGCAGCTCAATAAATACTAATTTTTAAGTTGACAGCTACACTTAATTACCCGAAAACAATATATAAGGATATCCCATTCCGGAGCCGAGTAAATGGGCATTATAAAGACTAACTCAGACCCATATCACTAATGCTTGAGGCTGAGAATTTCTGGATGTATATGCGTTTGAAGTTTTCCGGGAACCCCGACACCACCAATAGCTAGTCAATACGCATTAATAAGGAGAAGTAGACAAGCACGCCTGCTTCTCTTTTGTTGTTGCATTGCGCATAAAGTTTACTTGCTCTTCATCGTAGCTAAATGCTACCAGCCCCATTTTCTCAAATGTTTTCAGCCAGCCATACATGGGGAAAAAACCGTGCTTTTGTTTAAACAAATTTGCATTTGCGCAGATATCTTCGGTGTAATTGACCGGTGGGCTATATTTCGTATGATACTGATGCAGTATATCGTCATCGATAAATATCAATGAAATAGCGGCCGAATCGAAACGCCTCGCAAAGTCTGTGTCCTCTGCTCCATAACCGCAAAACGCTTCATCAAAGCCACCAACACGCCGAAATATGGTTTTCCTGATGGCAAAAACCAGCGACCAGAAATGCTTATAACACACTGCCGTGTTACCCGGCAGCGCTTGCTGTTTAGGGTGCGCAACGCTCTTATCAAATAACCGCGCATAGTTGCCATGATTCGGCAAGTGTGAGAGGTACCTGGCTCTGGCTGAGACAACCACCTGAGCACTCAGCGCAGACAACAAAGTTTCAAACAAGGTTTGGCTGCAAATACAGTCTATATCTAAAAATACAACATTTTCCTGTGTAGCTGCGGCCATTCCCTTATTCCGCGCTTTTGCCAGAGGCAGCCCTTGTTCGCTCATTTTAAGAACATTGATATGCAGATTTAGGTTCGAAGGAGCCTGCCAGGCTTCATCATCCATTTTAACTACAATAATTTCCTGCGGAATACGGGTGCTGTCAGATACTGCTTCCAACAGATTATTAAGTTGCTGATAGCGCCCCTTTACCAGAGTGACCAGAGAAAATGTCATTAGAGCGTTTCCGTAATTAGCTGTTTGAACTCAGCCGCGGCACTGGGGTTATGCAGTGGCTGAAGCGCTGGTGGGGGTGCGTTGATCGCGTCTTCGACCAGTTCAATAAGATGTTTACTGTTGTTACCGGCCTGTTCGGGCAGGCAGTAGCGCCCTGCTCCTGCCTGCTGAATCATGATCGCTTTCGCCTCCTGTTCGCTATATGGACGCGGCTCGGGGATCAGAATGAGCTTTTTATTCAAATAAACCAGCTCAGAAATCAGATTGTTACCGGCGCTGCAGATAACAATATTGCCGACAATTGCACTTCCTACATTATCGGTGGAACCGAGTATGTGTATATTGTCGGAAAAGGGTACATCTTCAGGCCACTCCCCCACTACATTAACTGTAAATCCGTTTTGAGCAAGATGTTCGGATATAGCGCATCGAAGTTTAGTATCGCCAACCAGTACAGTAATAACTCGTGGCTGTGTTACGTCAACACGTGCAGTCTGACCAAAAAAGCCGAGGTAGTGCGTTTTACTCAGATGGCCGTAATCCTTAAGCTCCAGAGACTGAGGGTATGGTGCATACAGCGATTCTGCGCACTCATAGGCAAAAACCTGTGTAGGATCCTGCCCGGTGTAACCGGAATGTCGCTGCATGACTACTTTTACCCCGCATTGTCTGGCGAGTATAGTAAGCTCGGCGGATACATCGCTGATAAATAAATCGATATTCTGATTTACCAGCAATGTACAAAAGTACTGACTACGCGCTGCAGCTTCTTTATAAAAGCCTATACCTTCAAAGGCGCGGTCAAAAGTACGCTTTACAGAGGGAGAATTTGACGGCCATTTGGATGGTAAGATGAAAACACGGCTATTGGGGAAGTGGGTATTCAGCGCTGATGCCATCGCGTCAGTACCCGCTAAAAAGCTTACCTTTGCGATTCGCTCTATTGCGGGTATTAACGTACACATCCGCTTAAGGTGCCCTGTGCCGTGGTGATGGACATAGACCAGTATGTGCTTATTCGGACACGCGTGCATAAAGCGCCTCGTATCCGTCAACGGTGGAAGAAAAACTAAAACCCTGCGCGAACTGAAGTAATGCTGCCGCGTCGATTTCGCTGCAGTGCGCAAGTGCAGTGTTCCAGGTTTGCGGTGCATGTTTTTCTATGAGGAACACGCCTTTGTCATATCGTAATTCTTCCGGCACTGCTGTTTTGAACCCTATCACTGGTGTGCCACACGCCAGCGCTTCAAGCGACGCCAGACCAAATGGCTCTTCCCACAGAGATGTTGCTAATAAGGCGGTGGCTTGCTGATAAAGCGCCTTAAGTTCGCTGCTGTTAAGGTGCCCACAATAATGAATGTTCTCATCCAGCTCTCTTTCGATGTAGTGCTGATAATATTCTGTATCAGCACACGGGCCCGCAATCATCAGTGGCTTTCCCAGAGCGCGGGCTATTGTAATCGCTTCATGGGCACCTTTTTCGTGACATAAGCGCCCGCACCAGAGCAAAAAGTCGCGCTTTCTATCCTGCTGCTGAGGACAAAAGTAGTTGGTATCCACGCCATTTGAAATAACATTGATACCGGGGCCTGTAACACCTTCCCACTGATCCTTGAGCCGACTGGATACGGCAACATAAATATCATCGCCACGCTGGCGATTAAGGGTATGCACTACTGATAATCGGGGCGTGGCCGGGGTGTGCAATGTAACGATGTTGCTACGCTCATGAAGACTCGCATACTCATAGATTGCATGATAATAACTATGATAATGAACAGCGTCATAATCGCCGGTGTCTATGAGGCCGAACTGCGCCGCCTGGTACTGTTTTTGTCCCTCAGGCTCGCTGGTTATATCGTCACACATGCGCACAGCCGACTCAGACAGCGATACGGTATTGAAAAGATTTGTTTCATCCGCCGCTTTGCAAATCACATCCACGCTGTGCCCCCGACGTACCAGCGCGTTTCCAAGCTGGACTACAAATGACTCGGTACCACCGGCAAACGGCGTTGTCAGATCTACAACAGGACTGGTAACCAACAAAATATTCATGCGATCGCTGCCAGTTTGTTCAGATAAGCATTGCACATTTTTGACAGTGGAAATAACGAGGCACGTTTTATTATGTCTTCGTGAGGCACCAGTGCAGTGGCGTTCATTGCCTCTGCCAGACTGGTAACATTATTGCCTTTTGCCAGCGCGCCACCGCTAACGCTGACCAGTTCAGGGAACGCGCCACGATTGAATGCAGCTACCGGTGTACCTGTTGCCATGGATTCGACCGTCGACAAGCCAAACGGCTCGTCCCAGCGGGTGCCAAATACCGCCATGCGTGCGCCGGCTAAAAGATCGCATACCTGGGGATGGTCCAGATGCCCGAGGTACTCAATGTCCTCTGACAATAACGGCGCTACTTTTTGCTTATAATAGTCCTGGTTAAAAACGGGCCCGGCTATTTTTAATCCGATACCGCTGGCGCGTGCAGCGTGAATAGCCAGATCGATACCTTTTGAAGGCGCGATTCGTCCGTAAGTTACCGCGTAATTCCCCTGCTGTTTTTGTGTTGACCATGCAGATAAATCAATACCGTTGTGGATGACGCTGATATCATCATTAATAAACGGTCGCCACATTTCCGCCACGCTGTAAGAGACCGCGTTATAGTGAACGTAGGGTGAGAATGAAGCCAGTTCAGCGCCCGCTTTTAATCGGGTATAAGGTGGTGTGTGAAGCGTTGTTAATAAGGGAAACTGGTTTTTACAGGCCCACACGGCAGGTATAGAACTTAGTGAGTTGTTATGGATAACATCGAAGCCCTGCCTCTGAATATCTTTCATGCACTTCAATATGAAGTCATTTTCAACAATATCCGGGTATTGCGCATAGGTGCTGTCATTAATAGCAAAAGTACGAAAATTGCCTTCCGTTTCACTATCCGGGTGTGCATAGAGCATTACATCACAATAACTGCCATAGTAAGCCATTAGCGATGCCACAAATGCCTCCAGGCCTCCGGCAAACGGTTGTTTGATGGCAAAGCGCGGAGAGGCTAACACAGCAACTTTCATGATGTTGCCCCGGGTCGGCCATGGGGCACCTTTTCTAACACCGGAATATCGATCATTTCCGGCTCAGCGATTTCGAAGGCTCTTCGTAATAAGTCCCAGTCGCCGCCCTCTTTGTCAGAAAATGGCAATAACGAAAGTAAAAACCGACGCTCGAAAATGACGGCTTCAAGGGGGTGCTGATACCCCGTTCCCCACTGTTTCTCACCATTAAATAAATGCGGCGTCACGGCGAATGTTTTTATATCGGCCTGGTCCAACATGCTGGCTAGCGCGCGTTCGTCAAACGTATCATCATCCGTTCTGAAGACCACATATCGGGTAGCTGCCAGATTACGAATCTGGTTATAGGCAGCGAAGCGGGAGTTGACGGTATGATTAATGTAACGCGCTGCACTGTTGACACTGTGCAAACTTTTTTCAAGCGGATTGGTATGTTTGTATTGTGCTGAGGAGTTATCAATAACCAGAGCAGGCTGACCGGTAAATGTATCGCTGAACGACTGAACATTTCTAAGCAGATTCTGGTTCATCTCGAACGTAACAAACAATGCACCAATATCTGGTGTCGCGTGGGGGGAATTATTGCTGTTCAAAGTTGCGTATTATTCCAAGCAGCTGCTCGATACGAAGCTTTGCTCTTAAGCGTTCCGTAGCTTTCCATGATGGCAGTTGCTCCAGCATCTTTTCAGCGCGCCGCAACTCTTCATTTATCGAATTTGTGTGTAGGGGGTTCATTGTCAGTATCGTCCGGGTAGTTCGAAGTGCTTCATCAGCATTCAACTTCTACGTCAAAATGATTAATTCACAAATCCTTAAAAAAAGGTTCACCACAAAAACCTGATTCATCCTTTTTTATGAAACATTTTGAAACCACCTTATTCATTAAAATAAGTTTCAATAAAAACTTAATAAACCTTTTAAAATTTCTGCGTAGTTATAAAAGGCATTCCACAAATTCAGCTTAATTCGGGAGCGAGTATATTGTCTGCACGGCATACCCTGGCTATCGTAGGTGCAGGCCCTACTACGCTGATGTTTTTAAATGAATTACTACAACTTGCTACCGTTTTACTTCGCGACCTGGACATTACCGTTTTCGAAGCGTCTGATTCCCCGGGGCGAGGCTTCGCCTTTGGGGATGACGCGATCCACCCTTGTTTATTGAGTAACAATACACCCGATGAGATCCCGGTACTGACCATGCCTTTTTCACAATGGTACAGACAGGAAAACCGTAAACCTGAAAAGGCTGAAGATGTACACAGTAACGTAGTTACCCGCGCCGCTATTGGTGCGTATTTTTCATTTAGCTATAAGATTATTTTTCAAAAGCTAATTGAGCGAGGTCTGGCTATTCGTCATGAAAAGAATACCGTGGTGGAAAATCTAAAAAGATGCCCTCAAGGCATACAACTGTCTCTAAATTCGGGTAACAGTGAATATTTTGAAAAGGTATTTATTAATTATGGCAAGGAACGGTCCGGCGGAACACTTAACAATACTTTGCAACCCTACCCCGTAGCCCGATATGCGAACGCCTCATTAAAAACGTATACCGTGATTGGCACATCACTGACAGGAATTGATTGTGTAACAGGTATTGCTCACACCCGTGGCGCGTTCACTTACCACAACAACAAACTGGTTTATAATTCTCCGGAGGAATGGACAGTTAACCTTTTTTCCTCTCACGGCACGTTTCCCCGGATATGGTATTCGTCACACTATAAGGACCCGCGGGGGCATTTGAACGAGAACCTACGGTTTTGAACCCAGTGACCACGTCGAAACCGTAGGTTTCCGTCGAATCATCCCTTCTCCTCATCTTCAATAAAGTATGTACCGTTGGGTAACACATGCTTATAGGGCAACAACGAGATATGAGATAAGGTCTCGTCGTCGATTTCCTCCCCTTGCTGCCGAAGCAGCTCCACAATGTCGCTTATCTTGATGGTGTTCCAGTACAGAATGGCATTGGACACAAAGCTGAGACTACTGGCCTTGTTCATGATTTCTTCATAGTCGCCTGTGGTGAATTCACCCTGATCCGCAAAGAATATCCAGCGCGGCAGTTTATGTCGGTATTCCCCTTTATTCAGTTGCCGTTGGACGGTTTGACGGAGTTCTTTGTCAGTCAGGTACCGCAGAATGTATTCGGTCTTGATAATCCGCCCCAAGTTCGTAAAGGCTTTGGTGAGGCGATCCGAAGGTGAACTATTGGTTAATCGTTGGACGATGACGTGTGCTGGCGCAGTTTTCTGCTTCAGTGAAATCGCCACTCGCATCATATATTCCCACTGTTCCTCAATGATGGCCAGATCGGCTGTTTTGGTGAGTAAATGGTTGAGGTCGCCGTAATCGACGGTTTTGTCAATACGGTAAAGCTGCTGATCTTTGAGATCCCGAATGCGCGGCATAAAGTAGAATCCGAGCAAATGACAGAGTGCGAAGACGATTTCGGTATAGCCATGTGTATCGGTGGTGTGCTCCCGGATTTTCAGAATCGTGTTGTTTTCCAGCAGGCCGTCCAAAACATACAGCGCTTCACGCGGGCTACAGGAAATAATCTTGGTGCTGAACACTGAATATTGATCGGAAACGTGGGTGTAGATCCCGATGGCTTTTTCATAATAACCGTAGTAGCGGGGATAGTAAGAAGCCAACAGGCTGTCGGCGCGGATTTTAAAGCGTTGCGCATCCGATGAGGACAATGTACCGGTGCCGTGCACCGCACTCAACGGCAGCTCATGGTGTTGATTCACAATTTCAGCACTGGCGTTGATCAGGGTTTCCTCTCGAATATAGTATTGCAGGATATGCCGGAGCATATCGACGGTCACACCTTTAACGCTATTGCTCATGGATACGACACCCAGGTTGGTGGCCTGCGAAATAATGGCGGCCATCAGGCTTTTGTAAAAGGCTTTGGGGCGCGATTGATGGTGCTGGATAGGGACAAAATGACGGCTGTAATGTGTCATTTGATCTACTTCCATCAGAAGCTGTTCGATACGTATGCTGGGCATATGTGCATCGATCACTTTTTGCAGTTGGTTGACTTTATCCGGGACCTCGAGCTTGTCATCACGTTTGAGTTTCAATCGGCCGTTTTGAATTTCCGCGAAGTTGTCCAGGCCGAACAGCTTTTTCGCTTCAGAGACTGATTCGTGGAACTGCGTTGAAATGGCGGCTCGAACTTCGTGCGGTGGAGGCTGTTGAAGTTCGGTATAGACAGCCTGTCTGGTTTCATCCCAACTGGGTTCATTTAAGGTGAGATCCCAGAACGAAACATGCTGCTTACTCTGCGGCAAGTACAAATCGCCGGAACGCAAGGCGTCTTTCATAGCGAGAGCCAATCCCATTTCCCAAACGTTGCGATTGATGTTACCGGCTTGATCTTTAAGGGTGCGGCGTAGTTCGCGGGGAATGAATGCTGTCGGTGTGTTCTCGGGTAGCTTTTTCAGGTCGCCATCATCCAATTTCCGGACGAACTCAATAGCTTTTATCAGCGGCCCGGAACCTTTAGCCACTTCAAATGGTAACCGGATAAAGTCGGCAAAATATTTTCGTAAACTGGGATAACGGGCCAGCAACAAATCGCAGTAGCCGCGTTCCTCCAGGCGTTTAAAAATGTGCAGGTCGTCAATGGATGCCAGCAGATGTTTCTCGTCAATGCGTTGCCACAAGTCCTTCTTGTACAATGGCTGTTCATCCGGCCATTCCAGCAAAACATGCGTGGTTTCAAGCACAGCATCGATGGCTTTCTTTTGGCGCTTGCGAAACTCCTTGTGTTTTTTGTCGTGGCTGTTTTTGGTTTGCCGGCATAGCTCTGTCATGTACTGATCATGCATTTTGACCAGATGATCCAACAGGATCTTGCGGGATTCCAACAGGAAGCAAATCATCAATGCATAGCGCTTATGGTCCTTGAAGCGCTTCATGTCCTTAGCGCTGTAACGCTTGGTCAGTCGGTACAGGTAGTTAAGAAAAGCGGTATCAATGACCTTTTCTTCGAACTCATTAATGCCGGTGGACACCAGATTGTCATAGCGTTCCAAATAGCGTTTCAGTGATGATATTTTCGCACCCGGCGGGTACTCTTTGAGTTGGTTGAAGTAGGTTCGTTGATTGCCGTCGGTGGCTTGCAACAAATCGTCAATGGCATCGCGTAATTCCGGCGACATCTGATCAAACACTTGCTCAAAAAGCTGAGCGTGTACCTGGTTACATATGCGGATGATCTGTCTTTCGATCGTCGTGGGGCCAGGTAAAACAATACGTTTCAACAGAAGGTGGCGTTCTGCCCGGTGAAAAAGTTCATCCGGAAGCAGTCCCTGTTGGGCATGTTCTTCAATCCAGCGGTCCAGATCTGCTTCCACTTTGTCGTCAAACCGATGAAAGCCCAGGTACTTGAGGATATTGTTCCGGTGTTCCAACACCGTGGCTTCTCTTTCGGGCACTTCCACCGTTAGCGTAGGAGGAAGATCGAGTTGACTACTCAGGTAGCTGATCACTCGTGGCGAAAGATCATGGAGCTGGTTTAGAAACCGGCCATAGAGGCGCATGGCACACAGTTGGATGGCAAATCCCAGGCGATATTGCTTGCGATACTTGTTGACGACCTCGCAATCACGACGGCTTAGCGTCCAATCGCGAACCATTTCCTCATCGGAGAATCGTTGCGGCAATATTAACGGTTGGTACCGCTGCTGATCGGTTAAGAACTGCTCTTTGGCTGTCATAGGACCTCACTTGGCTCCGGTCACGCCAACTGCGCTATAGCGCTGTTTTTATTGATGGATGCGGTATTTAAAGGTGCATCACCGCCTTTAAAGGCAATCGCTCTTGCCCAGGGGTTATTCGGTTTAAAAATGTGTAGAGTTTATAACATATATGTACTAAGATCTACGCATGTCCTGGATACTGCTGATACTTTCACTCCCCACTGAAAACGCCACCGTGCGCATGCGGGCATGGCGCGCCATCAAAGCCCTGGGGGCCGTTTCGCTGCGTGATGGCGTCTATCTACTGCCAGCCATCTCTGATCATGCCGAAAAGCTAGAGGCAATTGCCCAGGATGTCCGTGATAGTGGCGGGACCGCCCATGTACTGCACGCTAATGATCCTGAAACCGAAGCGTTCCCCCCGCTATTCGATCGCTCGGAAGACTATGAGTCGCTGGACTCGGCGATGGCGGACCTGCGGGCAAAGCTCTTGCCGGAAACCGCCATGGAGGTCATGAAGGAAACACGCAAACTGCGCAAAAGCTTCACGCGACTGTCAGCCATCGATTTTTTCCCCGGTGCCGCGCGGGATCGAATCGATACGGCTCTGAAACAGCTGGAAAGCGATGCCAACCGGGTCTTGTCTCCCGATGAGCCGCAGCCCGAACCTCGCACAATCCGCCGTCTTGATCGAGCCGATTATCAAGGCAGGCTCTGGGCGACGCGGCGTCGGCCGTGGGTGGACCGTTTGGCCAGTGCCTGGCTGATTGGCCGCTTCATCGATCCATCCGCACGCTTTTTATGGCTGGCCTCGCCGGACGACTGCCCGGATGAGGCGCTGGGGTTCGATTTCGATGGGGCGACCTTTACTCACGTGGAAGAAAAAGTCACTTTCGAAACGCTGCTGGCGAGCTTCGACCTGGATTCACCCGCGCTACTCCGGCTTGGAAAACTCGTGCACTACCTCGATGTGGGGGGACATCAGCCGCCGGAGGCCGCCGGGGTCGAGTGTGTATTGATAGGGCTGCGCGAAACCCATAGCGATGATGATCAATTATTACAAGCTGCCAATCAGGTTTTCGACAGCCTGTTGGTCACTTACGGTAAGGAACAATAACCATGCACGAACCGTCAACTTCATCTGTACCGCCAAGCAGCGGGTCCAATCAAATCACCAGGGATGCGACCGCTGGTAACCTCAATGCATTCGGCCATCACATCACCTTCGGGGAGGCCGTGCGTGTCTGGTTGCGGGTCGCCATCCTGAGCTTTGGCGGTCCCGCCGGCCAGATCGCGGTGATGCACCGTATTCTGGTGGATGAAAAGCAATGGGTCAGTGAGAGCCGCTTCCTGCACGCGCTGAATTACTGCATGGTGCTGCCCGGACCTGAAGCCCAGCAACTGGCCACCTATATCGGCTGGCTGCTGCATGGCATCAAGGGTGGACTGGTTGCGGGCGCCCTGTTCGTGCTGCCGGGCTTTCTCAGCATTCTGGTGCTCAGTCTGCTCTACGCTGGATTTCAGGAAGCGTCACTGGTGCAGGCCCTGTTTTTCGGTATCAAGGCGGCCGTGCTGGCGATCGTGATCCAGGCGGTGATCCGCATCGGCAAGCGCGTCCTCAAGAACGCCTACATGTACGCATTGGCGGTCGCCGCTTTCGTGGCGATCTTCTTCTTTGCCGTGCCTTTCCCGATCGTAATCGTTACCGCCGGATTGATCGGTCTGCTGGGTCGGCATGTCGATCCGGAACGCTTTGTGGTCATCAAGGGGCACGATACCCCCGAGGACGCCGGGCGTGCGATTGATGCCATGATGGAGGGCGGCGCGGCAAGCCATACCCGGGCGTCACGGGGGCGGGCACTCAAGGTGCTCGCCGTCTGGCTGCCGCTGTGGTTTGCGCCACTTGTCGCCCTGCTTGTGACCTTGGGCTATGAGGATGTGTTCACCCAGATTGGGCTTTTCTTCAGCAAACTGGCGGTTGTCACCTTCGGTGGCGCCTATTCGGTGCTGGCCTACATGGCCCAGGAGGCGGTACAAAACTATGGATGGCTGGCACCGGGGGAAATGCTGGATGGTCTGGGTATGGCGGAAACTACACCCGGCCCGCTGATCCAAGTGGTGCAATTCGTGGGCTTTATGGGGGCCTTCCGGGCTCCGGGAACGCTCGACCCCTTCACAGCAGGCATCTTGGCATCGGTTTTAGCCACCTGGGTCACCTTCGTTCCCTGCTTTTTGTGGATCTTCCTGGGCGCGCCGTATGTGGAAACACTGCGCGGCAACCAGGCGGTGAGCGCGGCGCTGTCGGCGGTCACGGCGGCCGTGGTGGGCGTGATGCTGAATCTCGCCATCTGGTTCGCGGTGCACGTCGCCTTTAACGAGGTTGAAACTGTACGGGCCTATGGTATGCTACTGCTGATACCCGCCTGGGGCAGCATCCACATTGTCAGCGTCGCGCTGGCCGCGGGCGCCTTTATCGCTATGTTGCGCTTTAAGGTGGGCATGTTGCCGATGATTTTAGTCAGCGCACTGCTGGGTATTGTGTACCATCTGTTATTTGCAGGCGTCCCGGCGGCGTAACCCCCCAATACAGCCAAAAATGTTTCACAGCAACAAAAAAAGAGGAATAGCCATGACAATGTCTCCGCTTCGAGCATTCATTCTAATGTGCGCTTTATTCATTCAAGCATCCATAACAATGGCCGACGATTCCGGCCGCCTCGATGATAAGGCCATTGGCCAGGCGGCTGGCACCCAGGCAACGGCCAAACCTGATGGCGTGGTGCGTATCGGCTGGAAGCGCGACGACGTGCCCGTCACCGTTGACGGTATGAAGTTCCCGCCGCCGGCGGGCCTCGGGAGTTGGGCCGCGTTCAAGGCCTTGCCGGAGGGTGGTGTTATGGTGATGGGGGATACGGTGGTGTTTGAGGATGAAATCACCCCGGCCATGGACGCCGCCTTTGCCCACGGCCTGGACATCACCGCGCTGCACAACCATTTCGTGTTCGACCGTCCGCCGGTTTACTTTATGCACATCGGCGGCCATGGACGAAACGCCGAGTCACTCGCCGAAGGCGTCAAGGCCATGTGGGATGCCATTAAACAAGTGCGTAAAAAGCATCCCGTACCGCAAGAACGATTTCCGGGTGATGTGCCCGATATCACCGGCAAATACAACACCAAGACGTTGGAAAAGATTCTGGATGCCGAGGGCAGCCTTAACGGGCAGGTGCTGAAATTCACGTTCGGGCGCAGCGCCAGAATGCACGGTGTGGAATTTGGCGCATCCATGGGCCTGTCCACCTGGGCCGCCTTCTCCGGGAATGAGAAGCAGGCGGTCGTCGATGGGGATTTTGCCATGACCGCGGACGAGATCCAGCCGGTGATGCGGACGCTGCGTCAGGCGGGCATCCACATCGTGGCGCTGCACAACCATATGACCGGTGAAACGCCTTCCTACTATTTCCTGCATTATTGGGGCAAGGGCAAGCCCGAGGATCTGGCGAAAGCGATACGGGCAGCGCTGGAGACGCAAAGATGAATTGAGAGTGGGATTCGTGATTTGACGGGTTATACGGGGTCGATCAGCGTGACCAACTTTTCCATCAATATCAGCGAGGCATTATTCGAAAGTTGCTGGCCTTCTTCGATGTACTCCCAGACCGTTGCATCGCTTTTCCAGCCGCCTTGTTTCTTGATCAGCTCGAAGTCTACCCGTTCTCGAGCCGCCGAAGTGGAGAGGCCGCGGCGAAAACTGTGACTGCTCAACTCGGGCACGAAGTCGAACTGACAGGCCTTGCCCAGGGTTTTGAGCAAGTCATTAATTGCCCCTGGGTTCAGAGGCCTGGGCGTCACCTGATCCCAGCGGTTAACCGGCCTAAAGAGCGGGCCGCTATCAATCTCAGCGCTATCCATCCAGGCCTTGATTGCTGTAGCCGGACAACAACCTGGTGTACCGAAAGGTAAGGCGCGGGCCAGCCCTGTCGCCTGTTGATCCGTTTTGGAGCGCGGCAACCGGATGATCAGGCCTTCCGGCTCCCAATTCAGATCACTGATTTGAATGGCCACCAGTTCGCTGCGACGAAAAGCGCCGAAAAAGCCGGTCAACACCAGGGCGATATCCCTATGCTTCTTTTTGCTATCCGGCAAACACCGCAGGTAATCCACCATTTGTGCGATGTGTTCCAGGCGTAGGGCCTTGGCCTTGCGTTTGGGTTGGCCATGAGTGCGACGAATGCCTTCCATGGTTTTCCGCACCAGGGGATCGCGCACCGGATCAGTGACGCCTTGGTAATGGTGCCACTGGCTAATGGCGGTGAGGTGGAGATCTAACGTCCGGGCGTTGAGCGATTCGGCCCTGGCGAGCAGATAGCGCACCACCGTATCTCGGTCAGTCGGCAACCGGCCACCCCATTTCTCAAATTGGCGAATGGCGGATCGGTAGGCCTTGCGGGTGTTATCGGAGGTGGCCGCCTGGAGGTAGTGCCGCAGTGACTCGGATTCCCGATGAGCAATCTGGTTCGATTCCTCATTACGTAATGCTAAGTCGGTGGCCATTTTGGGTGGTTTGGTGTTCATGAATTGGATTCCTATCGGTGTCACCAGAAAGGCGGCTATGTACCGGCGTTACAAGCAGAAGATTTTCAGCTTAATACCATAGCCAACGATAACCTTGATTATCGAAGGTTAAAAATTGAAACTCAAGAAACTTTGATAAGCATAAATATAATGTTATATTACGTGTTACATAATACGTTACTAAATAGTTTGAGAGGAAATCTCCCTATGGCACGCGCCGGAGTCACTTTCCACGATGTCGCCAAAGCCGCCGAAGCCATCAAAACCCAAGGCCAGGAGCCTACGGTGGATCGAGTGCGGGAACATATGGGCACCGGCAGCAAAAGCACCATCGCGCCGCTGCTCAAGCGTTGGCGATCAGACAACGGAGAGGCAGCCGATATCGGTGGACTCCCGAACGACCTGGTGGAGGTAGTGAAATCACTCCACGAGCGGGTACAGCAGATGGCCGACCACCGTATTGAGGAGACCCGTCAGGAATTTGAGGCGTCAAATAAAGAACTCCGCAAAGAATTGGCCGATTCCAAAAACACCATCGCGCAACTTACTGCCCGACAACAGGATCTTGAGAGCCAGATTGAACGGCAGAACAAAGAAAAAAGCGCGTTAGACAAGTCTCTGGAAGATGTGCGTATCAGCCTGGTCAAAGCCGAGGCCCAACGAGACGAAGCCATTGTGCGAACCGCTGAATTAAAGGAAAGTATTGCGGAACTTAAGCAGGAAAATAAGGACATCCGCGATCATTTTGAACATTATCAGCAGCGCACTGCCGAAGACCGTCAGCAAGAACGCGAACAGTTCCGGATCGATACCCAGGGGTTGAAAGACCAGATGCAGGAACTGCAACACCGGTTCGACCAGGCTGAGTCAAGAGCGTCCGAGTTATTTGATGCCAATGCGCAGTTACAAAGCAATGCCGATAAACTTGAACAGACCAATGCGACGCTAAACAGGGATTTGAACGGAAAGGTAGATGAGACCCAGAACCTGAAGCGCAACCTTGAAGACGCCATGACGAAGAACCAGGAATACCAGCATAAAAATGAGCAATTGGCAGAAAAAATAGCAGCTCTCACTGCTCAGAAAGCAGATGTCGATAAGGAATTGGCCGTGTTATCCCAAGCTTTGAAGGCCACCAAAACCGAGTTGAAAACCATCCAGGATAAAGTGACGTATCTGACCGATGAGAACAAGGTAATTCTTCAGGAAAAGGCGATGATCCTAGGACAATTCAAACAACTCCAGGGTTCGCTATGAAAAAGGCTGTCACAGCATTGAATATTCGGTAATGTTCCAAAGATGACCAAGTTTTAAGGGCAAATGCCGGGTTAGCGGCTATCTGACGGAAACCTACGGTTTCGAGGGTGCCACAGGATTCAAAACCGTAGGTTTTCGTTCAAATGCCCCCGCTGGTCCTATAAAGGATTTTTTAGTCGGTATTTCACACGTCACGCTAACCCAACTTACTACTGTTTTGATAACGCGTACCGCCACTTGTTTTTAGGAGCGTTACAGCGTTTTGCGCCTGGTGTGTTTTGCCAGGTAGAAACGCTTTCTTTCAAAGAGGCTTTAGACTTTATGGCGGGTGATGAACACGGTGTCGACCCCTGGCAAAAGTTACACATTGAGCTTTTTTCTGGTCAGCTATCTCCTTATTCGGATTATGCAGTGTGGCCCGTTTTACTCGAAGCATTCTTAGAAGCGATAGAGACTATTCAAATAGTTGTAAAGGACCACAGCCCGGCTACCAGGGAAATGAAAAGGCTTATTGCCTTTCATACCGCGGCGATTCCAGTACATAGCTGTGAAAAATTGCAAGCTTTGCACCGGGCCGGACGTCTCAACATCCGAGCTAAGAAAGTTCGTTCAAAGGACATCGTGCATGATAAATCGTCCGATACTGTGTTTATTGATGCTCGAGGGAATCTTCCGCCTATCAATAGCTGCCTGAATACAGACAAAATCGCTAAGGCTCTTGGTATAGCACATATGGGCAAAGCAAAACTTTGCAGAGAAAAGGCCTATGAGATTGTCGTAAACGGAGAAGCCAGCGCCATCCATCTGGGCTCTGCACACCTTATCCCGGACAAGCTCAACACACCTGGGCTTGATACCTGTCTGGACATGGCTAAATCGCAATTTCTTTATATTAAGAACTGGTTAGCTAATACTACCGTAACAACGCAAACCATCAACTCTTCGACAGTTACCTGAAATGTATACAGCTATTCTACTTAGTGCATTAATGTCTCTGGCAATCATCGTCTTTCACTATGGTGCCCTTCGGACGATAACCTCCGTTTCCAGAAAATTCAGTTCTCACTTTGCAATGAGCATCACCGTAGTCAGTTTTCTGTTTCTGTTGCACTTAATTGAAATTGCCTGGTATGCGGCTCACATATACGCTGCCTACGAGTACATAGGCATTATGGGGTTTTCGCAAAACTTTGTCCCTGTGGCACAGGATTATTTTCATATTGCCGCGTCTGGCTACACCACGCTAGGGGCATTCTCAAATAGTCCTATTGATAACCTGGCGATTCTTGTTGATTTGACCTCATTGACAGGTTTCATGATGCTTACCTGGTCAGCTACTTACTATTACAATATTTTTTCAAACTCACATACTCCCAACGGGTAAATAGAGCAGGGCTCTTGCCACACATCAAAAATGAGTATGCTCAGTATACGAAACGAACCGGCATTTTTTCCTCTACATGCGTTGAAATACACAAATGTCGTATCTCTAAGCAAATGAATCTTCTGGCACAATTCAAGCGTGACCTGGAGAGCTTAGATGCTTGTCTCCAGCGGGTGAAATAACAGCGAAAAGCACTCAACATTCTGACTATGAGAGTCGGCATTGTCATGGCTTTAAAATCTTCACCATTCTTCCCACCGCTTTGACAGATTTAGATAAACTTCCTGACTTCGGTAAAACACACTAGAACGCCTGACTTCATTGCTTCGACATTTGGGTTCTTTTCCTTAAATAACATGATACGGTATTATTTTTATGTGACCGCAATGATTGGTTTTAGGTATATTTAATGGATCTAGTAAATCTTGTAGCAGGCGTCTCAGGTGCGGTGGTTGGTGGAGGGATTGCAGGCTATTTTTCAATTAAAGCCACTGAGAAGGCATTTAAAAATCAAAGACTGCTAGCTCAGGAAAACGAAGCTCAATTGCTCAACAACTTCCTATTAGCTATCTATGATGAGCTAGACACTCTATATGATCGGTATAGCGATACGGTAGGCGGCTACATTGAGGGGTTGAAAGAAGGAGATGCCTTAAATTTTTATTACCCTGTCGTGAGCGATTTTTTTATTGTATACAATGGGAACAGTTTTTTGCTCGGCAAAATCGATGATGACGTATTGCGTAAGAAAATTGTTGCAACTTATACATTAGCAAAAGGACTGATTGACTCTTTCCACTTAAATAACGAGTTAGTCAGTAAGTTCGAGTTTGCCAATAAGTTATATTACGAATCAAAGAGTGATATACATAAAGAGCAAGCTTCTGCGCATTACCAGCAACTTATTGCCTACGCTAAGACGCTTAAAGCTGGACATTATGAGTTCAAAGAACAAACTTTGAGTTTATTGGCTTTATTGAGAAAGCGAGATGTCTAGCAACCAGGTTATTATAGAAAAAAGCAGAGGAAGAGCTCCCTCTGCTACCAGCCGGGCCTAGCCTGCCCGACGTTTGGTAAAGCCCAGGGCAAGCATTACCAGTCCAAAGATGCCCAGCGTAGCCGGTGCCGGTACCTCATTAATCTGTGCTGACATTTCTGCGTACGAGTGACCGATTACAATATCTCCGTCCAGCAAGCCGGAAAGATTCAGGCCTAATCCAGACAAATCTACGGCATTAAAACTTAGTCGTAACGCGTTTACGCCCATTGAACAGAACATATCATTACAACTGCCGTACTGTTCATTAAGAATCAGGTTTAAACCCGCGATTCCGCTGACATCAAGCACTTCAAAGTTCGGCGACGCGGCAATAAAGCCATCCGCATCCACTTCGAGCCCTAATGAAGCCAGGTCTAGCTCACCCAGACCGAACAGATTGATAGAGAGGTCTTCTATATAGGAGCTCCCCATTGCATCGAAGTCACCGTAATCACCCGAGACTGACGCTTCAGAGTAAATCGTTGAAGAAGATAGGTTAACCGCCGTATCGGTTATCACAGATAAGAAGGTAGTATTAACAACATCCAGGCTCAGGTCATTGACAGTAGCCGTCGCGGACGTCATTCGGGCCCCCATACCGCCATCAACATTGGAGCTGGCGGTTGCGCCCAGTAAAGTTTCATCTGCCAGAGCAGCAGCCTGAACATCCAGCAGATTACCAACAGTAACTCCGGCGCCAAGGTCTACCTCTGCACCCAGAACACTGTTATTTATATTGTAAGGGGCTGGCGCGCTACCAGACACGCCAGAAGGTGCAGTAACATCCACTGTTAAAAGTTCGCCGGCAACATTAATATCCACGCCCAGTGCATAGGCATCACTGTTACCGGATATCACGGTGGCATTGGCAACACTGGTTTGAATTACCGCTGCTACAGCGACATACTTAGCGACAGGTACCACTTTCATCATTGTTGCATTAACTATGTTTGACTTCATTGTCTTCACCTTTTTGTATTAGAAAAACTAGATCTAAGTCTAATTGACTAATTACTAGGCGATATCCGTGGCAATTTTGTTAACAGATTGTTATTTCAGATTATTTTTCGAACAATTCATTATAGGTAGTGTCATTTTGTTACCAGGTGTAAAAATACTGGACACTTTTTAACCACATGTTGCATTCGTATTCATCTTTCCAAGAACAGATGATTCCGTAATCTACAAGGAAATTGAGAGGAAATATCATACGTTACTTATTTTTATTCTCACTGACTGTGACCTTTGGCGTGTTGTAGCGCTACATTATAATTCCAGCGGGAGATCAACGGGTACGCTTTGGATTTCTTCACAATTTATTTCTTTCCGAAATATTGAAGGTGTCACCACAAAGCTTTCTGACAAAAAAACTGGTGGTAGCTTAAGAAATGCACAATATGTATATATTCAATGCTGTTGAAATGAGGACACATTGCTCAAGGCTGTTGAAATGAGGACACATTGCTCAAGCTCGAACGTTGTATGCTATTGGTTTTTGCTCTATTGTTGACCATCACTGTTATGTATCCAAAACAAGGAAGAATTGGATGTCACAGAAAAACGTGTCTTACTCATCAGTTATTTTGATATCAGTCATAGCTTTCTATGTAGGGCTTCTCGTCTGCGCTACCTTGCTGTTTTTCACCTTTGATTTTCCTGTACCAATGTCATCCGACGGTGCATCGCTATCCCTCAGTGATCCTGGAAATCATGTGGAAACAGTGTTTTATTCAGCGACGTTCTACTTTTTATTTGCTTTGGTGCCAGTAATGTTGCTGTATTTTCTTACCGGACTTCATAAGCGATTTTTGAACGCTAAAGCGACTAATTTCTCATGGTTATTTGTGTTAGGGGCGTTATACGCAATATTACTTACAAATTTGGATTTTATTATCGGGCCGTGGTAATAAATGAGGTGAATACAATGCGAAGTATTTTGGTATGAGAGACATTCAATGGCTCTATCAAAATCACTTGCAGTAAGGTATGGGCTTGGTAGAGCACAGTCGGCACAGAAAAAATGCCAGCGAAGCCCAGCATTACCAGCTCTCCCTTGACATAGTGGCTTATTATATCGCCAGGCATTCAAGTCAAGGTTATTCAATAGTGCGTTATACAAAAAGGTTCTAGCGCTGCCTCATTATGCGTCAGGATTGTTATCGCTACTTATAAGCGATACCTTGAAAAGGTGCTCGGCTGATTTCATTTTGTCGACAAATATAAAAGGGATATTTATGAAAAAGATAACTTATCTATTAATCACATTCTTCTTAGCAGGCTGTTCAACCAATCCATCGACTTATGTTAACACCTCACCTGAACCGATTGAGGTGTCTGTTGATGTTTTGCCTCAATACTGGAAGGTCGATTTCGAGACCTTTTCATTTAGCTCTGAGTATGACGGAGAATTTGGGCCGAGGCCTGCTGGGCACGTAAAAATCCGATATCTGATAGATTCAAATGGAAACCCTACCCATCTGAGCGTTGTTGAGTCACACCCCGCTGGCGTCTGGAATGACCAAGGGTTGCTTGCGGCAGAGCAATTAAAGTATTCACCTTCAAAAAAGAATAAAACAAATACCCCTGTCTACGTTACGACAGAATTTCATTTCAAAGAAATAAAGTAGCGCAGATAGGCGGCATAACTTCGTTGGATATCAGTCATGCATTTGGTGGCGTAACTTAATAAAATTGAACTAATAGCTGTCACCCAAGCCTTACGCACCTAGCTTAGTTGCATACATTAAAGAAGCCCGTTTTGTATGTAGTTGAGTATTTGGCATTTAATCGGACACTTGGTCAGGTGCCGCGAGGAGCGAACATAATAATTGCCATACCCAGTAGTGCTACGCCTGAGCCCACAATATCCCAGATTGTTGGCTTTATCCCATCTACCAACCATAACCAGAGAATAGCCATGAGTATATAAACACCACCATACGCAGCGTAAATCCGGCCTGCTGCCGTCGGGTGCAATGAAAGTAACCAGGCAAAAACGATCAGGCAAAGCGAAGCAGGAACAAGCAGCCAAACAGATTTGTTCTCTCGTAACCAGAGATATGGCAGATAGCAACCCAGAATTTCGGCCAGAGCGGTAATAAAAAAAAGACCAACTGTTTTTATCTCAAACAAAAACTAATCCTCGGACTGAAAAAGGTAAAATCTAATAATATCCGCTTTACAGGCAGTGTTCCGGCATAATGATAAAATATCACCTAAATGCGCTGGGCATGGTTAGAAGCATTTAATACAAGCGCATATGAAACTCCCTGAGCTAGCGCCTGCGGCATGTATTAATGCTGCTGAGAGACAAACTTGAAACTTTTGTATTCTGCGGTTTGAAAGTAACTCTACTTAGTCTGATGGCGTTTAATATCCATATTAAACCCGCGTCCTGCGGAACGCCTGGGCGTTCTACGTATGGAAACCATTAAAGAAAGCACCAAACCCAGCCCAACCCCCATCACAAGACCGCCTGCAACATCCTGGCGCAGACCCATTACATCACCGGGCGTTCGTACCATGGTGATCCAGAAAAACAGCAAGAAGGTGATACTTGAAATGAGAGGTATCAGTGTTATTTGAACGCGCTTCACTATCGTCATCGCCCCCTGTTGAAGATATATCTGCAATATACTTAGCGTGGCAGAAAAAAGCGTAAGTTCCAATCTATCAGGATAAACACTTTATTAAGAGTTTATTCGTTGATCAGAGAGCCTTGTGCTCTTTTGATAAAGTGCTCACCGTCAAGCGCGCCAAGAAGCTCCAACGCCACTTTTTTAAATTGATAATGCTCACGCTTTAGAAGACTTGCGTGTTCTTTAAGTGAATCTTTAGATTCTATGACACCTTTATCGCGGTGCCCAGATTCGCGATGAGCCCGCTGCCTTTTTTCAAACTCATCTAATAAATCATTGTTGGTTCGAATAGTCTCATCCATCCGCTTCATCATAATGTAAGTTTTGATTATTTGGCTTCGAAGCTGCTTATTCGACACTTTACTCAAAAGGAATTCTCTACCGTCATAAAGCAAAAAGAAATCTTTTTGCAGAACATAGTGACAGAGCAATGGCTCCCCTTGTTTTAACGCCTCTATTGCCATCCCTGCGTTGTCCTGATAATGCCAAAACACTCTGTTCATCTTGTTTTTAAGTGATGCCAAGAATGTTTCAGATAAATGCTGGTCATAATATTTTGAAGCGGCAGCATGTCTGGATAATTTGCGGCGAGCGACAAGCATTAATAACCCGGCAGTCAACATACCCAAGGTCACAGCACCGATGATGATCAGTGGCAAATTTATAATCCCCATAAGTTAACGCAATCATAGATAAGTAAGAAAATATCGTAGCCAAAACAAGCAGATCAGATGGAATAATTTGGTCATAGCTACCTTTATAGTGTAGTTAAGTTACCTGTTTCATCAATCGCTATTTAAATGGTCTTAGTCAAATAACGTGGAGCGCTTTACAAAAACATTTTCGTAATTTGTATTATTTAAATCTTTCATCTATTCTACTCTCACTTAGGGGAGTAGTCTCCTGCACCATGCAGGGAAGCTGTCAACAGTCTCCGAGCTTTTTAGCTTGTGGCAGTTTCGAGCCTTACCGGCTTTGACAAGACTTAAGGCAAAGTTCCATTTCGGGCAGAGGTGGTATTTTGTCTTTGGTCTTTTCTGCCCTAAGGAATATTCTTATGAGCTACCTACCGGCAACCGCCAGCACTTCCTGGACGCAGAGCCTTTTCATTACCCTCTTTACTCAAATTACATTCGTACGTGCTATGGAGGCGAAGTCATGCTATTAGCCTCCGTAGCGATTATCGTCGGTTTCGCATTACTAGTTTGGAGTGCTGACCGATTTGTAGAGGGCGCGGCTGCCACAGCAGGACATGCAGGCCTTCCTAGCATTCTTATCGGTATGGTTATCGTTGGTTTTGGCACCTCGGCGCCCGAGATGGTGGTATCGGCCATGGCCGCCAGTGACGGGAGCCCAGATTTAGCATTAGGAAATGCGCTAGGCTCCAACATTGTCAACATCAGCCTGATCCTTGGTGTCACAGCGATTATCGCACCTATCGCTGTTCAATCGCAGATAATAAAACGTGAGTTACCTCTGCTCGTGGCCGTTGTTTTATTCAGTGGCTTTTTACTTTACGACGGCAATTTAACCTTTTTTGATGCGATTCTTCTTCTGTCAGGCTTGCTGGCTTTTTTGGTGTGGTCCATATATTCAGGGATGAAAAATCCCGGCGATGCGCTGGAAACCGAGTTCGACTCAGAACTAAAAAGCCATTCAATGGCCTTTGGTAAGGCAATTTTCTGGCTGGCTGCTGGCTTAATTTTACTCATTATCAGCTCCCGGCTCCTGGTTTGGGGCGCCGTTGAAATAGCCTCAGCGTTAGGTGTCAGCGACTTAATCATTGGGCTGACCATCGTGGCATTGGGAACTTCTTTACCCGAGCTAGCAGCTTCTATCATTGCTGCAAAAAAAGGAGAACATGACATTGCTATTGGTAATGTCGTGGGATCAAATGTATTCAATATACTTGCCGTGGTAGGGATAGCCGGTATGATTGAGCCCATATCGACTATTTCTCCCGCTGTATTCAATCGAGACTGGAGTGTAATGCTGGTTCTTACGGTTATGCTGATGATAATGGCTTACGGATTTGGTCGTCAGGGTCGAATTAACCGTGTGGAAGGCACGGTTTTATTAAGTGCATATGTTGCTTATAACGGATATCTGGTCATGGATGTACTTGCATAAAATATGCTCAAATGACGAATAATGATGCAGCTATCTTTATGTGCTGCGTCATCGACGGGCGAATTCTTACGGGATGCTTCTTACAAAGCTTTCTGATTAGGTAAACAATTTTATAGGGTGGACCATGGATCCCATTTTAAACTTTTTTTCCGCACATCAGCTCCAACTTATCGCCATTGCAAAAAATACGTTGCTTACACTGTTTATTTTGGTTGCAGCCAGCATTGGCGCAAAGCTATTAAAGCGCGCCGTCCATAAAGCGGTTTACCATTTAAGTAAGCAAGATGAAATTATCACCAAGCTTCTTACAACAATGTCCGGCTATATCGTTTATTTAATTGCGTTAGTGATTATTTTGGACCTGTTTGGCGTGAATACCGCCAGCCTGGTCGCACTTGTGGGTGCCGCAGGCCTGGCGATTGGCCTGGCATTAAAAGATACGTTGAGCAATGTAGCAGCGGGCGTCATGTTGTTATTTTTAAAGCCATTAAAAAAGTCTGAATTCGTCGAAGTTGCCGGGAGTGCTGGTAGCGTGACAGATCTGGGTTTGTTTACCACGGTGCTGGAAACAGCGGACGGAATTTTCGTATCTATTCCCAACAGCACTGTGTGGGCAAGTGCCATTAAAAATTATACGCGAAATGAAAAGCGTCGTATGGATCTGACCATTGGAATTTCCTATGGCGACTCAATTGAGGACGGCCTGGCCGCATTAAAAGAGCTGGTAGCAGAAGAGTCCAGAATATTGCCGTTACCGGAGCCCCAATACCTGGTTCATACTCTAGCAGATAGCTCTGTAAATCTTCAATTACGTGCCTGGGCACCTACGCCTGAATACTGGGATATTTACTGGAAGACGCAGCGCAAAATGAAAGAGAAGGTTGAAAGTAAGGGGATAACCATTCCGTTCCCGCAACGCGACTTGCATATCATACAAACTGGTAATGGCAGTAATAGTCAGGAGCGCGAGTTGAGCATTCCCCAGTAAATAATTCAGATTAGTCATAACCGCAGTATTAACCACACTGGTCTCTTGGGCTCGTAAAGCCGAAATGATGAGAAAATCCGTGGTTGGCTTGGCTAATTTTTTTATAGCACCTACCCTTTAGCTATTTGTCACAAAATGTTGGAGAAAATTAAGGTGGGAGTGCTAGAGGTTCATGTATTTTCTGACAGCTTTAAGGTGATGGCAATTCTCTTAAACGAGCAAAAAATAAATTGGGGGCTTAAGATATGCAACACCGGTGAAAAGGCGGTTTCCAGCGGTGTTATTGAAGTTGCGGTAACAGCGCAGGGCACAACGTCAGTTGCTGCTGTACTAAAGCGGTTCGTGACAGGTTGTGATGCACCCAGCATGATGCTTACCACGAAATCGGGCAAGCCTAAAAGCGTCAGTCAATTTTCTGAAACTGAGCTAAAGGCAATACTTAGCAGTGTTGACTGGTTGGCGGCGATTCAAACCTGTAGCTGATATTTTATTACTGATTCCGCTCCGTTAAAGGGAGGCTATTTAAGAAATAACAATCTGGTCTGCTAAACGCACTGATACCAGGCCATCACTGAGTGCTGGTAAAATGCCTCTCAAAAGCAAGCTTGTACCAATATAAATCGGACGTTTTTATTAACACCCCAATCAGGTTTACACTGCTTTAATTTGTGCTATAAAATTAATAATAAGAAAGTAAAGCCACGATAATCATGGAAAAATTAATAGCAAGGCACATTAAAGCTGTTGAAAAGTTTGAAATGGATTTGAGAAGCCACGAGTTCTATTGGACAGTGAAAGAGGCACGATCTGAGTTTGACGATATTTGTAAAACAAGTAGCGTTCTAGTTGAAAAGCATAGATACATGCTTAGAGAGTGGCGTAAAAAGATGAATTTGTTAAAAACGCTGAGGGATTAGCAAAGACAGCGCACTGCTGTGGTAAATACGTGTAGCCCACTTTCTCGACGTATCTGGCGCAACTCTGTGCATTTTCCCTATAACAAATCTTTGTAAAAAAATTCTGCTCGTCCAAACTCCTTCAATCAAGGGCTTTACTGATTAACTTCCTACAAAATTATCTTATCATCAACATTTCGGGGCCTACTCAATCGCCCCTCAATATTCTAAGGATATAGATCCTAAGGCTCTCCCCCTTGAGAAACATAAGTAATAGCACAAATTGCGGCCTACTCTCTGCTTTGTTAAAAATTGTTAACATTTTGGAAAGCAGAGGGTAAGTCTTGGTCAGGAAAAACTATCTCCGAACAGTCTTTTTTGTTTGCCTATTTGCCACTTCCTCTTGTGCATACGCGCAAGAAACAATCCAGTACACTAAGGATAAAAGGCTGATAAACAATGATTTCAAGATATTTTATGTCTGGGGTATAAACAAAGGGCTTGCGCTTGAGTTTAGTTTCGAAACTGATGTAGTGGCAACTGAGCCATTTAATAAAGTTTGGTGGGATATTTTTGATATCCACTTTAATAAAATGAAAAAAATCACTAGCCACCAAGGCCACAGAGTAAACTTTTCCCCAGCGTTAAAATATATATGGGCGCAGATAGGAATGCCAGATACAGTGATTTCAAGCTACAAGGTGTTCAGCCCGATTATTCGATTATAAGTGTTAACCAATATGTATTTGAGGAGTCAGGCCCCAGCTATAAACTCATTGAACCTGCGCTTCTGGCCAACGGCTTCATTCGATTTGAGTACGACAAGGCGCTCGGTGAAACCGATGGTAAAACCGTTAGCAAGGTTGTTTTACTGGAAACAGAAGGGGTTTTTGAGCAAATTTCTCAGGCACGTCAAAAGACAAAAGTGACCGCCCAGTCAATGCGCAAAACTATTCAGCTCCGTTCAGAGGAAGCACTAACAGATGCAAAATTTTTCTATGCTTGGTTTTATCCACTCTTTGCTCTCTTCGTGATAGTCAATTTATTTATACTTTTTCACGTTATAAAAGCTATGCTCGCTAAAATAATGAGGAAGGGGTAGCCCGGGTTTTAATTAACAGTGAAATTTCAATGATAGGTTTTTTTCGATAAAAATTATTACACTGCCTATACGAATACAGTTAATCATCTCCCCCAAGCGGGAACCTGACGCTTCGTTAAAAAGGTGTACGCTTATCCATATAAGTGATGTCCTGGAGCGTAAACTTATTTCGACGACTAATAACCCCCTGTTGCATTAAAATCATAAAAAGCAGTATGTGAGGTGATTAACTAACATTAGATTTTACATCTTTGATTTAGACGTCTTAGTGGTTGAAAAAAGGGCTTCTCAATAAGTGACGCAAAGGTTGATTACCTTTGCGTCACGAGTGGATAATCAAATATCTTTATGAGGACCAAACAACTCATAGTGAATGCGGTCATTATCAATCCCAACGTTTACGAGCTGCTGTTTCACAGAAAGCATAAATGGTACCGGCCCGCATAGGTAGAAATCGCCGCTGTTTAACGGAAGCTTGTCTTTAACTGCTTCAATTTGCAGGGTGCCTTCAAACTCCCCGTAATTGAGTTTTGGAGAGTTTTCGTACCAGGTATACACCTGCATATCCAGTGCACTCATAAGACTTTCGACATGCTGTTTAAAAGAATGCTGCGTAGGGGTTTTGCATGCATGAAGATAGCTTATCGGGTATTGATGTTGCTGCTGTGCCAGTGTGTCTAACATTGCCTGCATGGGAGTCAGTCCAACACCGGCCGAGATAAGCACTACCGGTGATGCTGATTGTTTTAGATAAAAGTCCCCGGCGGGCGGCATCAGCTCAACGATATCACCTACATTAAGGTGGTTGTGCAGATAATTGGACAGTACACCAGCTGTACTGTCGTCACCTTCTCGTTTAACACTTATCCGGTACGTATTTCCATTGGGCGCTGTTGAAAGCGAATACTGACGGATTTCCTCATACTGGCTGCCTTCAGGGTGTACTTTAATGCCAATATATTGCCCTGGCTGAAAATCAATAACTTTTTTGCCATCTACTGGTTCAAACACAAAGCTGGTGACAAGATCGGACTCAGGCGATTTCGCTGCAATACGGAATTCCCTGAATCCTTCCCAGCCGCCTTCTGCTGCCGCGCGCTGACGGTAAAGATCGCCTTCTATCTTAATAAAGATATCTGCCAGCTGACCATAAGCTGCTACCCATGCCTCTTCAACCGCGGGAGTAAAATCATCAGATGCGAGCTCTCGCAATGTCTCAATCAGATGGTGACCGACGATTTCATATTGCTCAGGCTGAATATTAAAGCTGGTATGTTTGTGGGCAATGCGCGTCACCGCATCTTCTAATACATCCAGATCATCAATGTATGTGGCATAGGCCGCTATCGCGTCAAAAAGTGCTGCTGGCTGACGACCGGTTTTTTGATGGGTCATGTTAAACACATTCTTAAGCTCGGGATTATGTGTAAACATGCGCTCATAAAAATATGTGGTGAGAGCGGTTCCTGCGTTGGCAAGTAATGGAATAGTCGCTTTTACGGTCTGAATATGTGTCTGTGATAACATTAGGGTGCTCTTTGGTTAGACAATATACTGTTGCTTGCTAAAGCAATTGCCAAACGCGTGCCACAAAAATATACATTCAAAAACATAGGCTTAAAAAAACGCAAGCTAAAATGTGTCAAAATGACACACGCAAAAAATGTCATATGATTTCTTTTGTGTCAAAATGACACGATAATTTGGCGGTGCAGAAATAATGAATAGAATATCCAGCCATGCTTTAATCAACTTTGCACTGGATTTATCAAGTGCAGTCACCACAGAAAATTCGTTTGAAAGATTGATTGCCGCGATTTGTGCAACTATAAGTTGTGACGCGGTTGCGCTGTTACTTCATGAACAGGGTACGCTAATCCCCGTGGCGCAGCGCGGTCTTAGCCCAGATGTCATGGGGCGTCGTTTTCTAATTCACCAACATCCCCGCCTAAAGGTCATCTGTAACGAGTATAAAGCGGTTCGTTTTGCCGCAGACTGTGCACTGCCTGACCCTTACGATGGGATGATTTGTAACCACGATACCATTACCGTGCATTCCTGTATGGGCATAACTCTATATAAAAACAGCCAACTTTTGGGTGTATTAACGCTCGATAGTGTGGCGCCGAATCAATTTGATTTACTGGATAATACAAGCCTGGATACCCTGGCTTCACTGGCGTCCGGATTTTTAGCCTCTCGTTTGATCATTGACCAACTACAAAGCAAAACCAATCAGGCGCAGCATATTCTGCAAGCCATTAGTGAGCATAATGCGGAGGAGCACAACCAAGCCGAGATGATAGGTACCAGCACCGTAATAAAATCCTTAAAAAAATCTATCCGCTTAGCCGCCTCTTCTGAACTCACTATTCTAATAGAAGGTGAAAGCGGGGTGGGTAAAGAGTTAGTTGCCCGCGCTTTGCACCAGCAATCAAACCGAAAAAGCAAGCCACTGGTGTATGTCAACTGTGCTGCCATTGCGCGCCACCTGATTGAAAGTGAACTATTTGGCCATGTTAAAGGGGCGTTTACGAATGCGGATAAGGATCGCCAGGGCAAATTTCTGTTAGCAGACGGCGGAACTTTGTTCCTGGATGAAATTGGTGAGCTTCCCCTGGAGGTGCAAGGTACTTTGCTTCGTGCTATCCAGCATCAGGAAATACAAGTTGTAGGCAGAGATACTGTTCGAAAAGTTGATGTCAGGATCATTGCTGCTACTAACCGGCATCTTGAAGAAGAGGTCAACGCCGGACGTTTTCGTAACGATTTGTATCACCGGCTTGGTGCATTCCCTATACACGTTCCTTCTTTAAGAGAGAGACGAAGTGACATTCCACTGCTGGCCGGTTTTTTCACCGAAAGAACTCGACGCAAGCTGGGTTTACAGCAACTGACTATCTCAGGACAGGCGATGGAAAGTATCGTCAGTTATGCATGGCCGGGCAATATCCGTGAACTCGAACATGTTATCTCCAGAGCAGCACTTTATGCCCGAGAAGAAATGCCCACCGGTGTCACTACAATATCGCCGACCCACCTGACCGGTTTGCAACTTAGTTATTCATCTTTGCAGGCGGATAAAGAGGTCCCATCGCCCACGGTTGAGGCACAGCCTCCGGTGGATCTGAAAGTTCAAACCGATGCATTCCAGCGGACGCTTATCAGCGACACTCTCAAACACACAAATGGAAACTGGAGTAAAGCGGCACAACGTTTGTCTATGGACAGGGCCAATCTGAGTCGCCTGGCCAAGCGCCTGGGTGTAAAAGTTGAGAAAAAGGTGACGCAGCAGTGACTGTGTTATCCCCGGACAATGTGAAGGAATAATATGTTAAAAGCCGTTTTTCATTTTTTAGGTATTCAGAATAGTGTTGTCACCTCCGAAAAACTCGTAGCGACCCTGGGCGGCATGCTAGCCATTTTTTGCTGTTTTTACACTACGACTTGGATGTTAGGTACAGTGGGTTCTGCAGCGATATTACCGTCAATGGGAGCCTCAACCGTATTACTTTTTGCCGTACCGCACGGCCAGCTATCAACCCCATGGGCGCTGTTTGCAGGAAACTTGTTATCCGCTGCGGTCGGTGTCACCAGCGCTCAATTTATTGAAAATATCTTTGTGGCTGCTCCTGTGGCCGTTGCCGGCTCAATACTGGTTATGCACATCTCCCGGTCACTCCATCCACCAGGCGGTGCAACCGCGCTCGCCGCAGTGATTGGTGGCCCGGTTATTGAGCAACTTGGCTATGGATATATTATTACGCCCACGCTCATCAACTGCAGTATTTTGTTTGCGGTGGCCATGATTTTTAACAATTTCTTTGAATGGCGCCGTTATCCTCAAAGCCTAATGCGTTACAAAACCATCGGATATCACCCCGATACCCGTAGAATAAAGATGCGCCATATTCATGAAGCCATAAAACGTTCCGATTTAGTTATTGATGCCAGCGACAAGCAACTTAAACATATTATCGATCTAGCCGACGCCGTCCTTCATGAAGAGCTTATTGCCGGATTTGAACTGGAAATAGGCGCGTTTTATACCAATAACAAACCCGGGAGGTTGTGGTCAGTCCGCCAGGTGATTGATGAAAAAGCCCACAAGAACCGCCATCAGCATATGCTAATTTATCGCACTGTAGGAGGCAGCGGAAAGGGGCAGTCTGGGTATTGCACTTACCAGGAATTCGCAGAGTGGGCAAAAGAGAAGATGGTGTAAATCCCACCAAATTATTTATACCCATTATTAATGGTTTCGTGCAGATCATGTTCTGTCAGATATTCTAAGAATGTCAGATCGCTCAAGTGCAAATTGCTACGTACAAATATGTGCGAAAATTAGGCTAACTGAATACAATTATACGTATTCAGTGATTTCAACTTTAAAGGGGCATCATGGGACGCCAAAGTGTAGACAGACAGATGGTAGTTGCTAGGGCTTATAGGAGCGCCTACAAGGACTTCGGCTTAACCGATGCCAAGGCAGCGGCAATTTTAGGTGAGACTCACACAAGGTTTACGCTTTCGCAAGGGTTTAGTTTAAGCAGCAAAGAGCATGAAATACAGGTGCTATTCATCCACCTTTACCAGTCGTTATATGCAATCCTTGGGGGCGATAAGGCTGCAATGAAGCATTGGTTCTCAACTTCAAACAAACATTTGCGCGGTATACCCATGCAATTAGTCACACGTATTACCGGCCTGGCTGAAATAAATGCGTACCTGGATGCTATGCGAGCCAAGGTTTGAAGCCTCTTGAAGTAATCGGTCATTGTGGTGGCCTACGCGTGTATGAAGGCTCAGTAGACCGGCTAGTGGAATCTCAAGAAGAAGCGGCAACTTACGCTTTGGTGGATGGTCTTGAAGTTCAGGCGGTATTGGAGGATATACTTAAAGACTTCAAGCCGCCCTACCCTGAAGATATCGGCAAATACGACTACCTGATTAAAACCCCGTTCCGGTACCCACCTCTCAAACATGGATCACGATTTGGTACCTAGGCCGAGGCGAGCTATTTTTCGCAAGTGAAGATGAGCAAACATGCCTTGTCGAAGCAGCTTTTTATCGGTTTGTGTTCTTCGATGGTACGGAAACAGCATATCCTGGTAAAGCACATTCTGATCACCAGCTATTCTCTGGTCATGCAGAAACAGAAAAGTTAGTAGATTTGACGAAAGCTTCGGATGCTAACGTTATCGCCGAACTCTTAAGTAAAACGTCCTATGCGTATTCGCATGCTGTAGGCGGTGAAGCACGTAAGGCTGGTGCTGAGGTCATCAGATTTATATCAGCCAGGGCAGGTGAACGAATAAATGTGGCCATTGATACACCGGCAGTGATCACGTCGACAAAGCCGGAAAACATCACGGCAGTCCAGTGCGAAACATTACCGAGCGGCAAAATTTTAAGGTTTTCTCTGCCAAGACAACTCCCCGTGACATTTCGTATTAAACGATTTTATGTTGGTGGGCGGCTCCCCTACCCAGCTGCGTAAGGAAACGCATTTGTGCCTTAATAAATGAGTATGTTGTGTGTACACTCAGCTATAAGGTAATTTTGGACAGTGCATGATTCAGATTACAGACTACCCACAATTGGAAGCTATCTTATGGGACCAGAAAGGTCGCACTGAAATAAGCGACAAAGAAGCTTTCACCTACTATGAGAGCCGCTGGCGTTACCTGGATGAAGACCAGTTAACGGAAGATGAGCGCGTCCTTATCGACCGGCTAATTGCAGAACAGGGCAACGGCCACTTTTTACCGGCAGACTGATGTGACTTATAAATATAAGCGACATGAAGTCGTCGCAATGGCGTTGGCCATCTTCAACAAAGACTTTCTGCGCAAGAATCATGTTTTGGTTGGTGGTGATACCCGGATAGTAATGGAACTGGGCCAATACCGCGAATCGGGTAATATTGATTTTCTATGCTTAGATACTCAAAGTTTCCGAGCTGTAAGAGCTCAGGTCAGCACAACCAGCCTGGGGGAAATAACCACTAAACCTTTTGAGCTGGCGCGTGAGGTTATATGCGACCAGTACGGGATAAGGACGGTCATAAGCATAAACGGTACATCGTTGACGGTAGAGATTAAAAATCTCACAGGGTTTCGATTAAAAAAAGCAATTAAAGCGCCCTTCCCCGCTGAGTGTATTGACCGGTCAAGTTGTTATATCACCAAGATACTCTCACTTACTGACGGAGGGATGGCGCCAGCCAAGACAGACTTTATCGATCTGTTGATGATGTTTCATCAATGGGGGGCGCCCCCACAAGAAGTCTGGGCGGAGGTAGATCGTCATTACGGTACAACTTCGAAGCAAAAGCTACTGTGTGAGTTAAAAGGCTTTATAACTAACCCCGAACAAGTTTTTGCTGCCGCAACTCGACTGCAGATATATTCACCACAAGTTCACAACCAGCTTTTGAGTAGCGCGAACTTGTGGAAAGACCAACTAATCAAACGATAGTGGTCGGTTTGTGAATCATTTAGGTCCATTCTTGCCGCTGCACTCTATGATCATCACACGCAAAACCCATTTCGTAAAACGGTCATCGGAACAAACCTTTATATCTACAACTTTTCGCCATAGAGATGAAAATGTGTAAACTAGCAAATTTATGCTATTATCTACACATAAATTCGCCTATGTGGAGAAAAAGTGTATATGAACTTTGCTCTTAAGGTTACTACTGCACTTCATCTTGCCATTAAAAACGGTCACTTCGGGATATTTACGACCCGCGATATCGGATTGGCAACAGAAGAAAGCGTAAATGACAATTTTCGAAAGAAGTTGTCCAAAGGTGTTTCAAAGAGATGGCTATTGAAAGTTTGCCGGGACATATATGCATTACCTGGCAATGAGCCTACAAAACGAGGAGTGCTTGAATATATTGCCTCTCGTTTGCACTGGGATAAATTTATCTATGTCAGCTTAGAAAGTGAACTTTCTAGACAAGGGATAATATCGCAAATCCCCTTTGGCTACCTTACCGTTATGACACAAGGGCGCAGTGGTAAAATAGAGACGCGATATGGGACAATCGAGTTCACGCACACAAGTCGCAAAAACCTGTCCGAGGAAGATGTGTATTATGATCCTGATACACGGATTTTTCGGGCCAGAGCCAAGCGTGCGATTGCTGATTTAAAGCGGGTCGGGAGAAATACGGACATGATAAATGAAGAGGTCGTCAATGATTAGTGATTTGGTCACTCGGGCAATTGAGAACAATCCACTATTGATAGGTGTAGCGGCCTGACATCTTATTTTGCCTGACCCGATTTTATCAGCATGTTCTGACCCACAATCATTGATTCTACCCTATGAGGCTGGCTCACTTTAATTAAGAATGGAACCACATTGATTAACACTGGGACTGATTTCATCGGCTTGGGCCCACTTTAATCGACTCTAAATTGGCAGTCCTGCTTCACGCATTTCAGCTGTCATTTCTTTCGCTCTATTTGGTTCTAGCCCTCCAGAGAATAATTTTCTTATTTCGGATGGGCGATAGCGGAATTGTTCAGCAATGACGCGCTCATTGTAACCATGCCTGATAAGTGTCGGTTCAATTTCATATATGCGGCTAGACAGTGTTTCCTCCAAAAGGTCAACATTGATAGGTTTTATACCGACTTTGTAAGCTTCTTCTAGGGCTAATGTTAGATGTTGTTCTACCTGAAGAGGCGTACTGAGATGTTCAGCTAGGGAAGATGCGAATAAGTCCTGAATGTGAGATCATAGCTGCATAGTAAATCACAGCCATTACCGCCCATGAGCCAACAGTTAACTTTTGCCGATAGTGAGTTTTCCAGCAAACGTCGCCAGACGAGAAAAGAGATTTTCTTATCCAGAATGGATAACCTGCTGCCGTGGTCTCAACTGCTGGAAGTGATTGAACCCTTTTATCCTAAAGCAGGCAATGGCAGACGTCCGTATGCGCTTGAGACCATGTTTCGCATTCATTGTATGCAGCAATGGTATAGCCTCGGTGATGAAGCGATGGAAGATGCGTTATATGAAATTGCTTCGATGCGTCAATTTGCGCAACTATCACTGGATAAAGCCATTCCTGACCGCACAACCATTATGAACTTCCGGCACTTGCTGGAAAAACACAAGCTGACTCGCCAATTATTCAAAACGGTCAATCAATGGCTGTCTGACTGCGGTGTGATGATGACGCAGGGCACACTGGTGGATGCCACGATTATTGAAGCCCCCAGCTCCACTAAAAACAAAAAGAATGAACGTGACCCGGATATGCATCAGACCAAGAAAGGTAATGAGTGGCACTTCGGTATGAAAGCCCATATCGGTGTGGATGCCAAGAGCGGTCTGACTCATACGCTGGTGACCACCGCCGCCAACGAACATGACCTGAATCAGATGAAGAACCTGTTGCATGGCGATGAGGAATTCATCTCTGGCGATGCTGGATATCAAGGCGCAGAGAAGCGTGAAGAACTTAAAGAAAAGGATGTGGAATAGCTGATTGCTGAGCGTCCCGGAAAAGTTCGGGCACTGAAAAAGCATCCCCGCAAAAACAAAACTGCCATCAACATCGAATATTTAAAAGCCAGCATTCGGGCGAAGGTGGAACACCCGTTTCGCATCATCAAATGCCAATTTGGTTTTATCAAAGCTCGCTATAAGGGATTGATAAAAAATGACTCACAGTTAGCCATGCTATTCACCTTGGCGAACCTGTTTAAAGTAGACCAGATGTTACGACGACAGCCAAGATCTGTCTAAAATCCGGGAATAGCCCGGAATAAGGCCAAAATCCTGCCTAAAACAACGGCATATTGGCCTAAATTGCAAAATTAGAGTTTAAAAATTAGGCAGGTGATGCTGCGGCTTAACTAAGCGTTAAACTGCGGGACTTATTCGCAGTTTCCCTAGTTTGCGGCTAGTTTTGCGGAGCAGGCTGACTATGGGCTGAAACCTTTGTGTATTTACTGAATCTGGTAAGATTTCTAATCACATTTGGTATTTAGTGCAATTAACGAAGCAATTGCTGCATCGCTGAACTTGAGGAACAGTTTTGAGCAACTGGAGAACCGCAATTTTTGGAGGAACAGTTTCGCCTGGTGCAGCAGAAGCAGGATGGGAAAAGCAACAAAGCCAATGTAACCAGGGCTGGGGGAGCTGTTTAATGAAACAGAAGAGATAGCCGCTGAACCTAACACTGAGCAGGAAGCTATTTACTCTGTCCGCACAAAGCGCAACCCGCTATCCCAAGCACCGCGTTAGGACGTGATAGTTCACGATATTGCTGAGGAAGATAAAGTCTGCTTTCACTCTCCTATATTTTCTTTGTAATTAATTCAGGATAATAAGGAATTATTACAAATCTTTTAAGTACCTCCAGATCCTAAGAGCGCAGAGATGCTTCAATTTAAGCTGCCGGCAGCTTGGTGCGAGGGGAGTATTAGAATTTCATACGCACGATAACAAGCGACTGGCATAAATGCTGCTTGCCTACAAAGTTCCGAAGTTAGGTGTATAAACCATAAACAAGAGGAAATAATTTATGTCTCATAATAAATTTACTAGTTGTATTGAAGCTTGCTACAAATGTGCAACTGCCTGCGACCATTGTTCAACTGCCTGTTTGCAGGAGCCTGATCCTGCGAAAATGGCAGATTGCATACGTGCAGACTTAGACTGTGCTGATATCTGTCGGCTAGCTGCGGCAGCAATGGCGAGAGGAAGTGAGCATGCCAAGCAAATCTGCCGTCTCTGTGCTGACATATGTGAAGCTTGCGGTGAGCTTTGTGCTAAACACGAACCGGATCATTGTCAAGAATGTGCTCGTGCTTGCAAATCTTGTGCTGATGAATGCCGAAAGATGGCTGCCTAAGCTAAGTAAACCGTACTTTGGGAGCGCAGAAGACACATCTAGCGCAAGAGTTTCTTCATTGCGCTCTCAATATTGAGAAACACCTTTCATTAGTCCAGTATATTGGCTCGTATGGGTGACATTGAGGTCAGTTCATGCTTCTTAAGTACCGTATATTTTTGATATTATCCGCTAGAACCCTTCTTTCAGCAGAGGTCATTTTTTTGCTCGATTTTAGTTGAGGTTTCGGACCCTAAGAACCCACTGTATTCTTCCGATTCTGCTCGTATTTACTGAGGATTTAATCTCATTACTGATGCTAATCAGGTTCGACTGCTTGTTGCCACTGTATTAAAAACTCCTTTATGACTTCCTCATCTACTTGAATTAACAAAGACATGCTCACCAGGTAGTAGTATCCCATTGGCTTGGGGCTACTTGCATACCATTATTTATTTGGAAACTGCTGAGGAATCAAAAATATCTGGTGCAATTAAAGTATACCCTTAACGCACTTTCAATTATTTAGTGCATTAATTCAAAAAATAAACCTATAATGCACTCACATTAAGACACCATTGTAAAACGCACTGAAATCTATGTTTCGAGTTTATGGGTACCTAAGAGCTTCAACCGAAGAGCAAGATGCAACCAGAGCTAAAGCTGAATTAGAAAAATTTACCGAACAATTAGGGTTCGGCGTTGCTCACTGGTTTATTGAAAATGAATCCGGCGCAAAATTACAACGGCCTGAACTTTTTAGGTTACTGGATATCGCCATGCCTGGTGACGTTTTATTAGTTGAGCAAATAGACAGGCTAAGCCGACTCAAAAGTGAAGATTGGGAACAGTTGAAGCGGCTGATTAACGATAAGAATATTCGTATTGTTTCACTTGATTTGCCGTCCAGTTTCGCATTGATGCGCAACGCTGATGAATTCACTGAACGCATTCTCTCTTCAATTAACTCAATGATGCTTGATTTCCTTGCTGCCTTTGCCAGAAAAAATTACGAAGAGCGACGCAGGATGCAAGCGCAAGGGGTCGCCAAAGCCAAAATAGAGGGGAAGTATAAAGGCCGTCGCGAAGACAAAGACTTGCATAGTAGGATATTGCAACTTCTCGATGATGGACGTAGTTATAACTTCATTGAAAGGACAATAAGTTGCTCTAGGCACACTATTTCTAAAGTTAGCAAACGCCGTAAGGCAGCACTTGAAGAAGAGGTTCTGTAACTGTGCCATGAAAGCCAAACGGATTGCGCCAGAGGTACTTTTAGATCTGTCTTCACGGATGGAGCTATTCCCTGCGCGTTCCGATGAGCGCAAAAACATTGTTAAATCAGCATGTGATTTATATGGTGTTTCCAAAAGCACTCTTTATCGGCAACTACGTTCTGTAAACAAGCCCAAACCACTGAAGCGCACAGATTCAGGCAAATCAAGAGTCATTCCTATATCTGAGATGGAGAAGTATTGCGAGATTATTGCCGCGTTAAAAATTCGCACCACCAACAAGAATGGACGGCATATCTCTACGAATGTTGCTATTGATTTGCTGGAAAGTACGGGTGTTGATTCAGAATACGGTTTTATCAAGCTAGAAAAAGGTAAGCTCAGCAAAACAACCGTTAACAGGTATCTAGCGCAATTTGGGTTAGACAAACGCAACCTTATTAAAAACTCGCCGGCCGTCAGGTTTCAGGCTAGACACAGCAACGAGTGCTGGCAATTTGATTTAAGCCCTTCTGACTTAAAAAGTGTAGACGAACCGCTTTGGTATGACGAATCTAAAGGTCTGCCTATTTTAATGCTTTACTCTGTCGTTGATGATAGAAGCGGCGTTTGTTATCAGGAATACCGAAATGTTCACGGTGAAGACGCAGGTAACGCGCTGCGCTTCCTTTTTAATGCCATGTCCCCCAAGTCAGACCCAGATCTGCCCTTCCAAGGGATCCCACACATGATTTACATGGACAACGGGCCAATTGCACGAAGTCGGGTGTTTCAGTCTGTGATGAAGTACTTAGGCATTGATGTGAAGATACATATGCCAGATAGCAAGGATAAACGGCGAAAAACTGCTAGATCAAAAGGTAAAGTAGAAAGGGCCTTTCGCACAGTAAAAGAATGCCACGAGGTCCTTTATCACTTGCGAGAGCCAAAGAACGAAGTCGAAGCTAATCAGATGTTGAGCGATTATCTGAAGAAATATAACGACCATCAACATCGAGCAGAGCCACATTCTCGGATGGAGGACTGGCTTCAGAATATCGACGGTGCTGTTAGACAAATGTGCAGCTGGGAGCGTTTTTCATCTTTCGCACGCGAACCTGAAAAACGGAAAGTAGGTATTGATGCCAGAATTCCCGTTGACGGCAGTGTATATGAGGTAGATCCCGACCTCGCAGGTGAACAAGTCGTACTTTGGTGGGGCCTGTTTGACGACGAATTGTATGTTGAACATGATGGACAACGATACGGTGCTTATTTCCCGATCAGTGGTCCAATTCCGTTGTACCGATATCGTAAGTTTAAACAAACCAAAACAGAGAAGCGGCTTGGAAAACTCGAAACGCTAGCAAAGTCACTTAAATTACCGGACTCTGAAAACGATGAGAATCACCAAGTTATTTTGTCAATGAAGAACGTAGTTGAGCCAGTACCAACGCGAGAATTTGATGATCCAGACCCGTTTAACGAAAAGCGGTTTGAAAACATACTGAAAGCCAAGCTTGCCATATCCAAGTATTTAGGTAAACCCTTGACAATACTTGCGCAAGGCGACAGAGATATGATTGATGCTATTTTGTCTGAGTCTTTAGATAAAGAGGCTGTCATGAAATGGATAAAAGAATATTTCCATAATAGGAGTGGAGAACATGCAAATTGAAGTCATGGAACACTTTGGTATAAAGAAGTATTTTCGTGATGCAGACTTCTTTGAAACTGACACGGCCAAAAGGTTATTCAGACAACTCAAAAAGATCATACCTGAAGGCCAGCTCATCGCACTGACTGGTGTTGTCGGTATTGGCAAAACTACCTACCTAGAAAAAATACAAAAACAATTAGCTGCTGAAAAAAATGTGATAGTCGCAAAGTCACTCTCAGTGGAAAAATCCAAGACAAATTTAACCACTTTGATCACAGCGTTGTTTTACGATGTTTCAGGTGATAATGGCTATCGGGTACCAAAGCTTGGCGAAAAGCGCGAGCGAGATTTGCAGGAGCTCATCAAGAAGAGTAAAAAGCCTGTTGTGTTATTTTGTGATGAAGCCCATGACCTGCACCATCGCACACTGACAGGTCTTAAACGCCTAATGGAAGTCATCCATGAGGGCGGCGGCAAGTTATCTATTGTATTGGCGGGCCACCCTAAACTTAAAAATGACCTGAAATCTCCCACAATGGAAGAAGTTGGCTACCGCACGGTTACCATGTCTCTCGATGCCTCGCAGGGTATTTTACGCGACTATATTTACTGGCTCCTGGATAAATGCACCAATGACAATGTAAAACCAAAAGACGTTATTGAAGACCAAGCAGTGGATTATCTAACTGAACATCTCAGTACGCCTCTTCAGGTAGAACAACATCTAACATTAGCCCTAGAAGAAGCTTACAAAGTCGGTATAAAACCTATCAATGTTGACCTTTTGGAGGAAACACTGTCTAGCCGCATAGATGAAATTGAACCGACACTTATCAGGCATGGTTACAATGAGCGCGTCATTGCTGAACAATTCCGCTATCGCCCATCCGAAATAAGAAAATTATTCTCTGGAGGGCTAGAACCAAATAGAGCGAAAGAAATGACAGCTGAAATGCGTGAAGCAGGACTGCCAATTTAGAGTCGATTAAAGGGGGCCCAACCCGATGAAATCGGTCCTAGTATCAATCAATGTGGTTCCATTCTTAATTAAAGTGAGCCAGCCTCATAGGGTAGAATCAATGATTGTGGGCCAGGAAGTGCGGATAAAATCGGGTCAGACAGAATAAGAAGTCAGGTCGCTACAGCTATTGGGTGACTGATTTTACTTACATCCGTACCTACGAAGGCTGGCTATATCTTACTGTGGTTATCGACTTATTCTCGCGGCGCGTCGTTGGATGGACAATGAAAAGTAGCCCCAAAGCTGATTTAGTCATTGATGCTCTGTTGATGGCAGTCTGGCGTCGCCGACCCAAAAAGAAAGTGCTGGTTCATTCAGATCAGGGGATTCAATATACCTCATCTGATTGGCGTTCCTTCCTAAACGAGCACAACCTGGAAGCCAGCATGAGCAGGAAAGACAACTGCCACGACAATGCCGTTGCCGAAAGCTTTTTCTCTTTGCTTAAAAAGGATCGGGTGAAAAGAAAGATCTACTCTACGCGCGCTGAGGCGAGGGCTGAGATATTCGATTACATCGAAGGATTTTACAATCCCAGACGCAATCATGGTACAAATGGAGGGCTTTCTCCAGTCAGATATGAAAAGCAGTATTATCAGCAGCTTGAAGATGTCTAGAAAATTGGGGGCTTACCACATCATAGTACGTCTTTATTCTGCCAAATCATACACTTAGCAGTTCGCAAAAGTGGTAGGTGAAAAGTAATGAAGTTCGTTATATTGAACTACACTGCTTGGTCTAAGGTGCAGACAACCGTGAGCGTTTGGCGGGTCGGAGATTTGCTCTTTCCTGCCATCAATTAAATGACTACCACATCGTGTTTGAGATGTACGACTTAGCTATTCAATAATGCAACGACTTTGCGTTTGCACGCTAGAGCCCCATCAGCTATCGATGTTCCCACCGCCACATCAAAATGTGCGTTTGCCTCTTCGAAGGTTTGTGCAAGTGCTGTTTCAATGTTATCCGTTAAAAACGACAATATGCTAAGAGTGTCGTCTTGGCTCAGGCCTAAGTAAATGCCATGAGCTAACCAATGTCGCGCGGTGATATCATGCCAACGGTAGTGTGTGTTTTTACTATGCACCTTCATCGCCATTTTTATCTTCTGACGCTGAATGTTTCCCTGACCAAAATAAGGATAAGCACTGATCACATCGTAGAACGGCGTCAGCCGGAACCCATCGGCATTAAGCGAAATACTAAAATTTTTCGCGTGGCCGTCGATGGCTGCAAGTAACCAGAAAACAACCTGAGACTGGAAAAAAGCGAGCCTGTCAGCATAAGCATTGGATGAATGGCTAAGTAGATCCATAATTGCTGCTGCCCCGGGACCGCCGTTTTCCTCATATTTCGAGCCGCTGGCCATGCCCAACGCCTGGCAGAAATCTTCCTGCGGCAACCTAAGGATATTATCGCGCTGTAACCGTCTATCAAAGCGTTCAACGACCAGGACTTTTTGATCTTCAAATTGTGCAATCTCAGCCTGTGCAACCGTTATATCCAGATGGCGCATGAAGGCCAGACAAAACCATTCATTGTCTACGCTCGATGACAAATCAATGCGTAGGTTTTCATGGTGTCGAATTGGCGGTTTAAAGATATGGGTGGTCGGGGTTGATTGATGCGGCCGGCACCACGTGTTATTCCACCACGTCAGCGCCGTTTTTTCCTGAGCGCCGGCCAAGGAGATACGAAAATCTTCATCTGAGTTCATTCCCAGCATTTTTTCAAGCCGCGCTTCTCGGATTGTTTCTGCCACCTGGGCTTCTGAAAGTGGCGTCATTGCCAAAGGCGGCATTTCCTCTTCCGGGGGCTGATTCGTGAAGGTTAATGCACCTACACAATCTTTTCCTACTTCGGCGAGCAAATCAAATGGCTTGCTGCTGTTGGCGCCGAGCCGGTCAACCATGTGCTGGCGAATAGCATCGGCATCCGGTAACAGGTTATCAAAATAAGCGTGAACCGCATCGGTTTTTATTTCGGACATCTGCATAGGTAAACTAAGCGATATTGCTCTGCTACCTTCCATGCTCATCCACTCAGGAGCGTATTTAAAGCTCATTCGCCCACTTTTTAGGAATAGCTGCCCTACTACATAGCCGTTCATTGAACAGTAAAGGGTTTGAGTATGTGATTTCCTTCCCATTAGAAAGACAGCGACCGTTTAGTAATAGTATTTTGCGGTAGCTCTACTTTGATATCCAGATTTAATGCCGCGCTAAGTTTAAGTAGCATATCGACCGACATTTTTTCAGGCATGGTTTCACAGTTAGAAATTACGCGTTGATAAACACCGATTTGCTTAGCAAGCTCAGCTTGATTCATTTTTTTGGCTTTACGAGCATCCCTTAACAGTGCACTCAGATCTTTAGGGGTGTTTATTTTCATGGATAACTCTTATCAGATGTTTGTATATTCCATAATATATACATGAAACAGTATAAAATCAAAATATACCATTATATGTATAATGTCTTTTTATACTAAAGGATGTATAAATACGGTTTCCATGCTCTACCCCAACCCCGTCACTACTCGGTAGTGTTGACATTAAGTGATGCAAGAACCTAACTGACACCAAGTAGCGCAAATGACCGGTAGATTTGAAAAACTACCATTGATGACCGGAGTTACCGGCATCTATTTAAGCTACGCCCGTCTTCTGTGTACTATCTGGTGGTCAATCCCCTGACAAACGACCTACATTTCACACAGCGCACGGTTCTCACCGGCACATTTGCAACCAATAGGATACTTTCGCTCCAAGCACCGGTCTTATCAGACAACAAACAGCAATTTTTCCAATGCAATGCAACAACAAAACTCTATAATCAATAATATTACGGCACCATACCCTATAAAACCTAACACATGAACCCACCAAACACCCCCGCACTCTGGCGCCAAACATCAGTGACATACTCTGAACAAACTTGCTCAAATCCGCCCTACCGCACTCCGTCATAGAATCAACTTTACGCACTCCCTACCCGGCCGCCTTTACACCATACCCAACCCCGCTGACACCCTCTCGGGATACCCCGTGCTCTTTTAAAGGGGAGCAAACGCCACCCTGCCCGACAGGCGCGAAGCGCGCGCGTCCGGCAGCTCCGCTGCCGGTAGGTTTTGCAGAAGTGCTAAGAGGTATGGTGCCGTAAAATAATTGGGGTTTGGCCCGTTTCCTCTTGTCACTGATTCGTTTATGATGCCCCGCTCGCTTTATAGTTAGGAACGCCGGCGACATTCGCAAAGGAATAGAGATTTGCCAACACTGACAAAATCAAAACAAGACTGCCCGACCGTTTTCGCCCTAAACGGTACCAGCGAAGATAGTGCATCGTATGCACTGGGATGGACGTTGTTACAGTCATCCCATTTACTGACCACATTGCTTGAATCACTGAACTGCCCGGCCACGCCGGATATTGTTGAAAGAACTGAAATACTTTTACAGGCGCACCATAAAAATGGTGGCTACAGCGACTTAGAATTGCTCTGCGTAGGAGAATTTCATCTTGTTTTCGAAGCTAAGAAGCATTGGAGCCTGCCAGGCAACAAACAACTGCTGCTATATGCATCACGCTTTAATCCTGAACGCACCCCCCTGTGTAAGGTGATCACGGTGAGTGCAGCCAGTGATGATTATGCCGCCCGAAACCTACCAACCACGGTTAATGATTACCCCCTCACTCACATTTCGTGGGGTAAGCTGGCCAGTATGGCGAAAAGAAACAAGTCAGTAAGCGGTTCATCAATTGAAAAGCTTTGGCTTAGCCAATTGCAAAAACACCTCAAAGGATATGATCTTATGACCCCGCCGAACGACAACCAAGCTTATTGCGTAGTGTTATCAACCGACGAACTACGACCCGGGTATACCTGGGTTGATGTCGTTGAAAAAGACAGCGCTTATTTCCATCCGGTAGGCTTAAACGGCTGGCCATCGTCGCCTCCCAACTACATCGCTTTTCGTAAACATGGAAAACTGCTGTCAGTTCACCACATTGACTCCTACAATGTCGTCACTGACTTAAGCACTATCAATCCGAACTGGCCAAATACGACAGTGGATCATTTTGTCTATTCACTCGGGCCCGCCATGGTTCCGCCCAGGGCTATCAAAAACGGAAAAATTTATGCAAGCGGACGGGTATGGTGTGCCCTCGACACCTTATTAAGTGGCGCACACGACACCATCCAGGATGCACGAAACGAGACTAAGCGACGATTGAAGGATGTATAAGTAACTGTTCCCCTGATCGCGGTCAAAAGATATACTGTACATAATAACAGCTTTTGATTGCGAGGAGCAGGCGTGAACTTACTGCAGTTGTACATGACCGATATAGAAAGTGGGCTTAACGAGCTCTGTGAATTGGTTCGCAAGTACGCACAACCGGAGGGGGCCGTTATATTTTCGCTCCCCCGAATCAGTAAAGAGGATGAAGCACGACTCATCGCTGATGATTACGATGCGATACCAGTAACGCCCCTTTATGGCCAATTCGCCATCAATGAGGCTATTCGCGCTTACAAGGATATGTATGTTATCGAGAGTGACATTTCACGTCGTTTTGTCCAAAAGTATCCTGGCCTTATCCCGCTAAGCTGTAGCTGGGGGGAGCTGGCGGCAGCTGTGGACAAAGTTAACCAGGCGAAAATGAACTTTCGTAACGAAGTTCAAAAGTATGATGATGCCGCAGAAAAGTTTTTTGAAGTGCACGACCGGTTTAACTACCTAATCACAACCATGGCTTATCGCCGAATATATGCCTATGAAGGCGATCATAAAGGGTTCTATTTTAACTGGTCTCGCCGCCCCCGGGTTGAAACTCATACCGCATCGCAGTGGATAGAAAAGTTGAATAGCGCTCGTTACACCATCCCTCCTAACCATTCAAAATCATCCTGGAATGCGCTGGTGGATCAGGAGCAGCAATTAATCGCTGATTGCGGTTCAGAGAAGCTCAGCATGCGCAGACCAATCAAGTTACGTCCGGAGTGCTCTGTGCGTGATGCCAATGGCATTATGAAGGGCTACAGCGCCGGCCTGCCTTTCTTATTGGCTGGACACACCGGGAAACAAAATTTCACAGTCCTTCAGGATTACACGCGAAAGCCAGCGCACAAGAGCAGTGCCAAATGGCAGTTGGTCGTAGAGCGGCCAAGGTTGTATAAGGCAAGTACAGGCGCATAACAATCTCTACTATGCGCTTCCTTATCTATCGTCTTTAAAACAACCTTTAACAAATGCGCTTAGCTCATCGAAGGTATAACTTTCAAAAGAATCAGGGTCCTCTTTTAGCTGTCTCAATCTTTCTTGGACGTCAGATATTACAGCTTGATTATAGGAACCTGGGTCAGTTGATTTTTCATCCACGATTCCGCCTCCTTTCTGTTTTTTATTAGAATGAGAGCACAATAAGCGTTAAGAACCGCACCGGTCTCCAGAGCTAAATTGTATACCAATTATCACACAGAGAAAGAGGGGGTCTGCTTTAGACAAACAGCAGACATTCAACGCCTCAAACACCGGCGCAACCTAGTTTCGTCCGAGTGCTTTGATTTGTCAGGCATTTGTCCAGTACATTTAAAGTTTGCTTTACCTTTAATTGAGCTTCGTGAATCCAGCCCCCATCACGGCTCAAATATTCATCAAAACTTCTTAGCAAAGTTATTAGCTCATCGATATTATCTAAACCAACCTTAACTTTATCAGAAGCATCTTTGATTCTACGGGTCGACAGGTTTCCTTTAGGCGGAATCCCCATGTCTAAAAAGTGATACCCATTAACGAGTTCAATTGCAGATAAAACTGCAATATCCATTAGGTGTTGCGGATCAGAATCAACACCAATTTTGCTCCGAAATACTGAAGCGATTCTTGGCTGTAGATACTCGATAAATGAAACATGCTGACTTGATTCATTTTGGTGAGGAGGAGCACCACTTCCATCATCGAATGGCAGAGAGCGAATATACGCGTCTTTAACTAATGACAATGCCATTAGACACTCTTCATCTAAAAACAATTGATGATGATAAAAGAGCTCTTCAAACTCTCTCCGCCCGTTTGAAGGAACAGGTTCATACAACCCTACTTCAGGGTCATAGTGAGACACCCACTCTTTGTTGATTTGGGCCATTTTAGTTATTAATGTTGCAAACGCATCTCTTTGATGATCAAAGAACAGTGAGGTTCGCAGTTGTGAAACCTGATTTTCGTGCTTAATCGCTTCCACTTTTGAATTTAATTCAGTTTTATAGCTTTCTAATTTTTCCGCGTATTCATGTTTAATAGATTGTTTCAGCCTCTCTGAAATCCATCCTTGGGCAAGCCAAACCAAAACCGCACCACTAAAGCCACCAGATAATATGCTGAACAAGTATTCCATTCTGTCTCCTGATGCCTAACGCTAAGCTTTGAGCTTTGGGACGCAGACATGGGCTATAATCGCTGAGCGGCCCCGTGTTCGCGTCCCAGCGACTGAAGGGAGTACCAACAGCGTTATGTTAGTTTGCATTGATACGGCCTTTTTCGTTTAGAGTCTTGATTAATTCTTTAAAAGCGTTTGCACACCTCACGTGAGATGAGGCGTTGTATTGGTTTTCATACTCACGCACGTCGAGTAGAAACAGGTGCATATTATTCCTAATATCCCAAACCCAATTTAAGTCGTCGTGCAATGATTGGGAAACAATCCCCTGACTTAAAAGATACTCAGAACGCTTTTTAAATGAGCGTTGTTTCCCAACTATACCTACTAAATAATCCGAAAGAATTCCTTCAACAAGAGCGCCACCAAGAAAAATAAACATTTTTATTAGCATGTCTTTAGCAGTAGCAGATATATCTGTTCTTACTAAAAGCCACAGAACGCTATCTGTCAGAATTAATGTATAAGAGAGGTTCGCCCTAAGTTCTTTTGACTGTACAAAGCTGAGCCTGTTCCGTTGTTCGCTTGCAGTTCTCAGGTAACCACGGGGAAAACGGACTTTAGCATCTGGGCGATTTTCTCGGCCACAATAATCTTGAATTTCCTGAAGCAAAAGCCCTGCTTTCTTAACGGCAGCTGCTAATTCTTCGTCCGTTTCTATAGTCATCCTTGTTTCCTAAAAACCAACATTTAAATGATGCGGCCCTAAGAACCGCATATTAATTTTTATCATACGAGGCCACCTCCCGCTATCCCTTGCTGAGACTGAGCTGGCATCACATCCTATATATTACGAACCTATTTATATTCGAAGACCGGTTCGCAAATAAATATATCACTATTGGCATTTTACAGCTTTACACCGCCAAGTCATACACTTAGGCGTACGCAAAACAGCTGAGTGTAAAATAAAACGAACAGGTGTCTTGAGGGACAAAAATGAACGGCAGCAATACGTACACAGCAGCCGTTCAAGGGGTTAGGGCTTCAAAATCACAGGATGCGGATAGCAAAATACGTTAATTCTTGTGAAATATCAGTTAGGCACAACTCATACTATCTTTGGGTGTACTACACGACACCAACGATAGCGGGGCAGTTATATCATACGTCCACCCCATCACATCAGCAGGCAATACTTCATACTCGAAAGCGTATTCTGTCAGCCTGAAACAGGCTCCGTCAAAGTAGGCTTTCGTTACAAAAAAAGGTTGGCCAATCATGAGCAAAACTGGTTCGCCCAGTGCAGGAAATTTAGACACTGGAGAGTACACCTTGCTTTCCTTCAAAATAAAAAAGTATAGAGGAAGAGATGGACAGAGAAACTGTACAAAGTAGCAGAATGTAAGAAGCTATATGAGATAAAAGCAGCAATGGTCCGGGCGTCGCTGATTCACCTATGTTTATATTTGACAGATATTGAAAGCAATCTTTAATCTCTGTGTCAATTTGTCAGGCAGTATCCTTTTGTAGAGCAAGCAATATCACAGATGTCAATACTTGTATAAATAAGAAGCGAATTCAGCTTTAAATTCAATTATCCCGATTTATTGTAGTTATTTCCTATATTTTGATATGCATACGCCCTAAAGTGCCCTCGTCGTTATGACTAGTAGTATTTATAAGGAATTATTTAATGAAACGCACTTTAGTTGCAGCTGCAATCGCCACTTTTTCAATGAACGCATTCTCTGCCCAGACTTTCTCTGATGGTCCTGCCTGGGATTTTGTTGAAGCTGGCTATCAAGTTGCTGACGTCGACGACGTCGATGTATTCGAACCATCGGGTTTTGACATTGAAGGCTCTATGCTGGTCGGTGAAAACTTTTTTGTAAACGGTGGGTATCGCAACCTTGATGATGAAGAAATGGGCGTCGAGCTTGAACTGAGCCAATTGAGCCTGGGTGTGGGATATCGTTACGGCATGACAAAAAGCACAGATGTATTTGCAACTGTAAGTTTTGAAAATCTGGATGCTGAAGTAAACTTTGAAGGTGAGAACTTTTTCGCTGGCGATGAAAACGGCTTTGGTGTTGCTATTGGTGTTCGCTCCATGGTTATCGACCAGCTTGAGCTGTCAGCACAGGTTAAGCAAATTGAGTTGGATGAAACATCAAATACCGGTTTTAAAGCTGGAATAAATTATTACTTCACACCTGCATTTGCTATCGGTGCGACCTATGAAGACCGTGATGAATTCTCATTCACCGGTGCGCATGTTCGCTACGCATTTTAATAATTAGCGGGCTTCAGGCCCGCTTTTTTCCTCTCACATTATCTTCACCAACCACCAGCATTTTTTCCCTTTTCCGGCTTATAGTCATTACACTTAGCGCATTTGAACTTTTGCTCATCGCTTCAAAATTAAAAAGTCTTGGATTTATCATGTATTAATGTAAGCATAGCGAAATATATATGCTTATAAGACATTTACGATAATCCTTATGACTGATTTTACCGATACGTTAACCCACCAAAGAAAGCTTCAGGCAGCAACCAACGAACTGACAGTCGAGCAGCTCGAAGACATTCGCACAAAGCTTGAAAACATCATTGAAAAGCGACGCGAGAAGGCAGCGGCACTGGAAGCTGAAAAAGCAGAGAAAAACAATAAGATTGAGAGCGTGCTGGCGCTTCTTCAAGAAGAGGGGCTCTCTCTTGATGATTTGACAGATAGCAATAAACCTTCGAAAAATACCGGCAAGAAACGTCCTATTAAGTATCGCCTGGTTGACCATCAGGGGAAGGAGCATTTGTGGACAGGTATTGGTCGGATGCCAAAGGTTTACAAGCAGGCTTTAGATAACGGTAATCAGCTTGAAGAATACGAAATCAAGTAATAACGATAGATACAAAAAAGGGGCTTTCAAGCCCCTTTCTTATGCCGCGTTTGGAATGTAGTGGTGTTTGTAGTAGCGCATATTATCGGCCACTATCGCATCGAGGATCCCTGCTTTAGTAACACCTTCCTCAAAATCCTCTTCGATGCCCAAATGTTTACGCCTGGCTTCAATATCTTCCTGAAGAGAACCGCCCGGGTACCGGTGGACAAGCAGCTTCATCGCCTCACTTTCTCCGATTCTTTGCGCCAACTGTTCAACGACGTAGGTGTCAGTACGCGTTGAATTCACGCGCCATAAGAATTGTGGGCCGAATGTAGACATCATAAGCTGCTCAAGCCAACCATCGTCAGTATCGAATATGCCAAGCATGGTCGCCCCACGTTTTGACGGCTTTCTGAGACTGTTTTTTAAGTGATATTCCATTGTTGGACTAAGCTGGAACTCTTCAACAATAGATTTAACATTTTGAGCAGTACCTGAGCCTAAAATGATTATGCTAGATGCCAGTCTTTTAATATCAGCAGGAAATGCATCTGCTAATTGACTTGCAAGGGTGACATCAACACCCCACTTACGCCCCTCAAGTACGGCTGTAATAAGCTGCAAGATGAATTCTGGCACTTCACTGCCACGATGGATCTCATCAGCACAAAAGCGTTTGACAGTTCGCTGTAAGCGCTCAACGTCCTGCTTGTGATATCTTCGATAATCAATCTTGTACAGGCCAACTTCTGCTTCCATTTCTTTTAATGAATCTGGTCCCTTGTACATGTCAGTTGTTAATACATGGTATGCCAAGGTATAAAAAAGCGTTGTGCGACGCTGCCCTTCAATTCCTCGCCCTTTAGTGACGTCATCTAGATCTAATGAAACAATCCTGGATTGGCCTATGTCAAAAAGCGTTTCGCCCCCAAGAATTGGATAGGCATTAACAGCTGCACGAAGTTTTCTTGAAACGTAACTGGTTATCGGCTCTTGGCTTAACGTTTTTGCATCTACAAATTCATCAGCAATCCGCGGATCCGAACAAAGTGAATTTAGATAGGGCACTGTAGGGACTGCGTATCGTTGCGCCAACGATGCAAGACGGGGCTCATCCTGAAGATAAAGGAAGTCTACAATGTCCCACCAGATTGGACGCTTTGCTTCTGATTCAAAACTGTATTTCTCTAAAGCTTCATCTACCTCTTCACATAAGCCTGGAACGTATGTATGAGCGTGAAGGCGTTCAGACAAACGCTTGTATGCCAAGTCAATAAGGCCATTTATCACATCCAGCGTACCTTCAGGTGGCGCCGAACCATCATCTTGGGCAGTTAATGATGAGACCAAGTTTAATATTGTAGAGCGATGGCCAGAAAGTGGATAACGTAGACCAAGTTGCGTATCCATGGGATTGATGCGATTTTCTTTCGTATTTTGAAGCCGGTAATATGCAGCTAGGTGCTGTTTGCTCAATGGAAGAAGAGATTTAACAAGCTCAACAAATCCTTTGGAGCCGGGGCCAATATCTATCTGACGAATATAAGGTATTTCTTGGGCGTCAGGGTGCAATAAAAGAGAAAAATTATCACCCGCCAGCTCAACTGTTTTACCAAATCCCATTGGCCCAACGATCATTTTTGTCCAGTGAGACTGTTTGGTTGAGTAGGGCTGCACTGGCATTATTTTGCCACGTATGGAGCGCATAATACGCGAGCCTGACTCCCATACGCTTGCCGGCTGAGTAATGGGTAGCAAACTGATTGTATCGGACAAGGTATAGGGAAGCGGTTTTGCTGAGTTACCCCTGGTCAAGCCCGGGATACTTGATAGTACAGATTCAACAACATCACCTTCCGCTTGCGCGGATTCAGCATGCCCCCAAGACTGAAGGATTCGAGCTATTTGTTCACGCCGTTTTTTGGCTAGACTAACATCACCATCATACGCCCATGTGCAAATTGAAATCCTTAATTGAATAATTTCTTCACCGGCTTCACGAAGAGCACGAAGCCGTTCAGATACTTCAATAATATGTTTGTTGTCTGGCGTACCACCCAATTTGTCGGTAATTCGAAGAAACGAAGCCATCGTCTCTTGAAATACCAACAAGCTTATTCCATCAGCTGACATATCAAACGTTATCCTGCAAGGTATGTCAGCTTTTTTTAATTCCCTGTACAGTATATTAAATGGTTTAGCTTTTTGCGGGGCAAATGAAACAGATAAGGGGGCATATACAGAGTCTCCGACTGTTGCTAAAGAGCTTTCGACAATCTCCATCTCACGAGACATTATCTGATCGGCCAGTTTTGGTACGCCAACCATAGAAAAGTCCCCTTTGCGAGACTCAGGCAACTCCATACTATGGTTATCACCGGGCAATTGGACCTTATAGTTGAGGTCCGTCCATGCGCTATCATAGGCGAGGCGCATATCAAAAGTGATCTCATGGGTGTCCAGTAGGCGACAAAAAATATCATTATTGCGAAACATCTCTCGCAAATTGTCGAGCAACGTAAGATGCTTGTTCGCATAATATTCAGCACCGTTTGCGATAGACTGGCACTTAGTCATGAATGGCATGCCCTCAGCCTGATTTAATTTTAGCTTTTGCAGCTCCTTGCTTTCAGTTGGTGTTAGGTTGCGCACTTTCGTTTGGACAACAATATAGTTGCGTTCACTGTGACAAAATGCTGCATTAGCTTGAATGTATTCATCAATAAGACTGGTATCTATTAATCCAAGATTCTTTGCTGTCTTTCTGGCATTGGCTCCGAATACTTGCTCCAACTCTTCCTCTGTTTTATCAGTATCCATCGAGAAAGAGTGCATAATGCGGTGAGTACCATTGCCCAGATAAGCTTTAAATTCAGCTTCTATCGAAAGTACCAGCTCATCCAGCTTATCAGCGCCAACGACTTGCCTGGAGCCATCAATACGTATCGCTGATATAAGTGAACCATCATCTTGTATCAAACAGTGCTTTCCAAAAACGGTATCAAGTGACACATGGTCTTTAGGGCTTTGTTTAAGCAGTTTTGACGATACTATCTGGGCAAGTGTTTCCCACGTAGAGAGTGCGCGTTCCGCGAACGTATTAGGGTGGTTATACAACATGAAAGGTTCTCTTGAAATAGATTACACAGGCTTTGCAAAGTAGTCAGGATTAGTCCGGTACCAATACTGAAAAACATGACGATAAGTGGCTCGGGAAGGAAAATAACGAAGGTGCTCAAATATTTTTGATGCTTCAGCCTCAAAATTACGACGCACGCTTTTTAATGCATTAACTGTCTGCTGAGTTGAGCCTTCATCCACCATAAACAGGTAGTCTTTTTTAGTGGCCTGCATTCGCTGAAATTTCGTTTGAACTGCATTAGCCTCATGCTGATATGGAAGTTCTTCAATTATCGCAGTATTTAGAATGCGAGCGGCATTGCTCAACTGCCCCTGAGTTATGTCAGGGGCGTGTAGAATTAAACCATGATTTGTTGTGCCATTTACTGCTCTGCCCAAACGTAGCGCTGAACTGCAAAGCGCACAAAATACTGTGGGCCTGTCCTTAAAAACTATCACTTCCATATAGCCACTTACGACCTCTGGTGATGATTTTGAAACAAAACCACAGCAAGCACACGTAAATTCAGATTCGTTTAAAATTTCCCATTCACGCCGGGTTACCTGATAATTCAGGCTCTCCGGCATTGTAGGGCGATCTGGAAGATTTAAAATCACCGGTTCAAGCTACCGTGACTGTTCGATGAGCGTTTTTGTTTGTCTAACCTCTTCACTACTACCGAAAAACTGAGAATTAACCGCGAGTATAATTCCAAAAGTGCCGGCCAGAAGTCCGCCCCCACCAATTTTTCTCCAATGGCTTCCACTGCTTTCCTGACCGTTTCTACCTTGGACTAATCCAATAATTCCTGCAGCAGCAGTTAATATTCCAATAATAAGCAATGCAATTTGGATTGCTTTCCATACACCTAAACCACCAGCGCTGGCGTTATCTCCCATACAGCCGATGTCACAATCGTTATTGGCCTGGGCTACAGTTGTAAACATAAAAAGTAAAACTGAGGATGTTACTCGCTTCATTGTTTTAGAACTTACTGTCATTTTTTTACTACCCTTTTTTAAATTAAATAAAAAACACAGAGATATTAGTTGCGTTAAAAAGTTAGATATTCAGTACCGTATCGCCCCTGACCAAGAGTCATTGATAAAGCATCTACGAAGTAAGGAAAGGCAACACAGCAACCAGCCAACCCCCATAGGACCAACGCTTCACTTACCCATTTTTCTCGACGGTTATGGGCACCTGTAGCACCAACATAGATAGCTTTGGCAACCAGAACCCACGCAAAAAAAGTGATATAGGTGGTGATTGCGTACAGGCCCACCCGAAAGTCATCATTGGATGCATAAGGTGAATAAGACTGAAGAATTACCGGATTGGTTGAACGCCTGAAAAGCGTATAACTGGCCACATTCAAAACCGTCCCAAGAGACAGCATCAATGGCCCCAAAAAAATCATGAAATAGCAACTACCAGGTGCTGACTGCTGTGCCTTATTACTTTGTATTAATAGCGTTACACCTTTAGATGTAACTATAAGACCGGTAATAGCGCTAAAGACAACAACTGCGCTGTACAGGCCTGGAAGAGCCCTAGCGATAGAGTGAAGCACTTGTAAAGCGGCAGAGTAATCCATTTCTTAGCCTCGTTTGAGCAAGCAGCTACCGGCTTTGATCGAATTTGTTTGGGCGCTCATCACTGTTACCTGGCCGCAATTTGGCACATCGACACCGGGTTTAACTCTAAGCTTTTGGCCAGTTACGGTATTTACGATAAAGCCAAGTTTGGCGTTGAAGTTAACTAGCTTTATAACCCATGGGGATTTCTCAACAGCAGGCTTACCTTCACCTTTGAATCGACGTGCATGAGTCGGCTCTTTGTCTTTTGCAGTGTCAGGTTCTGAGCTTAATTTCCACTCTTCCAGAGCCTTGGTACGATTAGCCAGCCAACCGTAATTTTTTGTATTTGTATCAACATCAGTAGCAATCTTTGATAAAGAACCTGTGACTGTAACCAGCTTTTCTTTTACATCTTCAATCCCAGCACTTGGACCGCTTGTTGCTATCATCAACACCTCTTGTTCCAATGCATCGACACGCTGAAGTAATTGGCTGAGATTTTCATTAAGGCGCTGTACTGATGCTTTATTTAGCTCTCCTGCCTGTAATGCTGCCTCAGCTGATTGTTTGAGATCAGTTGTTTGATTCCGGTTATTAATATTGACTGTTTGCGCAAGTTCTTTTACTGAATCTGTTTGGGCTTGTAGCGAAGCAAGCTTTTGCTCAAGTAGGTTCTGCCGATTACTATTGTCTTTGAATCCCGGCAAAGACAAATTCGAGACAGCCTCATAAAATTTATCTGGCCCCATTGCTGTAACAGTTGCCCCAATTCCAATTGCAACAACTGCAGAGCCAACAATGTACTTGCTTTTATACCAAGCTGACTGGCTGCGTTTAACTGATTTGGTCTTATCGACTATCTGTTCACGCGCTTTGTCGTTTTGCTCGTTCGGAAAAGGTGTTACTGATGCAAGACCATCGTTCTCTTCTGATGCAAAATCTGGATTAAATTGTTCTGCGCTCACTGCGTGTGCCCCGGTATTTAACTGATGTGGCTTAAGTTAAACACTCGCTCGGGCGCTCTCAATGAAATAAGGTCAATAAATCGGGAAACTTAGAATTAATACTTTCGGGCTTTACGTGAAGAGGAAGCAGATGGGGGGGGCTGGCTAGCTTAGATATCACCATCACTGCTAATGAGCGAGCCAATAGGATATCTCAAGGTACTGTTCTCTCAATATCAGAAAATGGATGGAAGGGCTGTTGAAAATGTTTCCCTTCCCCCAATATTTTTTGAAACCTAATGCATAGGGTTTTGTTCTTTAAGTTGCTGCCGGTCAAGGTATGGTGTGTTGTCGTTTGATGGCGGTGGCGTGGGGGGAATCGGCCTATTCAAATGATGTATTTTGTCTAATACAATTCCGCTGATCAGTGAACCACCGGGTCGCTTCTGTTTATCATACTCCAGAATTGAAAAATAAAGCTTGCGCTTGCCGTTTCCTTGAATAAAACCTAAAACGTCTGAAACTTCACTTCTTAGTTTTTCATACCTACCGAGATGCTCAGAACTTTCTTTTTTCAACTTCGCTACTGACTCGTTATAGTTTTTTGCAGCTTTCAAACTTAATTCAGTCTCCGTTTTGATTCGAGAGACTTTTCTATTAAGGCGATTGATATGTATAAATGAAACTATCAGTAAGAAAACAGCTGTAAAAATAATTGCTAGTAGATACATTTCGGATGGTTTGGCTATATCAGGTTATAAATAAATTTATCATTAAGCCTACACCGTGGCTAGCAACGATATGTCTCTGAAATCTAACTCAGTTATTATCCTGTAGCTGTTACTAATTATGCTGTGAAGCTTTAGCCTGGTCGAGCAGAGCTATATGAAATATTACAGCTCTGCTTACAGTAGCCATAATGTGATTGTCATTATGGCTTCAGACTTACAGTTAATGCTGAGTAGGCAAATCTTTATCTGTAATGTGAGTAAAGATTTTCATTACCATTTCAGTATTTTGAGGAATTTTCACAGTTACCGGTCGATTCACCCGTTCTGCCAGTGACGGTAACAGCGCCCGACCAACTTCCCCAACCCCTTGTAATGCAATCTCCGCATAATTTAACCCTTCAACGATTGTCGTTGTTGAAGTGCTCCCTGGGATACTATCTGTAATTTGAGTACGATCCTGAGAGTTCGCAATACCGTCTGCAACTCCGGTTCCAAATGACGCAAGGAATACGCCCCCAAACCGATACCAGAAGTGGTCATCTACTTCTGCGGCCATACCGGCAGATGCCGTGGAAGGGTCTAACGCCAGCCCTTCAGTACTGAAACATTTTAATTCCAAAGGGCAAATCTGATTAAATTTAAGAACGGCATTGTCGTAAACCAAATCTACGATTGCGTATGCTTTGGCCAGATGTAATGGATGCTCTGGAAAAGGCATATGTATCTCAACTTCGAGCCGATCGTTGAAATCAGTATTAAGGGCATGGGTAGTCACAACAAAGTATGTTGAGCCTGTAGGCTCCACAATTTGTGACTGGGGTCCAACACTTTCAGTTCCAGTGTTGCTGTCACTCCCGACAGGACTCACCTGAGTACTTCCTTGAGAAGATATCCCCGGGGCTTTAGCGACAGTAACCTCGGTAGGCTTATATTTCGGTATTATATTTTTTTCATAACTTTTAGCTGTTTTTTCCATTGCGGTTATATAACCAGCCACCCGAGCACCAAACCGGCTTCTGGCGGCTTGGTCTACTGCACTTAATTTAATCTTTCCATCATCTGTTTGCGTGTCTTCAGCTTGTTTGGCTGAATCATTGTTTTCCTCTTTATCCTTCAAAGATACGCCTGAAGATTCATTTTTCTTAGCCGGCTCCTCTGGTAGAGATGGGGGGGTGATTTTATTATCAGGCTCTTTGACTAAGCCATCATCAGATAATAAGTCTAGGTTGCCCAGCGTTACCGGCTTTTCATCGATAATAATACTATCGCCATTTGCACCAACGACTTGTCCTTGGCCATCAAGGCGTAACCGCTGGCCTCTGTATCTTATGGGTCGGTTTAGTCTATCCACCAGCTGATTAGTCCCATCTACATAAACATGTTCACCGTCGCGCAAAACGGGTTTGCCGTTTTCATCAACTACTAACCCTTCAACTGACTTGTAATATTCAGTACCAGGTATTTTAGTAAGCTGCTTAGACCCGGCCAAAAGCTTTCCATTGGCCCCCAAAGCGACACCTTGAGCATTTACCGGTGTTACACCGCTCGCTTTTTTTCCATCTTTAGTTATAAACTCACCAGCTTCGCTTAAATACAGTGAGTTACCACGAGGGTCGCGCAGCGGGTTACCGTCCTCATCAATTAAACGACCTGTTTCAGGGTCAATTTCAATAGCTTTACCTTTATATTTGAAAGGCTTCCCCTCTTTATCAAGAAGCTTTCCATCGCGTGTAATATACACATCAGATTCACCGATCTTCTTCATCGCAGAGGTAACCGGTTTACCGTTACCAAATAATAAACGCCCGTCACCATCTGCAAAGATAGCCTCTTTAACTGGCGTTCCATCCTCAGTAATGATCTCACCCTTATCATTCAAGAATAAAGGGTTACCTTTTGAGTCAGTGACTATGTTTCCATCTTCATCGTAAATTCGGCCGTCAGCACCTACTCTGACGTTTTTATCTTTGTAAGTGAGAGGCTTGCCATTCTTATCAAGAATGTATCCATCTTCGGTTCTTATAAAGCCGCTTTTATAGCTGCGGCCTAAAGGGTTTACTGCCTCAAATCCACCATTGGCTATTATTGAAAGTGCGCCTTCATCCCATGGCGATATCGCTTTTTTCCCTGTTTTATCTTTTAGGCGCATGTTTTCATCAAGAAACAGTTCACGACCATCATGCCCTTTAACTGCCTCACCATTTGCGTAAACCAAAGCGCCATCCGGGCGACGGTAAACCTGCTTTCCATTATGGGTAATTGGTTTTCCATTTAAAGTAACCAGCTCTTTAGGCACTGACGCTGATTTGTGATTACCCGAGCCATTAGTAGGATTCGTCAGTTGATCGTTTATTGCTTTATCAGCCACTCCAAACTCATTCTGTACCGTTCCGTCAGGAGCAACCGTTAGCAAAGAACCAGATTCATCTCGCAGCTGATTCCCATTTTCATCCAAAAGAATATTGCCTTTGCGAAACACCGGCTTTCCATTTCGGTAAACCTGTTTACCATCTGGACCTAATAACGGCTTAATAACATCAAACTGCTCTGTCTTAGGATCAACTTTTCCGCTTTTGGTGCTAAACCCTTGCATGGCTGATAGCTCACCATTTTCATCAACAATGAATCCTTGCTCGTTTAATCGAAGTGGACCACCATTCTCATCAAAAATTGGATTACCTTCTGCATCAAAGAGCTGGCCATTCACCCCCTCAAACACAGCTTTATTTTTATAAAAAAGCTGCTCACCAGCTTTGCTGAGCACTGGCTTACGAGCATTTTTGTCCATCATCATTTCGCCAGTAGAAGATAAGACCACGCCTTCACTTGATGTTAAATCAACGCCAATCTGTGCCAGTTTGTTATCTTTGGTCACAAACCGTCCCAACTCATCAATATAGAGCTGATTGCCATCTTTATCTGTCACCTGCACCAAATCGTACGTGCGTAAACCAATGAGTTTATTTGGAAGGTAAGTATTAAAGTCGAGAAACATGTCCTTGTGTTTAAATAGCAGAGGTTTTCCACCTACAGAGGCCAGTAATCCATCACTTGAAATAAAAACATCAGATGTGCCCTTTTGTGAAAGCTTCCCAGGTCGGGAAAGCAGGTGCCCATTACGGTCATAAGCGACACCATTGCTATTTTTCAGTAAACCAGACTGGACACTCCCTTTACCGATATCGACACTTAACCTACCATCGTCTTCCAGTAGTACAGATGCGCCTTTATGGTTCTTCAGGTTGGTGGCGCCTGACAAAAGCCTTTGACCAATACCCAGTTTTACAGAAGCGGTATAGTAAGTGATCGCACCAGAGAACCTATCTTTGAGATTTCCATTATCATCAAGCAGAATATCAGAGTCACCGACTCGGCGAAGGTTGGTCAATGGCTCAGTCAACATTCCAAAGTTATCAATCATGATCCCGTTGTAAGAAAAAATTATCCCGGGCTTCGTGAAGGTCGTTCCGCTGTTATCCACTAGGTGACCGGCATTTGACTGAAAAACTACGTTGTTTTCCCATCTTGCGGGAACACCGCGAGAGTCCGTTATTTCCCGCTCACGATTACGAAAAACGAAATTGCCTGAGTGTCGAATTGGTCTTGCATCTACAGTTACCAGTTGTGATTCGCTAGTTATATAGATGTCAGTTTTATCTACTTGCACCATGTTTCCTGCTCTATAGGCAAAATGTCCATTAGCAAGCAGCACAACGCCATCATGAGTTAACAATTGTCCACGCATTGGGATGAGATTAGTTTCTTTATCTATGATTTCACCATCCACACTTAAGAAAAGCTCACCAATGCCAGCAATATCAACTGGCCGGTTGTCTGCCCAAACAATGCCCCCGCTATCAGACAGTTTCACGTCCAGACCATGAAGCTTGAGCTTTTGCTTGTCGTCGGAAACCAGGTACCTGTCTGCGGCGACATAAATATCACTATCACCAATCTGCGTTATGAGGTCGTTGTCACTATCAAACTCAACGCCGGCACGTGACAAGCGCGCGTGAAATTCAGCATCTGACATCGTGCACCCACATGTAGCGACATCAGCATCTCCCCCGGCTATTGGCTCTGGTTTTTTTCCATCTATAACAAAAGGAATATGCACACCGTTCTGGGTCCGGATTGCTCGGTCGTAGTTTTCCTTATTTTTTTGCTCAACTGCTTCCTTATAAGCATCCGATCTTTCTGCACCAACATTCACTACAGAGTTAGATGGGGTAGCCTGAAGTGGCGCTTTAGCGACTTCTTCTTCGGCCCCCGTCGCGATAGTAAATATGACAAATGCTAAACCAACCGCGAAAAGAACGCCGCCGGCGACAAACAAAAAGGGGCGGTTTGAAGGTGCTAGCAAAGCGCTGGTGTACTTATTGATTTTATTGCGCATAACTGCCGCGCTCCTTTTGAAAATAGACAGACACTGCATTGCCATTGTCGGTAGTGAAAAGCAAAGATGGGAGGTAAGAAATTTCATATGCGGTATAACCGCCCGGCCCATGACGAACGCTAAGAGGATCTACCCCGTGCACATGTAAATTAGTTAAAATATAAAGTAGGTTACCGCGTTGCCAGGCGCTTACATCCTGATGAGAGCTTTGTAATTTTTTAAAATCATTTGGTAAACCGACCCCTCCATGAAGAACCTTTTGCATATATGGCTCATTGGACATCATCGCCTGATTATCATCTGATGTAATATCACTTGATGTATTGGGCCCGAGCTGGGGGATTTGTAGAGTCAAAGACGAATGATATTTCTGCTTGTCTGCCACAAGTTCAAGCGTAATTAACTCATCTATGCCTTTAAGGCCAACAGTCAGATTTGAAGACCCCACTCGAAACTTCCCATTTACTCGAAGTTTATTTGAGGTTTCGCTGATAACTTGCTTTACGTTAAATTCTTCTGAAGAACCTGTTGTTTGATACATTACCGGCCAGACATTACCTGCTGCATCAATAAATGAAACATGGGTATCCCAGCCCGGTGTGATATAAATTCGATATGGTTTAGCTGCAGGTGAGATGTCAAGAGCATCGACTTTGCGTATAGAGTCTGCAGGTTTTTGACGCTTCAGCGCTTCGGCCTCTGAACGTTTTTTCTCAGCGTATTGCCTAAGCTGCTCCGGCGTCATTTTGAAATTTCTTTCTAGAAAAATTTCAAAGGCCAGTTCTTTCATTTCTTCATCTGTTAAGTCTGTTGCCTGAGCTTCGTCTGTATAGGGAACGACATCAGCAGGAACAGGATCTTTATTTTGATTAGCCTGTACCCCAGTAGCCAAGAGCAGGGCCAGAAATGAGAACTTATTTAAAAATTTCATATGTTCTTATTCCCCGCCGAAAGGCTTTATGAAGTAAGCATCGACTGCCAGGCCTTTTTCATTGTGCTTTCGTGAAACGCGTTTAATCAGAAAATCTACAGTGTATTCACGCCCATTCGTTTGTTGCTTACCTCCTCCCATATACCATGTGAAGTTCAACCTGACCTGCCATGTAAGCGTATCTTCATTAAAATTGATAATTTCAGGTGCTGCGCTTGGCTCAGCCCAGCTTGAAAGCCGATCATCACGTATTTGAGTAAGTATCAGGCTATTTAAGAGGCTTCTTTGATAGTTTTCGAAAGCAGTATGAGTCGTGAACTCTCTTTCTAATGACACTGTATGTTCGATATAGTCAGTGAAGGATAGCTTATGAAATTGCTTCACTTTCTTCACTGCAAAAATCATCACATCTTCGTCCGTAACCGATGGAATATTCGTGGGTTGAAGCTCAGTCATGTTGTTTTTGCTATCAAGTAGATAAGCGAGAGTTTGAACGGGTCGGTTCGCTGAGATATTCAGCCCAATAGCCAGAGAAACCACTACTAACCCCAGAAAGACAGCAAACCCCAGCGAGACCTTATTTAAGCGACGCAAGAAAGCATTGCGGTCCAGTACAATTTGAGATGGGTACACCCCCGTGTCTTTATGTGCCACCCTCAAATTAGTTTTAGCCCCGAAAAGCAGTTCTAATTCTTCGTTATATTGGTTTTCTTTTTCTGAACTCATCGCTTTATAGTTCCCAAGTCACTGATTAACAGTCCTTCAATAGCTTTGTCACGCGACACGCGTTTAAATGTCAGTTCGAGTATGACCTTATTGCTTTCGGGCTCTCCCGCAGGCCCTACAGCGGTCTGAACCATTCGAATCTGATATTTAATGAATCGATCCCCATCGACGATAAACTCAGCCATGAGGTCGGCATTTCTAACTGTTGCAGCGGTAATGATGTAATTATTTTTTTGAATTCGTTCGAATGCTCCGGCGTCTTGAAGCGGTCGTCTATAAACAGTTTCATAGGTCGCATCGTCCACAAACAGAGAGCGTCGCTCTTGCATCTGATCTTCAAGATTTAAAAAGTGGAAATTCATCAACCGCATCGCATACTTGTCGGCTAAAGCGGCAGAAAATGCTAGAGAGTTTTCAAGATTGAATATGGGAGGAATAACTGTTGTATTTTTGTCCTCATCAACCAGTACCGGCTCGCTTAAGCGTAATTCAGTTGCATCAAACGCTAGAGTTAGTCCCAGCCCGACAATAACGGCCAGCAATCCTGACGATAAAAGCAGTTTGCGCTGTAGCTTCTTTTGCATTTGCCGGTTTTGCCCCAAAGCGTATTCCAGCAATTCATCTGTGATAGTCACCACCTGGGGGGAATTCAAATTCGTCATGCAGGCATTGACTCGCTGCTATTTACCCAGACAACACCGAGTTTTTTTAGATATTGAATGCATGCGTAAATTGCGAGTGCTTTTTCACCTTCACCTGCGTTGTTAAGAAGGCCTGTAAAGCGAACCTCAGATCTGTCTGAATCATCTGACTCCCCTTCAATGGGTAAGCTCACTTCCACATTGCCTGAGTTACCTGACAGCGAATCTGGGATCACATCGGCGTTTATTGAGCGAATAGTGCCGGATAAATGCGCTATAAATTGCGCCAGCATGAAAACACGATTTTGCACGGGTATTTTGAAAAATGGCTCTTCCCAGTTTGCATTAACTCTAATTCCTCCACTGGAGGGCTCTGCTACCGCCAAACTTAAAACTAAAGATTTCATAATTCACCCTCACTCAATTAGTGGAGCGAATATTCTTTTAACCGCCCTTTTCTCTCAACCACAAACCCGATTTATCGACTTTATTACCTGTATGCCCGCACGACTGCTCTTTAGACTGACTATAGAAAATTTAAAAAGGGTATCGAATGAAGTCTTTAGTTTTAGTGGTTTGTATATTGACGAGTATTCCTGCTTCAGTGTTCGCTGACACCTTTTCAGACTACCTATCTACCGCAGAGCGCAGAGGCAAGGGACTCGTTACTACTTACTTTGGCGCAGGCTCTTATGTAAAAAGCTTTAAGCAGGTTCCTGGGGGAGTATTTAAGCTGGATGCTGTATCTAAAGAAGGCGAGTCTCTTTCTTTATTTATGCTTGGTGATTTCGAAACACTAATTTATGGCCAGATGATCACGCCACACATAGCTGATAAGGCACAAGCTGGTGGACTACCGGTATTAGAGCAAATAGCAGAACGCAACAAAAAACGTATCAGCTTAAGGAAAAAAACAACCGAGTTCGTTGCAAAATACAGTGCCGGTACCGCGGCAGCATTGCTCAATGACGAAAACTTTGAAAAAGACACGACTGAGCCACCAGCTGGGCATTTAGCTACGCCCCAATCACAGAGTGAAGAGGAATCTGACAATGTAATCTTGGATAAAGTCAGGGGGTTACAACATGTTCAGCTTGGCGAAGGAAACAGAGAGCTGTTTTTGTTTATGGATCTTAACTGCCCTGCTTGCCAACAAGAATTACCTCACCTAATTGAGATGGCAAAATCCCGTTCAGTTAGCATCAAAGTCATACCGGTTGCGTTTGTTAAACCACAAGATTCAACTGACAAAGCTATTCATCTTCTTAGTGAAACGAATTCAAAAGCGCGAATAGATAGGCTAAAGCTCCTTGCACAACGAAAATCATTTAGCCAGTTGGTCAGTGATAACAAGTCAGTGGTGAATATCAAGGCGGCCCAAAGTCTGCAGCAAAACAATAAAGTTTTTAATTCACTTCCCAATATTGCCACCCCCTATTTTGTTGCAAATACCAACTACGGGTTAATAACCCGGGCTTTGGTTTCTAAAGCTAAAGTAGAGCAGTTAATTGATGCAATAACGCCGATTGCAGCACAGACAATGCAAAGTGACGGTCCGGCTGTATCCACTAACGCAGATGACATTTAACCTCATTGCAGGTGAAAAATAAGAAGTAATGTTATGGCAAATTTAATCGACGCAACGGACCCGTCCATTTATCAGTACGCCAAGCCCAATTGGGAGAGCGTGTACAGCAAATTTCAACCCTACGTGATGGCTTTGCCACAAGTAAAATCTGGGGGCGTTAGTAAGCAGCAGGCGAGCAACTGGCTTGAGGTAGGCGCCAAGCTGCTTAAAGAGTCAGAATTACGGAGACTTATGGTTGAAAGCTCAGGCTTCACCGCACGTGATATTCGAGCACTTTGGGCGCACAAACATAATGAGTATTACCCAAAGTACGAAGCGACTGAGGTTTATCGTCAAAAGCAACTAACCGCTATTCGCACCCCTGATGTTGCACTGCAGGATGAGGGTTTTCTAAAGGCTGTATTGCGCCAGGTGGCAATGGAAAAATACGGTTTTTCAGACGTTCAAGACGTTGTAAGCTCGCAATCAGCAAACCAATTAGCTAACCGGATTCCTTGGGCAGTCAAAAAAGACGTGCTACTTGGCCAGATAGATAACACGATTTTCACCTATGACGTAAAAGTTGGTTATGAGCAGACACTAACGCATTCAGACAGCATACGTCATCACTTCAACCATTTAGCGCTTGCCGATAAGAATATTGAGTCAGGCCACAGCGACCAATACAACTTTTCTGTTTCACCAGAGCTGACAAAAACAATTACAGATCTTGCCAAGCAGAAAGGCGACGGTTGGCGCCTGGCAATTGAGCTTGCAAAAAGCGCTGAAAAAATGGGGATTGGGGTAGATATTTCGAAAGAGCGCATCTCCCCTACCCCGGAAATATTTCAAACGTTATTAAACGTTGGCAATGAGCACTGGGCAAATATCAAAAACGGGGTTCAGCCCACTTTTCAGGCAAAAGTTGAATCAACATACACCCCAGAAGAAGCAACAACTTATAGACAACTCGCTCAACAATATACTGTTTCTAAAATGGCCAAAGAAGTTGCAGAGGAGCAATTTAACCATACGCGCGATGAATTAACTCGCTTGGTAGGAATAGAGCGAGCAGGAACAGCTACGCCGCATCCTCTTGTAGCGGCATCCGGTAAGAGCAACTTTGACATAGCATCCGCGGTTAACCGTCTTCAAAGCCAAGGCGTTCCAGAAGATTTCTACAAGTCTGCGACTTACGACATTGATGCCCTTGTTAAAGCGGCTGAAGCAAGTGGCGTAGATACAAATCAATACAAGTCATACGGACAAGCAGATAAGAGCAAAGTATTAAGTTCTCTTGAAATGGTTGGCATCAGTAAGGACGCCTTCACCACGCGAGACATTCACATCCATTTTACCAGTCAGACCCGTGGCGTTTTAAGCGAAGTTAAGTCACAGGCGCGAGACCTGGTTGAGACACATTATGAAGCGATGAAAACGAACGTCGCCAACAACGATTTACTTAAAGCAGATTCCATCTCGAAAAAGCTTCAACCGCAAGAGCCAGTCGAGCTCAAGGAAGCAGTCGACGAACAAAATACATTAGGCATGGGCTAACTTATGAACTTGAATAAAGATTTTATTACGCTGCAGATAACTGGACATAACGTCGAGAAAGGATATATCTATGGCATCCTAAAGGACGGTAGCGATGCTAAGTTAACGCTGGTTCAAAACAAGAACAGTACTGCACAAAACTTCGTTTCTGCATTGTCAGATAGCTCAGCCAAAACCTATGCTCCCGTGGGCGCCCATATAGTCGCCTATGGCATAAACACTATTAATGCGGACTCTGGATTTATTTCTGCTAACTTTGCCTCGGCAGTGACCAAGAATCCGGAACAAAAACATACCTTTGTTACTCCCATTAAAGTAGACAGAAAGCCTGTTGCACGAGGAAACGGTAATAATCGGTTCCTAACGCTTGGTGCAAGTGTTCTTGATGCAGATTACACCCGCTTACAAAACATCAAAGGTCTCAGGAAAGAGCTAACCGATGTTCTTCGAGGTTCATCTAACAAATCCGTTCCCGGATACTCACGTGGGTTAATGGTTCGTGTTGGGCATACACAACCTAACGGTCAAAAAGCAGTTGTACCGTATGAGTTTTATGCCTATCCAAATGAAAAAGCCTCAGATGCGATACAGCGTTTGTATGATGAAAACGGCGGGGATAATAAGTTTCGCAGGATGCTTGCGCGACTTAACCGAGAAATTGGGAAAGATAACGCTGTGATCGAGGCTGCCGGAATAAGTCGGGTAAGTTTTAATGACTATGGCAATCCCAATAACCTAAGTAAATACGCTAACGCCCAGCATTATAAAGCGAAGATACAAGGTCAAGTACGCCAAGCATATAGCATGGCCGCCATTTCAATCAACAAGCAGACAAACCGCATTGATTCTGCTCATCCGTTGCCACGAGCTAAGATTCAAAACTCAGTGAGCGGGTTACTCGGTATTCATAATGATATCGATGCCCCGTCATTTAACAGCGATACCCCTGGCACAGCAAATAAATCTCTTTCTGCGGGCATCAAAGGTTACCCATTACGAATTGAGCAACAACTGGATAGCAGCGGCCGGCTTTCTCGCTTTGCTGTCACAGGGCCTCGTACCGAGTTGGATAATTATAAAAGCCGTATTGAGTCTGCGGCTGTCGGCGTTAAGCCATTTTATAAAGAGAATACTAATAGCTACATCTTCCCCGCTATTGCTTATAAGGAAGTGGCAAGCACATTATCCGACCTCTCCGGTACCCCGGCAATATACATCAGCGAACAAAAACAAACCGGAAAAGCCAGTTACATTTATATTAATGGTCGAACTGATGAGCAACCGTTTCATAAGCGAATTTCTAATGTTGCTAAAAATCTGTCTGGAGAAAACGTAGCGGGAGCCTGGCGTTTTCCTGAGAAAAACCGCCTTCAAGTAGAAGAACAATTGGGCGACTTACTATCTCAAAGCGCAAGACCTGAAACTGCGATAGAAAAAAAGTTTAAGCCTCGCTTCCCTGATTATGCTGAATGGCAACAGCAAAAGTATAGTTTGTCAGGCAATTCAATGAAGGACGCGCATTACGATCAAATTGAAAAATATGCTGAAGAAGCGGGAATTGATTGGGCTAAAACCGCTCCGAATATATTAATGCCGTCTCCGTATACCGGAACTGAAATGTTCCTTAGTAACGCCAGCCAAAAAGACGTTTTCCCAAAGCAAACTGCCCATAACGGAAGTTGCTCTGTCATTGCTTCTACGTACCGGTATAAATCTAAGAGAACTGATAAAGAACATCTTGGAATCTACCTACAGTTTAAAAACTTGAAGATGGGCGGCGGAGAATTTTTCACTGAGTTCAAATCAGGGGATTATGACTTCAGCCTGTATGAAAGTGAGCGTGGAACAGGAAAAGTCAAAACTGGTGGTAGCTCACCCGAGGAAATCGCTAAGCGAGAGGCAGATAACCAACAGCGACTCGCAGAAAAAGCCAAACGAGAAGCTGAACAGACTAAAAAGGCATTGCAGGATGCATTGATGACCTGGGGACAAGGTATACAAGCAACCGGTAACGAACCCTACAATGTTAAAAAAGGTTTGCAATCACATGTTGACTTAATTGACCTTCGCACGGCGAAAACCCCTAACGGCAGCACATTTAGCATGTATCAGCTGGTGGATGAATATGGCAATTTCACAGGACTTCAAAAAATCTATGACAAAGGCTGGAAAGATGAGAAGGGTCGGACAACGAATAAGGTATTTACAGAAGGTACGGTCTTTAATGACTTAGATACTGGAAATCCTGTAGGCACCCATGGAAGAGTTGGCAACGACGATGGTATAAGACCAATAGTTTATGCCGAAGGCATGGCTGATACGCTCTCTGCAGTAGCTGCGACGGGTCATTTTGGAAAGATAGGCATCAATAAGAACAACCTCAAATCTGTTGTCGCTGTTTCTGTCCACAACAATCCAAATCGTGACCATATTGTTGTGGGTGATAACGACCGTGCCCATAAAGATGGAAACATCGGCGCAAAAGCTGCGTTAGATGCTGCTTGGCAAAACAACGTGAAATGGATGATTCCTAATTTTGAGGGAATGGATCTTTCCAGCGACCCGAAAGATATCAACGACCTGCATCATCTGGCGGGCCTTGAGGAAGTCCAGCGCCAGATAGGAGCTGCGCACCCTGCACCACAGAACCTACTTGAATATTATAATACCCGACTTCAGTTTGAGAACGACAAAACCTACCCAGCTGCCTTTGAAAAGGCGCTCAAAGAAATTACTGAGCGATACCCTCAAATGGATAAAAGCCGCATTGAGGCAGGATTAACATTCAAAAGAACTGAGCAAAATAACTATCAGTCTCAGGTTAATAACAGTAAAACTAAATCAGAGCGAAGTGAAAAATCTGAATCCGAGTCAACTGAATCGACCGAAACCGATGATGTTGTCAGCGAATTTGCAGCCCAATTCCCTGTAGTAATCGAGGAGAAAGTTGCCCCTCAGTCACAAAAAAAATATCTGGTTATCCGCGACCACTCAAATGGCGTTTATGCAGACCCTATAGCTACAGCAATTGAGGAGTGCATGCCTGGTAAGCAGGCCATGTATCACCCTGGACTTAAAAGCTATGTAGCCCCAGCGTCACTTAAGAATGTGTTAAACAGCAAACTACATGAAGCAACCGGCGCCCCTGCGAATTATATTGGTAAGCGTTTAAATACCGAAGGGCCGGGGTTCGTGGTACGCGGTGAGCTTACCCAAGAAGTTATCGATGATTTGGAAAGCACCATTGGATTTATCAATGGCTACTTTGATAATGCAGAGCAAGGCTTTGTTGTAGAAAATGACTTAGCCATTTACCTGGTTCAGGAAGCATTAGGTAACCGACTCACGGGTAGCCATACACCCGCTTCATTTACAGCAAGTGCGACTGAATTCAAGCCACAAACGCTTGTTGATGGAAGCCTTGAAAACCGTGCTAAAGAGCTTGGCCTTAAGCCTTCAGACATAGCAAAAATGCAGGCCTTTTTGACAGTGAAGGAAAAAGGGCTTCCGCAAGACGGCTACTGGTTCGCTGGATTATGCGCAAAAATAAAACAGTCCGAACAAGCCAATGGACAAAAAGCTTCATATTCGAGTTTGCTACACAAGGCTTATCATCAGGCATCAAGCCTATTTGCTACTGACACTTACTCTGATGAGCAGTTCATTGCTGCCGCACCGGTATGGTACTTCCTTGGCGACAAATACGATTGGACCGGCGTACAAGAAGATGAAGTTTCAGAAAATACAGATAAGCAAGAACAAGACGTTTTACCTGCAGAGCCTGTCCAAAAACCAGAAATAGAATCAACGCCAGAAAATGTCAGTACAGAAACCGTTAGCACTGAGCATACTTCTAATAACGCAGCTCCGGGGGTTGAAAGCGAGCAACCAGATAACACCGTAGAGCCAATAGATGAACCTCAAAGCGTTGAAGCAACAACTAATGCGAATTCGAAGTCTGATGTGCCGTCTTCTGAGGAATCTCCTCAAAGTGATTTGTTTGGGTTTATATCAGAGCAAGAGGAGAAAAATGTCTCCAATGCTGTCGATGCGACTATTCCCAGTGTTGAGAATAGCAATAGTGTCAAACGTGAACCTGTTGAACAGCCTTTAGAAAGCCAAGATGCAATTAAGCAGGTAGATAGCGAGAAATCTACTATTGGAAAACAGGAGGATACTTCTGAGCATGACACTACTGAGGCTTTAGAAGACGTACAAGACGCCAGCTCTCAAGAAGTGAATGTGCAAGCAATATCCGAAATTGAGCTTAGGATACGAAAGCTCAATGACACTATTACCTTGCTTGTCGAAAATGGTTATTCACATGATGAATTTCTGGATCTAGTTAGTGACTCTCCAGACTGCATTGGCTACGAAAAAGAAGACGGCAGTTTTGATAAAACCCTATTACAAGCAGACTTTCGTCAAATATCGCTGCACCCTATCCCGGATTTAGCCACCTTCAAGCCAACCTCTTTATCTGCGGCTTACTATCACACCTACAATATAGTTAGCGACAACCGGATAAATGAACTTCAGGCATTCATCAGCGAGTTGATGGAAACAAAGGGGGCGTTATCCGAGAAGAGCTTCACTAAATACATTAAGGGCAAAACTTCGAGCAAAGGCTTTCAATCTACCCAGCCATACCTTAGTGATGGTGAGTTTAATGAGGAGTTGATGAATGAAGATATATTGCACGTCACTGAATACAAACACGTTAACGAACTATATCGTGATATGCGAGAACTGTTTAAGCGTGACCTTGCAAATGAAGAAGTTGATTCTCAAGAGTCAGAGCCGTCAGTCACAATAACACTTGAAGGTCAAAAACAGTCTGCTACAAGACTGTATGATTCTGGCAAAGCTTCTCTATTCCAGACGGATGAAACCGGTGAATACATTATACAAACCGGCGATAAAATCGAGCTGGCCACTATCGAAAATATCAAAAATGCCGGCTCTGAATCAGAACCACTCATGCTTGATAAAATTCAAGGTGAGGGCAGAGGAATGTACGTAGTAACGAAGCCTGATACAAACCGTGTTTTTTACACAAGCTTTGGCGATGCTACAGCACTCTACCGGCGATTAGAGGCCTCGATAGTTGATACAGACGATAGTGATGTATCAAGCTCTGTGCAACCTACAGCCACACAGATACAGCAAACGTTATCAGCTTACTTCAGCGACCAAATATCTATTGATGAAATAGTTAAGCGTGTTGAGCAAAAATTCAATGTTATTGTCGATGAACCTACAAAAAACATAATTTCATCCGCCTTTGATAAACATAGTGAAAGTTTTAGCGACACACCTGTTTCCCAGTCTGAGAAGCTTAGTGCGTTACAAAATGAAATGGCTACCCGTGCAAAAACTGAAATGCTTTTTCACGAGTTTTACGAAGACCATTTCAAACCTGAAGGTTTCGCTTATGAGGAAAATCCATTCTTTTCTAATGAAACAGGGAGCATCGATCGGAAATCGCTAAATGCATCGCTTAAAGAAGCCGGTTTTAACTCTCTCAAGCAGATGTATCAGGACATATTTGACAGTGTCGTTGAGATTACTCATGACCATTACACCGCTACCAAAGTGGGCGGATTTATTCCAAACGCTGGCTTTAAGAAAGACATTGACCTTGAAGTCCAATTTGAAAACCTGCTAAAGGTTGTGCGCCGCGCAGAGCCGACAACCCCAGATTCTCAATTGCTCCCCTTTACTGATTACTTGGGCTCTACAAGCGCTTATCAACCGATTAATCAGATTCAGGGCGAACCCTTGGATTCTATTGCTGAACTGGATATCACTGACAAATATTCGCTTGATGAATATTTGCTTTTGGCTGATCTTCATCATGTGGCCGATGTCAGCGCATCAAACTCTAAAGTAGAAATTGCTGAAAAGATTAAGGCGACTTGGAAAGTGAGGAAAGAACTGACTTTCATGTCGGAGACTGAAATAGCGGCGTTAGATATCCCAACGTTGCAAGAATATGCTGAGATACTTAACGTCAGTACGACCAGCCACAATAAGATGTATGCGCGGAAAATCGTGGAAAAACTGGTTGAGCTCAAAGATGCTACTCATACGAAAGTTGCTCAATATAATTATATAGCCGATGCAGTTTCAAGCCTCGATAAAAATGTTGCTCTGCCTGGATACGTATATCGAGACCTTAGTAATATTACTGATAGCACAGTACTAAATATCAGTCAGGTCACCCAATATAAGCGCAAACAATTTGATAACGCTAAGATAAGAACCGAACTTGCAGACTCGCTAAAAAGCATCAATCTGCTTAGCCCAGAAACGCGCGGAGTGTTGAGCAACGTAGATTTGAGCGATGCTTATGTGGTCGGTATTGAAGAAGCCAAGTATGCTTCCAAAGCCTACACATATTCAATTCCAAAGGGTACACATATAGATAGAGTTCAACTACCTCTGGACGTTTCATATCATACTGTAATAAACGACCAACTACTTGGGCTAAATAAACCACTCGACCAATTCTGGATAGCACAGCATGGCTATTCACCTGTTTCACCCAAAGCGATGAAGGCACTGTCTATACCAGTTGAGAAATTCGTGGAGTCGACCGGCTATCTTGGATTTCGTGACGCGAAAGGTAATAGCGCTCTAATTCGTCCAGCAAAGCGGGGCTTTTCAGCAATTGAGTACGACGAAGCAACAGGGGAAGTCAATACAAGACGCTTTCAGTACACAAGTGAATTCGTAGAATTATACCGTGCCAAAGGCTACGAATTTTCTGACCTGGATCCGATTTTGGATGAACTTGCTCTAGATGAATCAGCAGATAAGGTTGAGCAGTTAGCATTCATCCGCAATTTACAAGATGGCGGCCTAACCAATGATCAAACAGATCAACTTGCCTCCCTCCTCACAGATGAAATCGAGGCAACGGCAAAACAGAAAGCAGTGGTTGCCTTATCCCGGATTGAAGCATCTCTTAAACAATCGATTACTGAGAAACTAACCCACGTGGCTCAGTCTATACCGATCAACATAAATGCGAACTACCCTTCCACCATCACTGCTTTAAAAGAAGCCAAGCAGATGCAAGCTGAGCCGGTTATGGCTGAAACAAATCCAATTGCAGAACAAGCGATAGTTGAAACACCAGAGCCGCAAGCCACCGTCAGTGGCGGCTTATTCGATATGTTGGACAGTGATGCGCCAATCGATAAAATTTCAGAGGAAGCTCAAATTGCCCCTGTAAATGAAATAGGTGAAGGCAAGCTGGTGGTTCACTCAAGCGGTCGAGTCGGTGTTGTCAGTAACGTTGACGGCGAACAGGTCACGGTTAAACCGGACTGGGAGTATAGAATTCTCCAATCAGCTTCAGCGCGTGACTCATTGATTGATAAAGAGTCGGGCCGATTTATTTTTACCTTAGAAATGTCCGAGTTTGCTAAAACAAAAGATGCATTAGCTTTAGACATTGATATTGATTTGCTAGACCCTCGAGATGCTAATGGTATCGCACGAATTGAATCGATGCCCCTACTCCATTTAAAAGAGTTCAATAGCATACTCGCCAATGACACCAGCTCTAATGACAGAAGTGTGCTCGCTGGGAACGCAGTTTCAAAAGTGCAAGCCAGAACCGCGGGTAGACTTTTCGCAACGGGCGACTCTGAATTAGTTCAAGAAAATGAGTTGGCAGCACTTAAACATTTTGCCTCACCTGACGATCCATCAGAAGTTATCCAGTGGTACGGTGAAGAACTCAAAAAAACAAAGGCTAATGTATTAAGCCGCAATTTTGAAAAGGCGCTATCAAAGGCCGTTGAGTTTGGATTCGAGCCAGGAATGGACTCAACTCATCTGACCGTTTCTGCAGCAGAGCTTGATATAGTAAACGAAGCAACTCTATTGAAGTTGGCCAGCACCAGCACTCTTAGTGAAATTCTCAATCAGCAAAGTCCTGAAAGTCGCTATATTGCCACTCGCCACGTGAGATTTGATGAACTTGAAAGTTCTGAAAAAGACGTGATTCTCCATGGCGATGTACGCATTAATTTTATCGGCGAAAAAGTATCTTATTCAACGAGAGACGGAAGCACTTACCCATCTCTTAATATGCTGTTAGACCATCACGCTACACAAGATCCCGAGCCTGTTTTCCATGCTGGCCAAGAACTGGTTTTAGTTGATGGTGAAAATGTAACAATTGAGGTTGTCGCTGAAGATACTTACCCTGAAGATGGCACCGTTATGCTTGGTGAAGAGTCGTCGACAGCACACAAAATTGAATCTGTATTTGAGTATGACTTTCGTGAAGTTGAAGCCAGAAGTCGTCAATTCTTCGATAATGCTAACGGAACTATCAAGCAATTACTAAATCAGCCTTTTAAAAATGATTATAACGACGCCAATATCAAGGATTTTGCTTATAACAAGATGGCTGAAACATCAGTCAGATCTATGCTTGAAGAGATAGAAGCAAATGGCCAACATGAATTTATGGGCTATGAGCTTTATATTGCAGACAATAAGTACAGTTATTTTGATGAAACACAAAAGACTGAACCATACGAAACCATTGCCAATGCTCAAGAAGCGGTACAGACCTTAGTTAATCAAGCTCGTGAGGAAGAACAAAATGCAGATGCAGAGAGACATAGAGACATACATGATGACGTTTTGTCCGGTTCAGCAGAGCCAATTGCAAGCGACCGGCAAATGGGAGGAATGGCTGAAGAACAAAACGCAACTATTGCAGCTACAGCTAACCAAGAAGATAGAGGCTCTAGAGTCGACGACTCCGCCTCCACAGGGGACAGACTATCACGAGCAGGTAGCGTACCATCAGTACATAAAGGACCAAGCAATGCAGGGAGTGCTCAAAGAGCACCTACCAGCGAGCGAACTGTAACCTATTCTTACCCAGATAATCTTGAAGACAACATTGGTACTTTACCTAAAAAAATTGAGCTGAACATAGAAGCGCTGCGCATTAGCAAGCTCATCGATGAGGAACAGCGTGAAGCGACTTTAGAAGAAAAAGATGCTCTTGCCCACTACACAGGCTGGGGTGGCATGCCCGGCATGTTTGATCATACGAACTACCTGTATTCCCAACAGCGCAGGCAACTAACAGAGTTAGTTTCCGCACAAGAGTACAGCTCTATTAAAGAATCTGCATTGACCGCCTTCTACACGCCGCCCTCTATTATCAAGGAGGTTTATTTTGGCGCTAGTAAATTCGGCTTTGTCGGGGGAGAAGTTAGTGATCCTTCTACTGGAATTGGCTCATTTTTGTCAACGATGCCCGAAGAGCTTAAAGAAAACTCAAACGTTACAGCTCGCGAGCTAGACACTGTTACAGCCCGTATAGCTCAGCAAATACACGGAGAGAAAATCGTCAAACAAGGTGGCTTTGAAAAGACAAAGCAACCTAACAATTATTTTGACTTGATAACGTCCAACATTCCTTTTGGAAATTATTCTGTATTTGACCCTGACTATGCACAATATGGATATAAAATTCATGACTATTTTCTTGTCAAAAATATCGATAAGGTCAAGCCTGGGGGGATAGTCGCATTTATAACTTCCACAGGCACCATGGACAAAGCTGATGATGCTGCTCGTCAGCACGTTTATAAGTCATCAGACTTGGTTGCTTCAGTCCGACTCCCCTCAAAAACATTCTCAAAGTATGCAAATACTCATGTAGGCGCCGACGTTGTATTTTTTAGAAAGCGTCTGCCCGGAGAGGAGCCTTTAAGCTCAGACTGGCTAAACACTGAGACTATTGATGCTGAGGATAGAAATGGCGATATCCATACTCACAGTATCAATGGCTATTACGTGAAGAACCCTCAAATGATAATTGGCAATACGGTTTCTGTGCGAGGACAGTATGGCTATGAGCTTTCAAGCTTATACGATGGCAATGTGGCTGAAGCTTTACACAGTGCTCTTGAAGGCGCCCCATCTCCAAAGCCTACCCGCAAAAAGGATGCTTCCATTGTTATTGAGGAAACTAAGAGTGAGGAAATTATCACGCTGATAGATGACCACCTTCGCCCTGGCTCATTTACGATGGCTGGAGATCAATTAGGAGTTGCTGTATCAACTTATAATCCGGAAACAGAGGATTATGATTTAACGTTCGAGCCAATCAATGTCAAAGGTAAGAAGGCTGAAAGACTATCAAGCTTGATAGGAATTCGAGACCATCTTCGTGCGCATATTAGTCTGCAAATGCAAACGACTGGTATGCCTGAAGAATTGGCAGAATCTATTACGAGACTTAACACTCTTTATGACCAACATGTAAAGAAATTTGAGAACCTGAGCGAGAGCACTACAAAGCAGGCCTTTCAGGAAGATCCTGATTATCCCCTTCTAATGGGTCTTGAAATCGTTGATAAATCAACTCAAAAAATTGTCAAGACAAACGTATTTAGCGAAAGAACGATCGGCAAAAACAGTCGCCCAACCCATGCTGATAGCGCAGATGAAGCTTTTGCTATATCAATGGCGTGGGATGGAACGATAACCCCCTCATTTGTTAGTGAACTTCTTGGCAAGAACTGGGAACAAATCACCGAAGAAAACGTGGGCACGTTGTTTGTTGACCCAAGCCAAAACAAGTGGGTACACCGCTCGCAGTATCTTTCTGGAAATATTCTTGAAAAACTTGAAAGTGCGAAAGCTGCAGTAGAGTTAGATTCAAGTTTTCAACAAAACGTAGAAGCGCTTGAAGAAGCGATGCCGGAGCCGGTTCTTGCAGAAGAAATTAAGTTACGTTTGGGTAGCGGCTGGGTTCCTACTGAAATTATAAGCCGGTTTACTGAAATGGTTATTACAGGAGAGTCCTCGCCATTTCCTGGTGAAGCAAACCCTAATTTCAAAGTTTCGCTTATAGGTGCAGATTGGCAAGTCGGGGTAAGCGACTGGACTATCTCTCAAAATGACGGGCGGGCGCGAAACAGGTACGGCACGGAACGTATTAGCGCATCTGAGCTAATTCAAAAGGTGCTAAATGGTAGTAAAATTGAAATCTGTGACACTGTTGAAGACAAGCGAGTTGTTAATATAGACCAAACTGCAATTGCTAACTCTAAAGCACAGGATATCAAAGAGCTATTCAACAGTTGGGTCTGGAACGACCCTGAAAGAAAGGCGCTATTAACGCAGGTTTACAACAACCGATTCAATGTATTTGTAGAAGCTAAATATGATGGTTCTGGTATTCAGTTCACAGGCCTAAGCCCAACTTTTAATGGGAAGCCATTTACTCCTCGTCAAACACAACGCAATACGATTATGCGTTACTTTCAAGAAGGACGGGCGCTTTTAGCACATGGTGTAGGTACCGGAAAATCATTTGAATTGGCTTCAATTGCAATCGAAGGGAAAGCCCGTAATTTACATCAAAAGCCAGTTGTAGCGGTGCCAAACAACGTTTTCGGTCAATTGAGTCGCAGCATTCAGCAACATTATCCTAACGCTAGGGTCCTGAGCCTTGACCCTAAGAAAATGAATAAGACGCAACGCCATGAGTTAACGAGCAAAATTGCGACTGGGAACTGGGATTGCGTGGTTGTAGCCCATAGCACATTGGATAAGCTCAGCGCACCTAAGCAGTTCGTTGACAATCAGTTACAAAAACAAATCTGGGAGCTACAAAGCGTAATAGATAATCAGGATAGCCAAGGTACGTTTACAAACAAACGCGCTCAGCAAAAACTGAAAAACCTGGAAACAAAACTTCAAAAAAGACTCGACCAGGATTCAAAGGACAATGTGCTTTACCTTGACCAGTTAGGTATAGATGCCTTGCTGGTGGATGAGGCTGATAACTTTCTTAACCTCGGCTCACCTTCCAACATGGCTCACGTCAACGGTGTTAACACACAAGAATCTAAGCGTGCGATGAACATGTTATTTATGACTCGATTTATTCAGGATATGAATAACAACCGGGGCGTTGTATGGGCCACCGGTACTGACATCAGAAAGTCGATGAGCGACCTGTATGTAAATCTGTATGTTTTAGCGCCTGATGAACTGAAAAAGCTTGGCGTTGATAACTTCGATGCCTTTATGTCAGTGTTTGGTGAGGTAGTCACTACCATCGAGGCTAATCCGGAAGGAACTGGCTATAGAGAAAACTCACGCTTGGCAAAATTTAACAATTTACCTGAGCTGGGTCAGTTATATAGAACTGTCGCCGATGTCGTTACAGCTGAGATGGCAGGAGTGGTAAAGCCTGAGTCAACTAAAATTGGTGTTAAATGCCAGGGTAATGAATTCTTCTCGGCTTATATGAAAAACATAGCAAAACGGGCGACCTCATTTCGGCAAGGCTCTAAAGAAGAGTCCTGGTTTGCAATACAGCATTCTTCACAGTTAGCTGCGATGGACATGCGCTGCGTTGATCCAACCATACCTGAAGCTACGGGCTGCAAAATCTCCAAAGCAGCTCAGAATATTTTGGCTGAACATAAACCAGAAAGTGAGACACCCAGAGCCCAGTTGGTCTTTATTGACAGGTTTGTTAATCCAACTGCAGCTGGGTTTAGCGTGTATGACACTCTCATCGACAAATTAGTTGATGGGGGTATCCCTCGCGACAAAATTATCGACAGCCGGCAAGTTGTCAGTGAATTTCAGAAAAAAGATTTTGAGGATGGCATGAATAGTGGCAAATATCTTGTTGCCATTGGAACCACTGAGCGGTTTGGTGTTGGGAACAACATACAAACGAACTTAGTTGCCATGCACGAATTGACTCCACCTTGGAACCCAAGAGACTTAGAGCAACGGCTAGGAAGAATAGAGCGCCACGGAAATTTAAACGATGAGGTAAATGTTTATCGATATACCACCGAAAATAGCTTTGATTTGTTTCAGTGGGAGACGATGAAACGCAAAGCTTCCTTTATCATGCAAACAAAGCTGGAACCACATTTGGCTCCACGTGAATATACCGAAGAAGCAGATGCCACTTACAGTGAAATGATGGCCATTGCTACCGGTAATACGTTGATCAAAGATAAAATAGAGGTTGATGCTGATCTACAACGCTTAGAGCGCCTGAAACGCTCTCACATTGATGGAAAGCGACAGATGCAAGGTTCTATTACCTATTCAGAAAGGTTCATCGTGACGCAGCATAAGCATCTTGAATTTATCCAGACATTTATTGATAAGCTACCGGATAACTCAAGCTTTGAATTTGAAGGTAAGTCATTCGGCCAGGACCTGAAAAGTGGTGCAGAAGCTATAAAGTCAGTGTTCAAAAAGATGGAGGGTAATAAGTCACCTCAACTTATCGTGAATGCCGGCAAATTTGGTGACTTAGAGCTTAAATTTAGACTAGAAGAAAGATCCGATGGCAAAAAGGGGTACACGCTGAAAGCCTACGTTGGCAAAGAGACTGTGAAAGTTTCAAATAACGCCTATGTGGGTGCGCAATTATCAGACCTCCCCACCCTTTTACCGCGACTCTTAGAGGAAAAAGAGAACTGCCTAGCTCAGATCAGTAAAGAGGAAAATAGAATAGAAAGCCTTAAGCAGGAGCTTCATCAGCCATTCGAAAAAGAGTCAGAGCTATTAACGCTTACCAACCGCGCGGAGCAACTTAATAAGCAACTCCTACAAGCGGCTAATGAGGCATCTAATAGTGACGATGATGTTGATTGGGAAACCCTGCTTGGTGAACATAATCAATCGGAACATAACCCAACTAACCAGCCGAGCATGGGAATGTAAATTTAAATATGCCCTGACACACCTTAGAGTCAGGGCATACAATCCCGATATAACGAGCTTATTTCATTGCTTGCTAACCTAAATACAAAGACCATCAACTTGTTACTTTTGCAATGTGGTCTTTATGTCTTATTCAAAGAAAATTAATCCAATACTGAAGCTGTGTCCACTTTGTGGCAGGAGACTTACCTACGGGTCGTTAGATGATGGTATCAATACCTCCTGCAAGTGTGGCTTTGAAGAGGCACCCGGCTCTCTTTATATTCTTCAGCACCTATCAGATGTCGTTTCTGAGTACACCCAACTCAAGGGAATAACTACGCTACAAGGTATTGGCCAAGATAAGTACTCTGTTAGTAAAGGGTTTGCTCTTGGCTGCTACGGTTATTTATCAATCATCCAGAAACGCAACGAAGCGATGGTATTTGGTGCCAGCGCACAGTCCGCGCTATTTCAAGGCTCTGAACTATTTAGCATTGTTGAAAGCACCAAAGGTGTGCTTGGTGAACGACTATGCGTGAACATGCATGAATACGAGCCAGATGTTATTAAACATCTATTTATCAATCAGCTTATTAGCTTGACCTATGTGATTGATGAAACAATGAATATTAGTAAGCAATCATCATTGGAGCGGTCATCAGACACCATCTATATCGAAGATGTGAAGAGCCTTGAAATGCACTTACCGGCTAAAGCAACAGTCAAATCTGCACATGAAGAAAGCGTCTCATCCCAGTTGAGTCTGAACAACACTGACATGGGTATGAACTAATGAATTCAGCAGTACAAGATGCGATTGCTTTAGCACTGCGTGAGCAATGTTTGCCTAATGACATACAAAATACAAACGAAGAAGCATCTGCAATTCATCAAAAGGACGACCCTTCTTTAGACGACAATATGTCGCGACCTGCGATTGACATAAGGCGTTCATTTAATGGACTTCGGGTAGGGTTACCACTGATAAGTGCTGCCCTAAGTACCTCTGATGAACCTGATGAAGCTCTTGAACAGATGATGAAGCTAATCAGAAACCTATCAACAGAATTAATTGGGGACTTGAATGGAAACATTAACCCCGATGACGCCGGGCAAAAGTCAGCAATACTAAGAACCGCGATTTTAAAATGCGTTGAGTCTGCGGCCATTAACGATCGGCTTGAAGATATTAACGAAAAAACACTTGTTACTCTTATAAATCAAGCGCTGTGTTTAACAGATGTATCCGAACAAACAGGGCACAGGGTTAGTAATTTTAATGTCCATTTTCTCATTTCAACCGGTTTAACAGCAAAAACCTTCATTGACTCCGAGTCCGAATTCAAAAAGCATACAAAAGCTATGTTAGATATAACTCATCAGGCATTTAGCGAATTGCTTAAGTATGAAATTGATAACAGTCAACTACAATTTATTCAGCAAAGTTTCCTAGTTGATTTATCAGCGCTATATAAACGCATTGCTGAAGACGAAATCAGAAAAAACAAGTCTGAAAGACTAAGTTTAGAAGGTGAGAGTTTGCCATTAGTGAACATTATTGAGAAACGTTACCAAACATACCTTTTCGGTGTAGTCAATGCAGCAATTAAAAATGCAGAGGTTCGAAGTGACGATATTTGATTGGCTTTTCCAATTATACTTAAACAAATTCGATAAAGGTGATTTCTACAATGCTAACTTCGAATTTAAAGATAACTATAGTAATGAAATACATGAGCGTGAACACCTATTTAGAGCATTGAGCTTAGAGCAGGCTCAAAGAATTAAGATGAAGCTGGAGGCTTATTATAGAAGATCTCTATCATCTAATGGAGCCGTTAAGGACTTTGGCCTAAAACATTCTGACAACGGATTTTTTCTAAACAATTTACAAAGAATTTCCGGCACTAGAAATTTAAAGACAAACTTTAGAAAAGGTCTTATGCCTGGCGATGTACCAATGTTTGCGTTTACTCGATACAGCTACAGCATTCTATCTGATGGGATAAAAAAATTCACTCACCCCAAGCATGAAGAAAAGACAAAAAAAAATAGGGTAACTGCTGAAGAAGTTAAGATAATTAAATTTCGGCTACTTTGCACATTTGGATTATGTACAGGTATTTTAGCGTTATGCTTAGGTTTATTTATATTTTCCTTATCAAATGGACATATTTTCTCAATTCAAAGCTATTCCTCAATATCTATTTTAGTAATCAGCTTACTAACGTGTATTGCTTGCACTAAGCAATATAAGGGGTTAGACAATGGCTAAGGGACATGATGCAGACAATGACTACTCACTATTATATGGAGCTGCAGCAATTAGTCTCATGTGCTTTATGGGTTGGTATTTTTCAAAGGATTACATCAACTATAGTATTTTGGCATTCGCAAGATTTAATATTGAAATACTAAGGGTATTGCTTCAAACAGGAGATATAGGCTCGGCTATAGCTGCTCTATTCGCACCGGGACTGGATTCAACAAACGCGCCTAATCTAGCGGCAACTTTGTATAGCTCAAACCCTAACTTCATGGAATGGAATGAGACACTCTTGTATCTCGAATTCTTAGGACAAAACCTAAGGCCTTTTTTGATTATTATTTTGGTTTTTTCTGGTGTCCGGGTTTGGCGAAGCCAACGCCAAAAAGGGCTCACAAAAAAATACGATCTAGACATGCTCTATAAAAAGGCATCTCTCTACTACCCGCATCTCAATCCCGTTATAGCTCAGGATTTGATTGAACAAGACCCCGATGAAGGAAACCTTGCGAGAGAGAAATCCCCAATAATCAATGCAATTGAAAACGGCTTAATCTTAGTACATGACGTTGATCATCTTGATATGCCTACTGACGAAACCATGGTACCTACATTTGATAAGTCACTTAGCAAGAAGAAAGGATATTTTTACATTGAAAAGAATCTCTCAAATACGGATACCGGTATACCGGTAATACATAGGCGGTGCAGCTTTTTAAAGCAAAACGCTCAGCATTTTTTTGTACAACAGCTAGGTGAAAAATATACGAATTGGAGAGACATGCGGTTAGAACGGCGAGCTGTTCTGGCTATTTGCAGTTTGTTTATGAAAGGTGTCGATTCTGGCGGTGTCAAACAAGCTCTTGAGCTTAACAAAAGAATTAATGAGCGGTTTACCCTGAAAGGTACAAAAAAACTCACCTATATTGATGACGCGGAAATTAACAGCATCATCGAAAGCTGTGAAGAACGTCCACAATTCAAACGACTGATAGCTGCACATAGTTACGAGCTCACACTGATTTCCAGCTTCATCGAAGAGGCTAGAACTAAAGGTAAGCTTTATTTCAGCAACATGTATTGGATAAAACATACTGACCGCGCCCTTTGGTTTAATTGCGATCAAGAAGGTGGTCAAAAGGCGTGGAGCGAGTCAGCCGCTGTCAGAGCGCACCTTCTTAGGGAGCGAAGTGTGGGTATGGGTTTAGAAAAACCTCATATCCTTGCAGCGGTGAAAGGCCTGGAAAAGTTTCTCGGAATTACTGAAGGCTGGTTAATTGCCTCAGAGGAGGATATCAAAGATGCTTGAAACAAGAGCGCCTTCAAAAGATAGGGCTATTGATACTAAAAGACGATATGTAGACCACAGACACTGGCTGGTAATCCTGATTCATGAAGTCAGGAACAGAGAATCTCTTTCATTGGCTTATGCTGCAATGATTGTATTATTGCTTATTTTTCCAGTTCTTTGGCCGGCCATAAGTTTGCTTTTAGTATTTCTATTAGTAAACAACAGAATATCTTTTAAAAAGCTGCAAACGTTACCTTTAAAGTTGCCTCGATGGTTGAATAAGACTGACTACCACGAATTAGCGGTAGCAAATCGATATGCCTATCAAAAGGCACAAGGCTCAATCCACATGGGTAACGAATTGGGCACCCAATTAGAACTATGGATTGTCCCAAACGACCAGCTAACACATATGCTATTTATCTCGACTACCGGTGGCGGTAAAACTGAATTTTTATGGTCTTACGCCGCAGCCAGTAGCTTTATGTCCGGTGGCGCCTTGATCTATGTTGATGCAAAAGCAGCTCCTGATGGCCTCGAAAAACTGTTTTATCTTGGTAGAAAAACAGGTAGAGAAGATTCAATTCGAATTATGAATTATCGAACAGGAAACAAAGAGGTTAAACAAGCACACTGGCAACGAGTATCAAACACATGCGGCATGTTCGCGATAGGGACAGCCTCAATTGTTCAACAATTTCTTGAGGATATGATGCCGCCTGGAGAAGGTGAGAATCAAGTATTTAGAGATAAAGCCGTGGCTGGTTTAAAGGCCTTTCTGCCGGCAGTCGTTGAGTTGAGGGATCAAAAGCTTGTTAATATTACTCCCACACTAATTGGTCAATGGTTCTCCATTCCGATGCTTTGTAAGCTAGCATACCCTGAACATTGCGAGCACGTTATTCCACTTTTGAATGAACAAACTGGTGAAATTACTGACATTCCTATAAAAATATCTACTGCTAAAAAGAGGGCGCTGCGACGTTATCTTGAAAGCGGTTTACCAGGTTTCAACAGTGAAAACGTCGACATGCTGAAAAACGGCAACAAACAACCGCAAGAGGTGCATAGGCAATTTGGGTTTGGTCTTGGTTACGTTGCCAAGCCCCTTATTGAATTAGGTAGTTCATATGCTCACATCTTCGAGTGTGAACAGGGCGAAATTGACTTTCGGGACATTATTCTCAACAACCGGGTACTTGGTGTATTTGTACCTGCCTCTGAACAATCTAATGACCAAAAACAAGTACAAGGAAAGATTGCTCTCTCCGGCATTCGCGTGGCTATATCCACGGGACTTGGTGACAAAAGTGAAGGCGACATTGATGATGTAATTAATAACCTGCCAATCGACAAGAAAAACCCAAGCCAGATTATCATAGATGAATATGCCGAGGTGGCGATTGATGGGTTTGCGGTTGCAGCAACTCAGGGTCGAGGACTGGGTATAGGAGTTACATTCAGCGGTCAGGATCTGGCCGGATTTATAAAAGCCTCTAAGGAAGAAGCTACTCAGATTTTCGGGAATACGCGCCTTAAAATACTGGGTCCACAGGAAGACGTTAAAGAGACTTGGGATTGGTTTAAAGATCTTGCTGGAACTATGAGTGTTGCAGAAAGCAGCGGCTGGGAAGAGAGCCATGGAACATCCTTATATCGTCAAAACTTTTCTGCCCAGATTAAAGAGGTGGATCGTCTGAACTGGCTCGATGTGAAAGAGCAAACAACAGGTGAAGGTATAATTTTTCAAAACGCAAACATAGTAAAGGCACAGCTTTTTAACATCAAGATGGACACAAGCAGGCTTCGAAACTTTCGAATAAACAGATTATTAGAAGTTCTTCCTCCATCTCAAAAAGAGATTGAAAGTTTGCTTCAGGAAGTAGAAATAGCTAAATCTTTAAAGTACATGATAGACAGATCCAAATTTCCTAAGTCAACTAACTATGTTGACCTCGGTGACGTCGAGATAGGCAACGGCACTGATTGGATTTATGCACTAATTGGCCATGAGAATAAAAACTCTAAACGAAATTCAGAACTCAATCAGAAGCTTAAGTCGCTTACAAGTCATACCGATATAAAAAGTGAACCTGAAGAACAACCCTTTCAAGAAAAATATTCTGATCACGACGAAGCTCAAGATGAACTTTTCGAAGGTAATTCAGTGGAATCTGTTGCTATAAGGGACCCCAAAGTCGAGACCTCTGATGTATCAACAGAAGCACTCAACAGAGCTGAGAATGAATTTATTTATGAATTTGATACCGACTTAAATATTGACGCTATCGAAGCCCTCAAGCAAAACATGTCGCAAATGACCCAAAAGATGGGTGTTGATAAAAACGTGGCTGAGAAGCTTTCAGAGCTTTCAGCTGAAAAGGTTAAGGAAGAATTACAGTATACCAGTGAGCCTATTGCTACAGACCCTGGAGACGTTGATCTTTTATGGGGAGAGATAGATAAACTGAGTAGAAAAGAGTAGCTTTATAACTAAAGCATTCTCAGTTCGGTATCACTTTTTGTACCGAACTGAGTATAAAAAACTTAGAAGTAAGTAGCCTGATTAATTGGACATTTCTGCGGTATCTGAGGAATTCTTACCAAACATCTTTTTAATTGATTCTAAGACCTTCTCTATGAGTTCCTGAAGTGCTTTAGTCTTATCATCAAGCTCGCTTTGCTCATCAGGATGGGTTACCGGGTCTTCTTTAATACTGTGCAATGCTTCTTCAATTTTACTAACAGTTGCCGCTTGGAAGTTTTCATCTGATTTCTCGAGCTCTGACTGTATATCCCCTATTACATCTTTCATTTCATCTATGTTTCTTTCCGATGGTTGTTGCGCACCAATCGTTTGCAGCGTCTCAGCAAGACTATCTAACTGCTCTTCAAAAACATCATTATCTCCGGAATAATTAGGAACAATGTTTTCAAGAGTGGCAACTGTTTCTTGAGCAGTATCATCATTTTTGGAAGGGGAGCCTGATAATCTTAAAATTCCATTCTTAGCAGCACTTCCAGCACCCTTGATCAATGCTCCGGTTAATCCGAATGCAGCCCCTGCTACCGTAGAACTTATATCAACTAATGCTCCTCCGACATTTTTACCTTGAGTGTAGCCCTGTGACAAGGAAGCACCCGGCGCAGCTTGATGTCGGTTTGTCTGTTGTGACTGACTAGCGTTTAACGAGTTTAAGTATTGAACTAGTTCTTCAGAGTTATTGGGCCCAGATTGCATTTGATATTCATTTTGCCTCTCTACTGCGTCATTAGCACTTTCATTCTCAGTAATAGTCACATCCTCTGAAGTATTAATAAATTCCTTATCCAAGTCATCCTGATCAAAGTCAAGATTCTGTTCGAATGATGATCTAACATTATCTTCTTGATTGAACGAATTGATTTCTGAGACATCAGAACTGTCTGATGACTCATCTTCGTTTTCGTTTTCGTTTTCAGGTATCTGTACGCTATCGTCCTCTGAAATTTGTTGGGTTATACCATCTGTATCGCCAACTTCATTAATGGCATTGTCCTCAGGCAGGGATTCTGCCTTAGAATCATACTCCGCCATTTCTGCCATCAACGATTCAAACTCATTCGAGGAAATTTGACCTTCATCCATGTCTAAAGCCGGCTCATTTATAGATTCACCAGGCGATTGGGTAACTGAAGAATGCTCTTCCTCCGGGTTACTTTTTGAGTTCGCTTCTTTATCAAGCTGCTCAATCAACTCTTCAAAGCTTTCCTCTACACTATCTACATCACCCAGGCTTTCATCATGATTATTAGTATTGGACATCGTTATACTTCCTTAAAAATTGGTTTATCCAAGACTAGCTGGATAACATTTGAGCTGTACAGAGAACACTAAGTCGTTTGCAGCATAGTTGCTGCAATCAGTCATCGCTCTTTGTAATAAGTCTAATTGCTAGCAAGATATTGCGCTGCCTCCCCACCTCATTTAGTTTATTAAGGTTGGTATTAATTGCGTTTTGCGACAAAGCTTGCCTTATTAAAAGAGCATGGTCATTTTGCTTCATAACAGCTGACATATCGTCTGAAATAGAATTTGCTTCATGACCCCTCAATAGTGAGTCAAATGAAGTCCCTTTGAGGTAAGTAGAGAGGTTTAGTTTCGAATAGCCTTCAACATTGCTATTGGACGTTTCAGTAATCCTACTAGCTACCAGAACCGACTTTAACTTTCTTATGGCCTGGTTTCTTGCATTGGAGCCAGACCGCATTTTAATAAAAATACCGTGCATACGGGCAAGTTCATTAGGGCTCAACGATGAATCAAAGTTTGTGGTCAACCAATCATTCTGGAGCCGGTTCTTCAAGACCGAATTATTCGCCTCACCACTGGATTCAAATGTTATTAGAGCTAATTTTGACTTGGTTCTAGTCAACTTACTTTCAAGGTCACTCAGTACCTGTACAGGTTCCACAGAACAATCGGGGCATGACGCTTTAAATAGATAAGGGTGAGAGTACTGCCCCAACTCTCCATACCTTTCATCGGAATGTATGAAAGATTTTACTTTTGAAAGATCCTTTATATTTTTCACAAAAGTATTCGTTATCGTATTAGCATTTGTCTCATGAAACTTAGCTGACTGCGTAGTTGATAATGTTATTTTGCTTACTAAACCATCAAGAGCAGTAATTGCATTTGTGTGATTTGAGAATAAACCTTCCGTCATATCAGCAGTCAGGTCAGCAAACTCAGTGCTGGAAGATGCTAAATTTCTGGTCAATTGAGCACATTCTTTTTTATACTGGTTGATTGACGTGACCGTGTCGCTTGCCATTTCAGTCATTGCAGCACCGCTGCAACCACTATCACAAAATGGCAGGCACGGCTCCCAAGCCAGTGCTTGCTTTGAAAAAATAAAAATGAGGAATGTTGCTACCGCCGAACTAATTTTTGTCATTGACGGTTTCCTCCAATACTGTATTTCGGGACCTTCTAAGCTCGGTCAATTGGAAAAGTAAAGATTCGGACATCTGTCGGTTGATTGAAATTTTTCTTTGAAGACCAACATCATTTAGCGAGTAAGTTTCAGCAACTTCTTGAGTATCAGCTACACCCTTTAGAGCTGCTTCCGATAGTTTAAGGTTGAAAGATGAGCCAGAACTGCCTATTTCCAAATTATCTGACACCAACTGTGCTAAAGCACGAGATAAGGCAGGTTTTCCCATTAGAACAGCAAAGGGAAAAGACTCTTTGATAACATCAATTGGAGATAGAGGGTAAGTTCCATCAATAAGAAGAAGTTTGGCTAAAGAAAAGTCAAAATTGATTCGTGGTTTATTAGCTGAGGCCTTGAGGTTGTTTTTTTCGATTTTCCTTCTTATTTTATTTGAGCCACTCATCAACAATTGGAGATCTATTTTCATCCCTACTTTGCTTTTTAGAATGTTTAAATTCTTATCAGAATCTTCACTGAGCCGGTTCAAATGATCAGGCATGGCCTGTTCACCTAAAATTCTATCGTGATTTGCATACCGGCCAATATTTGAAAGGCCCTTTATTGCCTCTATCACCAAATTTGTAACTTGCTCATACTGAGATTTCAAGATTTCTAATGTTTGTCGTTTGCTCAAAACTACTTTGCCAGTCAATCCACCTAATGATGTCATTGTATTTCTATTATTTTTTGACTTCTGCTCTGCTAAATCAGAGTAAAAATCTATCGCAGCAGTGCTAACACTTTCAGTCTCTTGTGTTAATGATCTGTGCTCTTCACTTACGTCATCTAACAAGGAGGAAAATGAATTCCCGAATCTAATTAAAGCCGGCCCAGCGCAAGTAGAGTCGCAAGGAACAATTCCACATGTAGCTCCGGCGCAGCATGACCCAAATCCAACCTCAGCCTTAGCATTAATTGACATCAAAATTAGGCACACAATAAAAGTTTTATTGAATGTTTTCTTCATTGGAAACTCAACAGGCCAAGAGTTTGACGCTCTTCTTCAATCAACTCATTAAGCAGATAATTTGTCATATTAGTTTGATATACCTGTTCCCTTAGAAGGCCGGTGTTTGTTTTTGTTTTGATATCCAGATGCCATTCCGGTGAAAAGTATTTTCTTTGTGTTTCTGACAACATAAATTCTGTTAAAGAAGTCTTCCCACCAACATCATTTACTTTCGTATAGCCTATCTTCCAATCTTTAGTCTCTATCAAAGGAGCTCTTAGTAATACATCTCGGGCCAATACTGAAAAGGCTAAAGTTTTCTTCTGAATTTGGCGGTAGTATTCAGCTGCATCTTCGCCTTCGAGTGTATCGGTCGGTTTGGGTGAAGGAAGTATCATGAGCTTAATCAGGGTTAGTAAGTCTTCTACTTCCTGTTCTGTCAGTAAATTCTGTGTCAATTTGTCAAGTTGCGGAGTTAATTCTTCTATTTTTTTATCTACTTCTTGGCGTCTGAGTTTTCGACCATTATCCTTTTGACCTTTTAGCAAAGCCCATTGTTTAAATCGCACCACGTGATCAGCAAGCCTGGTTTCAAAATCCACTATTGCTTGTTGTAATAAAGGAGCTCTATTTACTGCAATATCACCTGATATTGGTTGTGACTGAGGCCCCAGGGTTTCTTTTGACCTCAAATAAGCATCGACCTTGAATTCAGACTTCATAGCCTGCGATATCTCATTTGTCATGAAATCAGTAAGATTAATTATTGTTTTGTTTAGCTTGTCGTTAGATAAGATAATTTTATTTGTAGCGGCATCAATTGCTGTCACCATTTGTGTGTTTTGCGACTCCAGCAAACCCCGAATTCAGATAATAAGTGCACCACTCATGGTTAACGGGTGATAGATGATCAACTGCCTGTTGGTGGTATTCTAAAGTCGCCAAACAATTAGAGTATTACCATGAGTTACAAGCAGTTGATCGAGGGACAACGATACCAGATTGAGGCCTACTTACGCGAGGGTTTCAGTTATCGGGAGATCGGAAAACGTCTGAGCGTGAGTCACAGCACAATCAGCCGGGAAGTAAATCGCAATAGAATTCGGGATAACCACTATTTGCCGGAAGTCGCTCAGGCAAAAGCACTGAAGCGCCGCAGCCAGGCCGCAAAGTTCAGGATATCTGAACTGACGATTACCTTTGTTGAGTTCGGGCTGAACCAGAAATGGAGCCCTGAGCAGATTGCTGGTGTAGGTAAAATCATCGGTCATCACGTCAGTCACGAATGGATTTATCGCTACGTCCAGCGTGATAAATTACGTGGCGGTAGGTTGTACAAACAGCTGCGCCAGAGTCACAGAAGGTATCGTAAAGGTGACCGTGCGAAGCGGATAATTATCCCGAATCGCGTTGGCATTGAGCATCGTCCCGCTATCGTGAACAAGAAAAAGCGGTTCGGTGACTGGGAAGCTGACACGGTTCTGGGCAAGCAAGGAACGGGCGCGATTGTTAGTTTAGTCGAGCGCAAAAGTAAGCTTTACCTGATACGCAAAGTGCCAGCGAAAAGCGCAGCAGACGTGGCCCGAGCCATGGTTGGGATGCTCTGGAAATATCGAGGTCATGTCCGAACAATCACAGCGGACAACGGCAGCGAATTCTGTGACCACGCGCTGGTCGCTGAGAAGCTCAAAACCAATATCTACTTCGCGAATCCGTACTCATCATGGGAACGCGGACTGAATGAGAACTTCAACGGTTTACTGCGCCAGTACATCCGGAAAGGCACCGATTTACGGACGGTATCGGATAGGCAAATTAGTGAAATAGAGCGGGCATTAAATGCCAGACCGAGAAAGTGCCTCGGCTTCAGGCAACCTGTTGCGGTATTCAATGAATTACGCAAGGCTGCCTAATTTAGCGAGTGGTGCACTTCGGAGTTGAATTCGCGACCCACTAACGATGAAGATGATGCAGAGATCGTATTGTTGAGAGTTTCAGTAGCAGAAACATTTGTGTTGACGGTAGTTTTTAGTGAGCTCAATGAACTATTTATTGATGCAGAGGCAGCTTTTATATCTTTCTGCAAGCACGAGTCACAGCCTGCAAATGCATTACTACTAACCATAGTGCCTAATAAGAATGCTAGCCTGAATCTACTCATCTTTATTTCCTTTGTCACTCTCACCAAATATCCGATTTACATTTAAAACAGATCTTACCTTTTCTTCTTGCGCAGAACGTCTTGAACGAGTGCTCGGCCCGCCATTTTCAATCCGTCTTTGCTCAATTTCTTGCTCTGTCCATCGTCGCTGATTTACCCGGGGATATTCACCGAATACCTCTTCAACTACCGCTTCCTGAGCTTCCCTGTCATTCATATAGACACGAGAATCCTGTATATCTGAAAAGCTATTTACTCTGCCGCTCTGACCAAGTGAAACACTACCTAATCCCATTGGCGCTTCTAGCTTTGCATCCAAATATGCCGAAGCCTCATTTAGCTTATCTTCAACAGCACTGCAGGCCATATTCATTAATTGGTCTTTCAGACCGGCGTAGACACTGTTCCAGATACCGTATGGGTCAACCGTGATAACGGACAGGTCAAGCTGCATGATGTCATTCAGGCAGCCGGCCTCAGTGGCGGAATCCGGATTTTGAATTAGCTCATCGGTGAGATAGGTTGCTGATTTATTCATATCTACCCAAATAGCTTCTACCTGCTCTTTTTGTTTACAAGCGATAGAATCATCACCTGAAGGGCACGAAAAAGCGTTGGTTGCTACACCGCCTGCCTGTTGAGCAAAAATTGGGGCTGGTATTAATGCCATAGAGAACAAAATCACTTTGAGACGATTCATAACATTTTCCCTTTTCTGTCATTAACATTATTAAGTGCCGCATAAACCAACGCTAATCGCTCATTGTTCAAAAGCTCCTGCAAAGAGACCTGAGTATGAGCTGCAGCAAGCCTCTCAAGTAGAATTTTTGCTGGCCGGTTATATTGCTCATTTGTAAGTAAGTTATTTGCAGAAAATGTGAGTGAATTAGTTATACCTGGTAAGCGTTGTTCAAGTCGCTGAAGGAGGTACATAGATGACTGAACTCTTTGAAAAGCGAGTACAGTTAACAGCGAAGGCAGGTCATCATTAAGAGCTTTCAGCTTTCTCTCATTTAGTGACTCGACCCAATTTGCGACACGAGCTTTTACATTAATCTCGTCATCAAGAACCCAGACTTCAGCCAATGACATTCTGTCAAAAAAAGACTTTAGTTGTGGGTACCTGCTCCAATGTTTTTTAATAGCATTGTCATCAAACTCTATGTTTACAGACATGACCTACCTAATAATCTCAATAAATCCGGTTTCAAATTGCAAAGAAACCTCTCTGCACGACAATAGGATTATCAAGCCGCGGGTTGTGTGTCACAACGTAATAAGCGCGATAAATCAGGAAATTCACTATTAGGCATTTGGAATGAAAAACTGGTTAAAGATTACTGTTGCTGCTTTGCTCTTCTTCGTAAGCGGAGCTGCATTATCTCAACAGGATGACGGTAATGAAGGATATGAAAGTGAGCCTATTATTGAAAATACAAACGACCTTGGAGTCCAGATTCTTAGAGGGGTTTTGGGTGACGTCGTCAACATAATATCTGGTGGTGAGCTTCCAAGAAAACCCGATACCACTCTTGGTGCGGTAATGAAAATCTGGTGCGGTGCTCTTGCGGCAGTAGCTACACTATTGGTGGCGTTTGGAGGATTCAAGTGGTTTTTTGGTTCAATTCATTCAGGGAAGCTAAATGAGCAAAAAATGGATACGACGGGTGTCCCCGTTAGAATGGTGATCGCTCTTGTATCTGTAATGCCTTTGGCGGCAGGTTACTGCGCATATCAACTTGCACATATATATCTGACAGGTCATAGCTTGAAAGTAGCCAACCGCCTAACAGATACTGCGATTGAATTTATGTCAATAGATTCCTTTAACAGAAAAACCATGCCCGTCGACTCAGACAAAATCGCCGCCCAGGCTTTTGAAACTTTGGTATGCGCCCATGCAGTAAATGCTGCCGAAGGGGTTGATTCAGGTGAAGCCATTATTAAACCAAGTCATGTTTTGGACTTATCAGGATCAGGGGATGGGGAAACAGACGCTTATGGAATAAAATATGGTGAAAACTCTAACAGCTGGTTTGAATCCAATAGCTATTCAGCAAATGCTTGTGGGGAATACAGCATTAAGTTCAGTGAACCTGATTTCCGAATGACGACAGATGGCAAAGCTGAGAACGATTTGCTTAATGCTAATTACTTAGCTTTACAAACATTGTTCAGCGATATGAGCAAACCAGCAAGCACCTTTGTGAATAAAATTTATATTGAGCAAATAGAAAGTGCTGAATTAAGAGATCTTCATGCTGAAACAAGACTGAGAATCAAATCGCTTTCAGAGCAGTATAAGATGGCCATTGTTTTAGCCAGAGAACAATACGCCCAAGCTAAAACCGATGAGTTAAAAAAACCTGATTCAGAGTTACCAAACTATCTCAGCTCAACTCCCTCTTTTTTGGACAATTATAGTATTTCTGATGTTGGCTTTATAGGTTTAGGTGCCACATGGTGGATTGATTCAATCCGTACACAATCTTTTACCAACATGCTTTCTTCAATGAATGTCCAAGCGACTCCCATCGACGATAAGGCACTCTTGCATGAAGATTTAACTGATATATGGGCCGAAACTTACAGGGTTACAAACGGTCAGAGTGGGCGGATCACTATTAGTAGTGCTGGTAATGTACAAAACTTATCAAAGCAGAAAGATGAGAACTTTTCATGGTTGATTAGTGCATCTTTAGCGCTCGTTAAAGAAACTAACGATCCGCTGTTTGCATTGATGGAATTAGGTCATGAAATGATAGTAACGGCAGAGTCTTTGATTGCAGTTCTTCTTCTTGCCGATATTACTATTGAAGTCAGTGATAACCTTGCTAACGTTGATGCTACAAGTATTCCTTTTATTGGAACTATGCTAAATGCAGCTAAAGCAGTTGTTACTGGCACTGCAGAAGGCTCAGCTAAGCATATTGCTACCGGCCTTATGTTGCTTATTGGGCTCCTTTTAACGATGGGTGTTTACCTTGCCTTTTACTTGCCGACCATTCCTCTAATGCATTGGTTAGGAGGGGTTATAGGAGCTTTCAGTGCAGCGTTGGAACAAATAATATTAGCACCAATACACGGCATTTCCCATGCATTTACAGATGGTCATGGATTCGTCGGAGAGCGAGCTAAACAGGGATATATATTAGCCTTTGGCTCATTCTTACGGTTCCCAATGTTGGTTATCAGCTTCATTGTTGTTTATCCACTTTTACTTATGATGGGCTTCGTAACATTTTTATTGTGGACCCCGTTTGCCGAATCAATGAGCAGCACCACTACAACTGGAATAATTAGTTTTTTTGGACTCTCTGCAGCCCTAATAGCAGTTTGTGTCTCAGTTATTGAGCGAGTGTTCTCTATCATGCATGAAATCAATGATAAGGCACTTAGGGCACTGGGCCACGGCGCCGACTCAATGGGTGCACAAGGTTATGTCCATAGCGGAAATCAGCAATTTAGCACTGTGCAATCAACTATCTCCAAGGCCCCGGAGGGATTAGGAGGAGCAACCCCCCAAGGCGGAAACGTTCCTGGACCTCTTGAGGGAACTCAAAACAGAGATTTGAAATAGTTTAAAAAAAACCTGTTCGCACAGGTTTTTTTTTGGATGGAAGTATTCAATTTGAAACTTTGACAGGAATGTATTCACCATCCCTCAGGAGGTAGCCAGACAAGTTCGGTTTTTTCTTGTAGATAAACATTTGCCGCTCATCATTTGAATCTGCTACAACAATTGGGTCATCATAGTCTGGCTTAGTGAAGTCAGGCTCTAGGTCTATTTGTACTAATTTTTGGTCCCAATCAATCACATACCTTAATCCGTAGTCCTTGCCAATATCAGCTAGTACGTCTGTCCAGTACTGACCTTTGTCATGACTGGCATCCCAAGAAACTAAAGGAATTTCTTCGACCGTTTCATCAACAAACGCATACCAACCGTCAGGCATAATCATAAACATAGCATCAGCAATGGTTGAGCTATCTCCAAAACTATGAGTTTTGCTAGGGTTACCCTTACCTACTTCGTGTATGATTCCATAATATTTTCCTGTAAGCATTTTATAACCATCTGCAACACCGGGTATCGTTTTCTGGGCCTTATTCAGTCCTTGCATATCAATGTAGAAACCTGCTGTGGCTGTATTGCTTGCAAGCATCACAGTCAAAGCTAAAGAGCTTATTGTTTTTTTCACATTAACCCCGTTAATTTTGCTTTTGCGCTTTCTCTTTTCATGGTTATATCATCCGGATTAGAAACTGCAGGAAACTCTTTTTGTGGTGCTTTTAAATTCACAGATTGCTTGACGACCACTGATTGAGTCATGAGTGCCGAAAAAAGATCGCTGTATTTGTCTTCAAACGCATGTTCGGCAAGATACCCTCTAAATATAAGCTTTCTAAGGTATGCCAGACGTCCGGGGAAGGTATTAAACATTTGAACCCGCTCCCAGGCTTGCTGTATTCTTGATATCGAGAGTCTTGAGTCTGAGCCAGGAAAGCGAAGGAAGAAAGAGTGTTCGTTATCACTTTCTTCTTTGAGTGAACCGCTAAATCTTCTATCACTGAGGTCTCCGCCGTTAAACTCAATGAAATCTTCAAGCCAAAGCCCCTGAGACAGAAGGTGACGAATATCCTCTTGGCTACACTTTTCAATATAGCTCGCAACCTCATCTTCAAAAGGGCAACTGCGATATAAATGGACGATAAATCGCCCTTTTTTAGCCATAATACTCATGTTTTCTTTGTTCAAGCAGCTTGATTAGTCAATATCATGTAGTCCAGCATTCCATTAGCATTCTCAAATTCGGCCTCAGCCGGAACATGTGCTTGCTGGTAACGGTCTTTGAAGGCCTCTGAAAGAATCTGTGCTCCTCCGCCAACAAATAAAATATCATCTAGAAAAGCGCCTTCTCCAATCGTTTCAGAAAGTAGCGTAGAGAGCTTCTTAACTGTTAGTTGTGTAGAAGAGTCGATCAAAGAGGTAATGTCTTTTGGTTCCCCGTATAATTTGAATTCTCCAGATCTCAGAGCAAGGTCTAACTGTTTATCTGTCATACCTGAAACATCGAATGCAGCTTCAATAGCAGTTCTTAAGCTTTCACGAATATCAATAACGCCAAGCTGCCGGGAACCACTAAGATCCATATCAAGAGTAAAATCACCATTCACAATGGTAATATCAGTAGTACCGCCACCCATATCAATAACTACTAAGCCGTTCTCAAAGCTTTTAAGATCACCGGTTTCCTCATTATATGCATATGATACTGCTGCGGCAGTGGACTCTGGATATATCGTATGGCTGATTATTTCGGGCATCGCTTTTCCGACAGCTGACTCACAAGGTTGGAGCAGGCTGCTTTTTACTTTCTGCACAAACGTTTCATCAACACTTCGGTTACGAAAGTAATGAGAAAAGGGCAGACCTGTAGCCAGCCTTACTTTTTTTCCTCCAAAACCAGCTAATACCAATGTATGGTGAACTAAAGCACAGTTGATTTCAGAGAAAGCATAATTTTTGGAACGCATTACCTCTGGCTCACGAATATCTGCTGCAACCGTGTAATCTGAACCTGAAACGGTATACACACCAGATGCTTCACCATGAACATCAACATTGATCCGGCCCATTTGTGCCCGGCTGGGAACAATAAAATTCACTCGTGTTTTTTTACCTTCAACGTTTGCCCAATAAGCACATTTTTGTTGAGCGTAGCCATTGTCAACTACCACTGGGTATATACCATCCTCAAATTCATAGGGTGGAGGAAGCTGCGACAAATCTTTAATTACCACTGGAGAATCTCCTTTGACGTTTGGAATAACGGGAAACAAAGCGTGTATTCCCCGCAATAATTGAGCGAACGCGTTTTGAACCCTGGACAGGTGTCATGCGATATAACTCTAAAAAATAAAACATGGTCGCCCAGGACAAACAGAATCCTAAGTACCAGTAATTCGAAAAAAAATAGAGAAAGGGAAATGGAACAACTGATAGCCAATCTAAACCTGTAATCATAAGATTCATTTTTGCTCTCTTTCCAGCTTTCCACAGCTGATATGTAGCAGCATGATTGGGTCGAGCATTAGGTCTAATCACAAAATTCTCTTCCAGTATTTATAGTCATTTTCATCAATGAAACCTCTGTCCATAAACTCATCAAGCTTGGACCCAATGATCCGTAAGTCTTTTGGCTCACCTACACTCTGTATTGCACGTGCGAAATCTGAGATAGCAATTTGGCCGTCATTAAATTTAGCCCGCAAATCATCAATAAAACTTAGCCCATGGTCTTTTACGGCTTTCGCTACTTGCTGTTTTAAACGAAAAGATGAACCTTCAGCGTATTTGTCATACATCTCATCACGAATAGATTGAGAAAAAACCACCCATGAACGCACTGCTGTTCGAGATGTTAAGTCAGGGGCTCTGAATAAGCGTTGGTTGAGAATCCCTCTAATAGACTCAATTAAATCACCTGTAATAACTGGCCGTTGACCAAATTCAAACATGTCAACAAACCTTGGAAGCGTCATTTCAGCAGTGTTCGCGTGCAACGTAGTAGCAACTAAGTGTCCAGTATTAGCGACCCTAAGTAGTTCCTGCCCAACAGATGCCTCTCTTACCTCAGAATAAAAAATAATGTCAGGCGAGCGACGCAGGCTATTTGCTGTCGAGGTCTCGTAGTCAATGAGATGCATTGGAACTTCAGACTGGACTACATTGGCAATTCGGTTGGGGATGTTTTTAAAATCAAATTCGATAGGATCTTCTATTGTCAGAATTCGTTCTCTTTTACTTAGTATTCGTTCAGTTAAAGTTGAAGCGATAGTTGTTGATTTGCCAGAACCTGTAGGGCCAGAAACAAACACAACACCAAAGTCTGAGTCAAAAGAATCTACAAATTCCCTAGGTAGACCTATTTCATCAGGTTGGGGGGCCATCTTAGGAAAAGGTCTAAAGATAAGCTCAATACCATTGTCATTAAACTCTGATTTGACACCTGTTGCAGTCACCCTGAAGCGATGTTTCTCATCGATATTTATCAATATTTCGTAAGCGAACCTCAGGTATTTTCCTTTAGTGAGATGATCTGGGCCACTGGCAAGGTACAAATCTTGAAGCAGCTGGGAAATCTCTTCTTGACTAACTGGTCGGTTTGAAACAGGCGAAGTGACACCATTTTTTTTTGCCCACAATGGAGATCCACTTTCAATTATTAAATCGTTTACTGCATGTTTCACTGCCCACCTAAGCGATGTGTCCAGTTGATCACGAGTAAAGCGATTATGAATCTCAATCATCTGCCCCCCTCGATAAACACTGGCTTCCACTTATCAAGTTTTTCAAAAGTACTTTGCTGGTCGATACTATAAAACACATCATTTCCGTATAATGTTTTCCCGTCAGAAGAGACCACGACTGTAGGATCTGTAGAGCGAAGCGAGGGCATTCTTAAAACGTTCGTCATTGCCAGGTCTAGGAAATTGAAATGAAGCTTTAAATCGCGTTCCAAACGTTTGTAATTTTCCTCAAAGATAATAGATGCCTGTTCTCGACCGTATTCCCAGCCTCGCTCAAATTCGTATCTAAATACGGACTCTTCTTGCTTCGAACGAGGCAGAAATAAAGCTGAAGGCTTGCTTGGCTTTTGCAAAGCAATTGATAGGTAATCTCTCCATGTGGGCGGCTGTGTAATAATTTTAGCGGGCTCAAAAAGTGAGTAGGAAAATCCAGTTGTTCTTACTTTGCTGTCATTTATCCGTTGAAAAAGGCGCTCGCTGATGACAACCTTCGGTAACAGCAATTTTCCATCTACTATGAATTGAGCGAAATTTGCTAACACTTGAAGTTTGGAATCGTAATTATTCAGCTGATTTTGGTTAATCTTGTTGAAATAGTACTGTCCCTCTTTGACACCCCAGTCGAACGCAGCCTGAGTCACCTTCTTTAAGCGCTCGCCCACATCTTTTTCATGCTTCAGGTTCGTTTCACTATCTATTGATGCATCTAAAATAGACTTCATTACAAGCCGCGACTCATCGCTCCCTTTTTCCTTCAGTGTCAGAGGAAAATTTACCGTTTCAGCCCCAAACGCAATTGAAGAAAAACATATTAATAACGGTATGAATCGTTTCATCATTAATAGTCTGCGTACTTAACTTCAATAAGGTTCTCAGCTGCTTTGTAGTAAACATCAGCTCTGGAGCCAGTCACAGCACCAACTTGCTCTAACATCGAGAAAACTGACTTATAATCAGTATCAACTGTCACGATTATGTCGAACGTTGGCTTAACGTTTAGAAACCGGGGGGGATTCATGCTTGATACAACAGACAGTCTTTTGATAAAGGTATCCAACGGGCCAGTATATTGTTTACCCAGTGACTTGACCTGTTTTAAAACAGGCAGTAAGTCCAAGTCAGGTCTTTTGGGAGCCTGGCCGTTAATAGCAATATAATTAGCTTCCTGGAGTTGTTGAATTCGCGTCGTTCGCTTTACAACAATCTCAGCTAAACTATTTATTTTCGCTTCAACTGGGCTCACTCTTTCAGGCACGACTTCCTGTGGTGTATTTGTACACCCCTGAAAAAAAACACCTACCACAACTAAAATCGCAAAATTTCTCATTCACCCACCAAATGATGTTTAGGGCCTCGCCAAGTACAAATGGCGTCTTGCACATGTGTTTTAAGTTCTGAAATAGCCGATTTCAAAACGCCATAGATACATCAAAAGTACGAATGGCGTCTTTCGATGCTAAATTAAGCGTCCCTTCCTTTCCTTAAAGACGCCAAACAGCATTTAAAAGTACGAATGGCGTCTCTCAACTAAGTCTTGAGGCCAACAATACAAAGCTAATCTTCTGAGCAAAACCGGAAACCCGATTTATTAGCATTATTAGGTGGTGAACATTGCTTTCGAAGCGTACCTTCCATCATTCAATTAAAGTGAGCGAGAGAAATGAAGGAAAGAACTAAAACAGAGGGTACGATTACTGAGTACACATCTCGCATTGTCACGATGGCCAGAAGAGTGGACTGTCCTCACAATTCACCTCACTTTCCTGATGCTCTGCTTAAACAGCTCTTAATCGAGAAAACCTCAATCAGCAAGGCCACTTGGTTCAAAAAAAAGGCCTCTTTAATTTACTATTTCGAGCAAGTGAATCGAGACGACCTGATAGAAAAACTGCAAGTCATGAAGCCCGAAGGAGCTCTTTCAAAGTCTTCTAATACAAGTGGCCGGAAAAAGAAAAGCCTGACTAAAAATGAGGAAGACAAGGTAAGATTTGAGCTAGAAAAAATGGCTAAATCTTCGAATACATGGGGAAGGCAACTGCTCTCTTATACGGAGTGCATTCTACTTACTGGGATGCGTCCAATCGAGTTACATGGCGCAAAACTTTATTCTTCGTCAACAGAGTTTATTAGTGAAGGTAATATATTAGGTGATTACTCTGGTAATTGGCCAATGCTTCACATACATAATGGAAAACAGACTAACGGACGTTCTTTTGGTATTAAAAGGCACGTCGACCTATCACAGCTGAACAAGAAACAGTTGCTTTATATTAAAATTTCTCTGGCATATGCTAATTCTTTGGAAACCCCTACAGGCCAGTCTACTGATTACAAACAGTACTACGATGCTTTGAGGCACGCTTTCTCCAGAGTTATTAAAAAGCTTTTCTCCGGTCGGTCGAGCTTTATCAGCCTTTATACTTACCGCCACCAGTGCATCGCAGACTTGAAAGCAGATGACAATTATTCCTTATTACAAATCGCAGCTATTGTAGGTCATGGGAACGACCTTACAGCTACAGAGCATTACGGACGCAAAAAGAGTGGTAGATCTCGTGAAGCAAAAGTTCAAGCTAACGATGTTGATGTAGCCAAGGTAAGGCCGTTGTTGAATGAAAAAATGAATAACATTACTTCACACAAACCCCACTAAAAAAGTTCACCTCAACTAATATGCATCATTTGCCCTGATTTTTCTCAGCAGGTATGAAATTTCTCTTATTAGTTACCCTCAAATTAAAAGTTGCAGCCCTTTCATACTTACATAAATATCCCCATGGTGTCTGACCATCTGGCTGATCGTAAGGGTGTTTTTTATGTTCAGCTAGGAGGTCACATAACTCAAGGTTTAAAGCACACATTGATTATTTCAGACGCCACCTACTACAACTGGAAAGTCAAATATGGTGGCTAGGAGGCCTCGGACATCAAGCGTCTGAAAGAGCTTGTCGCGAGAACAGGCGGCTGAAATCGATGTTTGCTGATCTCAGCCTGGAACACCGGGTATTGAAAGATATCTTTGAAAAAAGCTGTAAAGCCAGCGATCAGACATGAACTAGTGAATTATGCGCGAGAGCAGCATGGCGCTAGTTTGCGGATGGCGTGTCGCGTAGTTGACATTAGTGACTCGGTCTATCGTAATCAGCCGGATAAAGCGCGCGATGACAAGGTCATCGCAAAGCTACAGGAAGCCGTTGAACGCTATCCCGCTTACGGGTTCAGCTAGTTATTTAAAATCCTAAAACGCTGGGGTCACGGCCGGAACCATAAGCGTGTGTATCGCATTTACTGCGAGCTAAAGCAGAATAAACGCCGACGTGGAAACGACGCCTACCAGCAAGAAACCCAGAGCCTCTAGCGGTTCCAGCTCAGGCCAACCATTGCTGGTCGATGGACTTTATGTGTGACAGCCTGAAATGCGGCAGGCGCTTCAGAACGTTTAACCTAGTGGATAACTTCAACCGTGAAGCGTTGGCCATTGTGATTGATTTAAACCTGCCGTCGCAGCGGGTTGTACGCGTACTGGAACGCGTAGTTTGGCGAGGGTACCCAGCCAAACTACGAATGAATAATGGGCCAGTGAAATAGATTTTTACCTAGATGTCTAATTTTGCGTTTCAGCTTAGAGTGAATCGGGTAGACTCATTTAAAGTTCTACCCACGCGCCAGCGTTGCACTATCTTTAACAATATGCGGAACCTTTAAGCGGGATAGCATTAGATGGCCTACGAAAACTTCGCAATAAATTTATCATTCCAAGTGCTGTCCATCTAATCCGGAGAGCCTTAATCACTGATGCCATACGCGAACTTGCTCCATACTGCCCTCACACTATACTTACTAGCTCACGCCAAATTGCCGCTTGTTTGACAATGCGCTCGCGTATTTGATACTCCAGCCCTAAATCAGAATCATTAACCTTAGCCATCAATCTACGTCCTCAAGCTACCTAAATTGCTTGAAACCCAAGGCTTTCAAATCACCAGACCTCGCTTTTGACCCGCTCCCCTCTTAAATTCTCTAAAGGGTTTGCCGCCTTTTTGGAAAGGAAACATCACGAATAAGCATAGGTGAAGCCTTTTTGGCTGGACGACTTGAAGAAAATACTTCAATCGCCGGTAACAAAAGGTTCACTATTCAGTCACTTTCATATCTGCTCTACTTTGTATAGATTCGTGAAATTTTCTTTCCCAACCTTTAGACAATATAATCATGTGAGCAAGTTGCTGATTAGATATTCCGTAAGCAGCCCCTATATTTTTCCCTAAATGTTTGTTGTCTAAGTAATCTTTAACGATTGCTACCGAAATGTTTCCGTTACCATCGACGCTATATTGATCACTATGTTTCCACCCTTTGTTTTTCCATTCTTCAAATACATTTTCAGTCGACTGGTATAACTCAGGAAAGTCCTTCATATTTGACTCAATATTTTGCATTCCTAGCTCTCGGGACATAGAGCTTGACCACGACCACGTATAATTTTCGAAATAACCACTAAGCGTAAGGGGCATCTCATTAGAAAATTTTAATAGCTTTGCTAATTCATCTTCGGATAAAAAATCATCGGCTATACTGGTATCTGAAGACATGCTTTCGTTGGAATCCTGCTCATCGCCTGAGCAACCTTGTATTAAACTCAGAAAAATCAAAACCTGGACGAGCAAAGTTGAAAGATTTTTAAAGGTAGATACATTTTCCCCCTTTATAAATGCCATTTTACGTTTTCCTCTTTTCATACTTCTACACCTATTTTAGTCATTGCATCCTTATAAACGCGTTTGCCACAAGCTTCCATTTTATAAAATTGATTGCGTACCCTAATATCAATTGGGTCGTCCAAGCCAGCGCCATTTTGTTTGTTAAACATCTTCATCATGGCGTCCAACTCTCTATCCGGGATTAGCCAGCTGTTAGGTGAATGTGGCTTATGTAAGATACTCATTTGAAAAAAACCTTTTTCAGGAAAAATTTACTGTCATTCAACTGTATACCAGACAGAAAACGCTGCAAAAACAACGGAACCCCACAAAAGCACTTTTAAAACATGCACTTACAGAGCTGCGTCGCCCAAACGTACTTTAAAAGTACAAATGGGACACCTTAAAAATACATGCGGACGCCAAACGTACTTAAAAAATACATTTGGCGCAATGACGCATTGTCGCTTTTCAAACGCCTCCCGCTTGGGTTGTTTTGCCCGTCATACAGCAATTATGACTTTTCCCTCTCAATGCTTAATTAACGCACCTTGCCCCTCTCTTTTAGCTAACTGGAGCAAGCCTAAGATAAAGAAAAGCACGTTTCGTCACTTTAGTGAATTATCCCTAAATAGTGAAAATATATGGCATATAAAACCCGTTACTGGACGTCCAGTAACGGGGGGAGTAGAAAAACTAGCTTACACCGACTGTTTAGTTTTCCTATGCGCTGATATGGTGATACCACGCTCTATTGCAGCATGCACAATGTAAGCGTGAGATTAATTGCCTTGCAGGCTGGTAGACACACATTATCAAGCAGAACCGAATACCTTACTGGACGGCCTGAGAACTATAAAATGGACGTCCCAAAAAGCGTCCAGTAACAAGGGGAGTAGGAAAAACTGAAGGGCCGAAAGGAAAACTGATTTTGCGTTATTTATTGCACACAAGGTTTGCTACTGACCGGACTGATTGATAATCTTTGTTTGTCAGACCGTAGAACTCTTCAAAACATCCTCTGCCCTTAAACAGCACACAGATAATCAAAAACATCTTAAACGCTTTCAAACAGTGCTAGAAAAAAGAATATAAGAAAATAAATGGCAAACGAAGGCGCTTATATCTGAGGCTTTGTTCCCGAATAGCGATAGCGAAAAGGGACAAAGCTGTGTAGCAGTCACAAAAAATTGTCATATCCCGAGCAGCGATAGCGAATAGGGGTATGACATAGTTTGAGTCAGAAAATTGTTATCGAGAGGTTTGCGCGTTTATCACCCCCCGCGTGGTGCTTATCAGTTTCATGCGGGCACCTGGTGTCAAAAATGACCGGGCAGCCTTAAACACTAAAAATAGCACCATAAGGTCTACAAGCCGCAGAATGTGATTCCTCAGTATTTGACCGTACATAGAAGAAGTGTTTTGAAATTCGGATGGTGTTTTTTTTGAAAACGCCCCCGAGTAGCGATAGCGAATTGGGAGGCGTTACCGCGGTGGCCGGTCAGATCCACCAGCTCAGTTTGATTCATGATTTAAGGCCAGCATATCTCACTAAAATGGTATTGCTCTAAACATGCCTTTTCATATTCTGAATTGTGTATCTGTAGATGATGTGGGTAACTTCTCATTGCGAACCTTAGGAGATGATCCTGATAAGTGTTCGGTGTCTCTCCTATTTGTTTTACCTCTCCCCTACCTCATTACTAAATACCCAATGCTCCTGGGCTGGTACCGGAATAGTTGACCGGAATTACTTTTGATGTTCGTAGCCCATGCCTTAATGATGGTAAACGTGAGTTAGTAGTAAAGCTTGCTGCGCTTATGGGTTATTGGATAGCAGGTATGTTGATGCTTATCGATGCCAAGAGTTTGGCTGGTGCACTGTTCTGGCCATGCTTAATTATCTATATCTGGTGGGAATATTTGTGTGTACCGGGAGGGATAAGAACCGTGCTTTTTATTGTTTTGAATACATATGCGGGAATGCGTGATATATCCCCGTGAGATTTTTAACATTTATGCATCTATTCAATGCATATTCACGTTTTATTCAAACCACCAGCTAGAGGGTGAATTGGGGCCGTAGCCCCGAAGGGCTTAACCGAACAGGATGGAGCTCATTGTGATCGGCGTGGCAGGTTCTCTGTTGGATTCAGGCGCCGGCTTTTCGTCAGTCTTTTCCGAGTGCGGCTTTTTACAGGTAGTAAGCATTTTAGAGATGTGGCCAAGAATGACCGCGATGTTTGCTTCTGCTTTATCTGACTGTTTGGCGTACCAGAATCGCCCTTTACGGTGGAACCGGAATGGACCCGTTCTCAACGATTCCAGAATCTCTCCTTCTGGCTTTTCCTGAAAGCGGAGCTCTACCCCGTTTTTTTCTTCGTTGTATTCGATGTTGATGTAACCGTCTGCTGTATCCGGAGCCTGGGTGCATGTTTCAGTTTTTGTAGCTTGGGGTGTGGGCGCCTGAGTCTTTTTCGCTGGCTGCAGACACTCTGCTAATTCTGCAAGGGGGATACTGCGCTCATCGTACAGTTTAACCTTGCGAACTTCCCAGCCGGTAGAATGACGGTAACCGTCTTTAAGGTAATAGCCACCGCCCATCGACCATTTCTCACGATGCTCTGCTTCATCAGGGGCATCTTTTAATGCCGCGGTTGAAGGATGGTTAGCGGCCGCTTTACGCATCTCTGAAAATATATCCCGGGTATGTTTAGACCATGCAAGCAAGATTGTTTTTTTAGTGGTGCTGCCGTGATAGTCGCTCATCGAGTCTGAATCATCCTCGACCAGGTTGGCGATGATGATGGCTTTTGTTTTCTCTGGCATGATGGTTTTGCAGTGGGCGCGAAACGCTTCTGTTTGCTTCTGTGTTTCCTTAATGGCTTCTTCTCTGGCCTTCTGCTCAGTTAGTCGCTGCTCAAGGATTTGATCTCTTAGGCCTTCAACCGCCTCTACCGGCATCAGAGGTAATAAATCTAACTCAGCGAACTCACACGACTCAGCATGCCACTGGGTAAGAACAAAATTTCTGTTCGAACCATCGAGCTTGATAACGTCCCAAACCAGTCCGGATAGTTTGCCGGTACCCAGCATATAACCACCAGCTTCACGTCTGGCACCTACGATTATGCCTTCACCCCCGAACGGCCCTTTGTTGTGAATGATATTGCCTGCTGCTGTTTCTGGCTCTTTAATAGTTACGTTGAATGTCTGAGTACCACCAGCAACACTCGGGCATAGTGACAAGCGCAATATCTCATCGGCTAATTTTTTTGCCTCTGACTTGAAGTAGTCCGGCCATTCAACGCTCTCAATAACCAGGTTGCGAGCCATGAAGAAAATCTCTTTTGCATCAGGCAAGCTTTCAATGCTCAGGTTGATGATGTCACGCTCATAGCTGTCAGCGTCATAGCGACCCATAAAGCTTTGTATGTTTGCTTCACGTAATGTGTGAGCAATGGATTTAACGCCCTTAGCTTTAATAGCCTCGCTGCTGGTGGTGTTTACCAAAAAGGTAGCCAGGGTTGCGAACTCGTGATTATCTAAAACATATACAGACATGTGGTTAACTCCTTTTCTTTATCTGGGGTTAACGTATGCCGGGGGTGGTGATTGTCGATTTTAAAGGAAGGTAAGGGCCGCTGATACAGCCCAGCTGATTTTGCTTATACGTTAATGGGTGGTTACCGGAACTCCTTGGTCGCTTACTTCCCATTCCAATCCATAGTTAGTGCGTACCTGCATGCATCCACCATCATTCAGTCCATATAAAATGCTTTCTTCTACAAAATCGTGATCAAGCATATCGCCAATCTCATCCAAATGATTCAATGCGCCTATTTCAAGACTGTTAAAGCCAGCGGAGAATTCATAGATGCCATTGCAAACCACATCATCAACACAAAGAGCCATACCTTGTAGTGTTTTACCGCAGGGTAACGTGACAGTAATGGGATACTGATAGCCGGCAACGGGGGTGAAATTGATTTTCTTGAATGTCTCTAACATGGTGAGTCCTTAATGATCGCGTTAAGGAGAATGTGTCAGAGGGAGAGCCGGTGACCAATCCGGTGGAAGCAAAAACCGCCCAAGGGGGCGGCTTCTTAGTAAGTCTGGTTTAGCTGGCCAACTGAATATAAACGTTCGCATCCCGAATAGCTTTCTGTTGCCCCTGCCACATTTTCACCAGATTCTTTAATGCGGTGCTTGGGTTCGTCTTCATAAGAGACAGGCAGTTTTGAACACATTTCTCAAGTGTTGTCAGGATACCTTCTACAAACAGCGCTTTTTCCTCATTCGTCATGCGGCCTTTAGGGTCGCTATAAGTGATAGCGCCGGTTTTGTAGTTGACGGTGACCCTTACTTCCCGCAGCTTGGATACCTGCTGAATTTCAAATACGCATGTGTCTTTTTCATTTACTACTGCCTGAATTTTCATAATGTTCCTATACCTTAATTTGGCTAATTGCTTCATAGGTAATGTGACTGATTCAGGGCTGGGGGCGAATGTGAGGGAACCTTAATCACCACCAATAAAAAACCGCCCCGGGGGCGGTATTCGTTTTAAGTGATTAGCTGTTGGCTATTGTTCTGTGTAGTACTCGAGAACCTCAACTGTGGCATCTTCTCTATACCGGCTTATTGCTTTCTCTAGCATATGCCTAATGAGCGCACTGAAAGTCATATTTTAAATAAAAATTGTTTCTAATTAACTACTAGAGCTTACATACGGCACCTTTCAATTTTTCAGCGTAGAACCTACTTCTTGTTAAATTCGAAAATGCCCAGCAATATTTGTAATATTGTTAACCAATTAAAACTAAACAAGTACTTTTAAAAAAAATGTTGACTTGTTTATTTTTTAATCTACCCTTAAGAAAAACCAAAGGGAGATTTTTAATGAAATGGATACTTCGAATAGTTACATTGCAAGCTTTATTTCTATTGTCATTTTCAAGCTCAGCATCTTCAGCTGATGATTTTATGATTACCTATTGTGACACCTGCTCTTCTTCAACAGATTTTTCAAGAGCAGCTAACGTTGCTAATAGTGGAAAAGTTTTAGTGTTTAATTTGAGGCACTCGAAAGTAAAAGCATTTCAGTTGTATTATGAGCCGATGCTAGGCGGCACCCAAGCAGTACCTATTTCCGTACCACAAGAAGCGTTCGATGCTATTGATATGTACCATAATATTATAGATTACTACATAGGCTATCTAAACAACACAACGTCCTTTGATAGCACAATGAAATTAGCCGATAAATCTGCTTTCCCTCTATCAACACAAAGCCAAATTCATGGGTCAATGGGTCTGGCTTGCGGCCCTTCCGGAAATCCTCAAAAAGCTAGCTTTATCCCGGACGGAATATTTGGACCCGCCTGCGCTGCTCATGACAGCTGTTACGACTCGGGTCAACCACAAGCCCTATGCGATGCAATTTTCAGAGAGGATTTATATGGTGTTATTGAAGACGCTCTTTACAATTCAAGTTCACTTTTAACAAGAGCAATAGCCAGAAAAGCTTTACGTGAAATTGCCGATGAATATGCTGATTTTGTCGAACAATCAGAAGAAGCTCGCGATGCTTACTGCTCAGTGTCCATAAATAGTAGTAAACCAAGCTGCACTATGGAGCCATGGAGCCATGGAGCCACCAAGACTATAACCTTAATTTGACTGAAACATTTTCTGGTGTAGTAAACACCCTTTTTGAATATAATGTAAACTATGTATGTAAAGTCTATATAATTGAAACGAGCCTTGGTTCTTCTCAGCGCTACGAGATTTGCTTCTTAGCACCGACTGGAAATTGATTACGTATGCTTACTAGGCTTTTAAATCTTTTAAGCCTGTTACTTGGCCTCTTGGTAATGACTTTCTTCATCATAGGAAGTTCATTCTCAGGAGGCTGGACTGGTCTCGCTAACTTCTTCATCGTTGCTTTAACCTCTGCTTTTTCTATTATTTTATTGACAGGCATATTTTACCTCAATAGGTATTTCAGAAAAGATAAACAAAAAATCCCTGTTCCTTTGTTTATGATGTTCTGCTTTTCAGTTGTTTTTCTTTTAGGGTATTTTGTTTTATATTTGAGTTAACTCCATAGTCTAGATTACGAATGTACTATAAAGTAAAATTAGACTTCGAGAATCTTGCTTGTTAAATTAGGGAAATTTAATTAATTCACTGGATACGAGGCCCTGTATCCGAGTAAACTCCTCGCTCTGGCAACTGCTTCCCATCGAAGAACTAATATATTTACCTGTGAATGAACGTAAGTCCCTGCATTTTCAATCCGAAGGCACAGTGAGGGACTGGTTGAGTCCAACAACTCGCTGTTTAAGCTGGCCGTATATTTATATTTGTTTTTTTCCTGATTGCTTAGAGCCATGCTTGATTCTGAACAACGCGACCTGTACCAGCGCCCAGGCATTTTCTTCGTGAAGCTCAGCCAATCTTTGGGTATTGATAATAATGCGGCCGGTATAACCTTTTGCTCTTTCGACCGGCGTTTTGTATTGGGTAATCGTCGAACAGTCATCACCGGTCAATTCCAACTCTATTGTGCGCATACGCCCTCCCCCGTTTCTCCCCTGTTCGCCTGAATAAATTTGTCAAAAGTGACGATGTAGCCAGACACCATAATGATTAAGCCAATTTTCAGAATCGCCGGCCACGTAAGACTTATTATTGCCCTGAGTGTGTCACCCAACCAATATTCCGCCATGTCGATGGTAAAACTTGGCACCTCGATCATAAGGGGAATGGTCATCGCTATTATCAAAAGCATTACAACGCCAGGAACAAGCGCCGCTCCGCATAGTCCCCACATGAACACTAACCTGCGTAAGTTTTTGTTTAACGCTAACTGTTCCATACTATTTCTTAATTTGCTTAGCTATGCCCACCAGCATTGGCGGGATTCAGTTATTTATCGTACCTGCAATTTATCGCCGCGAACTGGGTAAAAATGATTATTTCCACACCTTGGCTTATTTGGCCGATTACAAGGTTGCAGAGAGAATTAGGATGTCAAATTTGGAGGAAGTAATAAGTGCATGAAAAAGGTACCATCGACTAGGTACCTTTATTAACTAAATGACAAAGCGAATTAGGCGTATTCGTACAACTCTTCACAGTCTATGACTTCATCACGCTTCATATGCAAATCATAGGCCTGTTGAAGGTTCATCCAAAACTGAGCGCTGATACCACTGGCCTTCTCTAATCGAAGTGCAAAGTCGACTTTTACACCTACGTTGCCGTTAACGAATCGCGAAAGGTGGGCGCGGGTTACGTGTAACTTCTCAGCTGCTTCTTTAATGCTTATCTCGTGGCGGTCAAGAACTCGCCTTTTAAAAACCGTCCCAGGATGGGTAGATGGAAAATTTCGACTACGTTTAATTGACATAGTGCCTCCTAATCGTACTGATTCAAGTCGACATCGTACGCATTACTATTCATAAACATACACGTTACACTACCAACTGGCTCAACGCTGTTTACGGTAACTGTTACTGACCAGTTGTCTGGCTGGTACTCATAAATGGTAAAACCACCTAATAGCTCCAAGTCTGTGATCTGAATCGCTGCATCCAGATACTCGAGAACCTCCGCAACTTCATAAACGTAAGCTGAGGGAAGTAATGTAACGTCACCAGACTCAAAAAATTCTTGTAAAACAGATGACTTAAAACTAACAATCAAAACATAATCCTTGTGCGTATAGTTATAGTATACACTCCTGAGTGAGATTTTAAAAGTTAAGCGCATAAACCTCAAAACCTTACTGACTTTTAAACAATTAAGTTTCAATACCAAAATACGTACTGCGCAAATGGCGAAGTACAGATTCTGCCATTGCCAGGCTTTCGGTGGCAGCCTCTCGTTCAGCATCAGCCTTAGCGTTTGTAGCGTCTTATCGTAAGCGCATCATGTAACGTTTGGCGCCTTTCTAAGCCGCCTGTGCGGCGGTTAAGGGCGGGCGTTGGTGTGCCGGGCCGGGTGATTTTTTCTAAGCCGCCTGTGCGGCGGTTAAGTTTTCAAACCAGCCCCGGATCTTGATTTCGTCTTTCTAAGCCGCCTGTGCGGCGGTTAAGTCGCTACAGAAAAAGCGATCACCATCCATAGTTTTCTAAGCCGCCTGTGCGGCGGTTAAGGTAGCCGCAGAGGGCGCGCAACTTTCCTTGCATTTCTAAGCCGCCTGTGCGGCGGTTAAGCGGGCTTTGTCGTTAATGTTAAATGGTTACCATTTCTAAGCCGCCTGTGCGGCGGTTAAGGCGCTACGTGTGGGGCGCGAATGGTGCAACCATTTCTAAGCCGCCTGTGCGGCGGTTAAGCGCTCAGCCTGGAACGGGTACGGATACGTCGATTTCTAAGCCGCCTGTGCGGCGGTTAAGTTTACCTCATCTTCGCTCATGCCATCTTTATATTTCTAAGCCGCCTGTGCGGCGGTTAAGGACGGCTTACACGCATCAGCCGAAAATTTATATTTCTAAGCCGCCTGTGCGGCGGTTAAGCGACACGGTGCGCCGGTTCTGGATGCGTCCACTTTCTAAGCCGCCTGTGCGGCGGTTAAGTTGAGCGTCAGATTCTCGTTAAATACGATGATTTTCTAAGCCGCCTGTGCGGCGGTTAAGCCGGATGGCTCCCTTTTAAACCATTACGTGCTTTTCTAAGCCGCCTGTGCGGCGGTTAAGGGTAAACCCGTGCGCCTGGTGTCGGGCGGGTCTTTCTAAGCCGCCTGTGCGGCGGTTAAGAACAATCATGTCAGCTGGCTCAAGGCCGTTAATTTCTAAGCCGCCTGTGCGGCGGTTAAGTAACTATCTTCAATGGAATTATCAGACTCATCTTTCTAAGCCGCCTGTGCGGCGGTTAAGGCTATTTCCACCTGTTGCATGATTGCTTGTAATTTCTAAGCCGCCTGTGCGGCGGTTAAGTTCCTCAGCCTGCTGCTTTTGTGAGCCGGTCATTTCTAAGCCGCCTGTGCGGCGGTTAAGCCAGGGTAATATCATCAAAGCTGGCATCTTTATTTCTAAGCCGCCTGTGCGGCGGTTAAGTCAGGTGCGCCCTTTGTTTTGCATTGCCTGCATTTCTAAGCCGCCTGTGCGGCGGTTAAGTTTTTTTACTCCCTTTGTTTATTAACGAACAATTTCTAAGCCGCCTGTGCGGCGGTTAAGGTATCTTTGTTGTGAGCCGGTAAAGGCTTTCATTTCTAAGCCGCCTGTGCGGCGGTTAAGACAGGGGAATTTCAATGAACTGGGCGGATATATTTCTAAGCCGCCTGTGCGGCGGTTAAGTAGAAAAAAATACCACTATCTTACTGATTGTTAAAGAACATGAGTGGATTCTGGCCAAATGACCCTTTTTTTAATGAACAAGAGAAAGCCCGTTGTACAGGCTTCGTGGTTGATACTTAGAAAAAGGGTTAAAACTTCGGTACAGGTGTTGTGGCGCTTAGTCCGTACTTCGAAAAAAATATCGCGGAGGTTTTCACTTCCGCTAACAGCGTCTGCTTAATAAATAAAGGAAACTGCTGGCCGTTTGTCGATCGGCTTTTAATTCGGATGAAAGGTAGGTCAAGCCGCTTTCCAGCGCTGTCTGGTATCCGTTCAACGGCTTGGTCGTAGGTCAAGCTATGACGCTTCATCGCCCGGCGGCGAAGTCGGTCCGGGCTACTTTGAACATGCATCCGCTGCACCAACCAATACTCTTTGGTATCCGGCGTTTTATTAATACCCACTACATTAGTAAAATCCCCCAGCCCCTTACGCCAGGGAAATTGCTCCAATTGTTCCAGACGCTCTTTAGTACCATGTACTCGCAGTTGTTTGCCTAGAGTGCTTCTGTTTGCCGAAGGAAAGCTTACACCAATATCGTTATCGGATACGGCCACCAACGCTCGGTGTAGTTTACTAAACAGTGCGTTCATCAAAATTGGAGCCGTAAATTCTGGATCTTCTAAAATTTTAATATCTAGATAATGGTCCATAAACCTTCCTTTTACGTGTCCGATTTGCCGCCAAACACGCCGCCACGAATAAGGTTAGCAATCACATAATGCTGCTGGTCCAGCTCAGGCGCTTGCCCTTTTTCCATCCATTTATCAAATAACGTATAAAAATCGTCTTTATTATTACGGTACGCCTTACCCCGGCTGGTAACCGAGCCAAAGGGTTCTGCCGAAATCGGACCTACCTCCGCCGCACTTTGATGCCATGTGTCTACCGTACGAATGGCATTGCCAATTTTTTGAGAATGTAGCGCGGCGATACCGTCAACGTGATACAAGACCTTGCTTTTATCTGACTTACCATCTAAAACAAGCTCTTGCGAGGGGAATACTTCTTGCCCTTCGCCCAATTTTACGAAGGCTTCAACTTGGAAGTAGGCAAAGGCATCACTGGTTAACCCTTTTTGCACCTCTTTGGCAAAGGCCTTTAAATCATCGCTTTGAAAATCAAAATTGCGAAGCGCGAGATCGTAGCCATTGAATACCCACGTCGTATCGCCGTCCTTTTTTGTCTGCGTGACACGAACAGAAATATCTTCAGCTTCTACACGGTTACGCCAAAGAAAGCGGCCGTTGGCAATATTAGACGCATAGCGATGCGCTAATACATCAAACGATTGTTCTTCAATGTATGACTCAATTGTGCTGCGTAATACTTCCTGATATTCAGGGCTGTTGCACGCAGAAGGAGTAGCTAAATCACCCAAAACCCGCAAGCTAAATACCACTTTTAATGTGTCACAATCAAAGGGTAATGCGGCGGTATCGACAGTTTGCAGGTTCGCTTTATTTACTTCCTGATCTAACTTTGCTGGATCCTTCAAAATGGTATTTTTCTGTCGATTAGAAATGGTCCCGCGCACCGACTTTACTTTTAACGTTATGGGTTTCCATTCACCGTCTGGCGTTGCCCAGTTTCCAGCGAACAACAAGCCATCTGAGTTTGCCAGTTTACGTTCGAATGCTAAGACTGATGCGGTTTTTATTGCTGCCATGCTATTTCTCCTTAATGGTTTAGTCTGTTTCGCTACTCAATGATGCAGGTGCGTCAGGCTGATAGTTGTTTTTACAAAGGTAAAGTGCATTGTCTGCGTGATATTCCTGTTGCCAGAAAAGATGTTTCAAATCGCTTATCCGGTGAGGGCTGATCCATTGACCCAGTGAATAAATCGATTCAACAAACTGTACGGGGCAAGTGCGGTCGCGTACATGACCTACCTCTCCGGCCTCATATAAATCCGATATACCCTGGTAGCCAACCATGATTGGTTTAAGCCATCCAATATAATCGAGGCGCTCTGTACGCCATTCAGCTCTATCGCCTTTTGTTTGGGCGGCCATTCTTTTAATGCTGAAATCCAACAATGCATCTAAAGGCGTTTTTTGACTTTCTTCGATATGCGATTGAAGTACATCATCACGACTAACCAGAGCAAAACCTGGTAACAGTTTGCGTAAGAATGATTTTCGCGTGCCAGATTCTCGATTTATCGCGCCTATATCCTTGATAAGTTCTACTTCACCGAGTTGCTTCACCTTGCCGCCCGCAACTCTAGAGGTGAGTAATGCACTTTTAATAAATTCAACAAGTTCATCCTCGAACATGGGCGGCGTAGGGCCCGAAAGTAAAATGAGCAGAGAGATATCCATACGCATTCTGCCCTCTTCATTAAAAGGCGCGGTGCTGCCGTCTTTGGTTAATGGATTCCGGGTCAGGGCAAAGTAGTTCTCACGGCTCATATTATTGCTATGGGCCTGTACCTGGCTGGCGTGGCAGATCACCGCGCAGCCTGACAGCGTGATTTTATTCGAAATCCCTGCCTGAACTTTTCTTTGCAGGGCATGGGTTAATCCCAAAAAGCTGGTCATGGCCGGAAAGCCCCATGTAATACCGGCAATGGCATTGGCAGCTTCCACCTGAAGGTGTCTGATTACCAAAAGCTTTTCCATTAAAAGGCCTCCTCTACATCGTCTTTTACCAGCCGGAGCTCTTGCGCGGTAAGAACTTTCCATTGCATAAACTCTACATCGCCTGTGGCGATATCAGAATTTTTCTCCAACTCGGTATTTAAGAAACGAGAAAAATCCGCAGCGACCAAACCTTGCCATTCTTTCTTATCAAATTCGTTTTCAAATTCTTTATCAAAGTCTCGCCGCTTAGGATCTAGCCAAAGCTTTTGGTGTAGGGGTAAATGACAATCTGGAAGAGAGGACCAACCTGGTGAAGATGTTCTAACGCCGGTCCCGTAGGCAACTAACTGATCAACAATATCCTCAATACGACGCGCGCGCTCTGTACGGATTTTCATATCGCTACGTTTATTCAAATTAGCAACCAAAAATTTTTTCAAGCCCATAATTTGCCCGTAAACCCGGCGCGAAAACGGTCCTCGAAAGATAGATTTTACCTTTAGCGGTGGTTTTTGCTGACTTTGCCAGGCAGGGGGGGAACTACTTAATAAAAATGCTCGCCCACCACGTCCAGAATTTAACTGACTAATATTCTGCGGCTTGGTGCCCCCAAAGCCTTGCACCGCAATATCTTGAAACTCAATGGTAGCAATGTCTGACATTTTCTCACTGCGACGCGCTGCGCGAGCTTCTTTTTGCTCTTCTGAGAAGCGCGCATACTGGACGCGTTCAAATATTTCCTGAGAAAGTGACGTGCCATAAAGTGGCAACACCAGATGATAATCATCATCAACTGGCCAGTAGAGTTGCTTGCTTAATTTATGGGAGGTGGGATCTTTGGCCGTCACCGCCAATTTAAAGCCACCCAACCAGTCATTTAGTTGTGCTTTAGATTCTGCAAACGGTTCAAAGGGCGACATGTCATTTTGCTGAACAAAATTTGCCAGCAGTTTGCCATTATCACTTTCAAGCAAAAGCAACTTACCCACATCCAGTGCCGCCGCGTTGCCCACCACATCAATCTTTGGATTGTTTATACTTGAGGTAGAAATAAATGTGGACGCTGATTTATTAGCATTTGCAAACAAACTTGTTCCTTTAGCATCAGAATGGGTAAATTTCAGAGCATGCGTTACAAGCTGTAATTGCTTAGCACGGTTTGCCGCGTCACTCAGCCAATTCACTGGTTTGAAACGGCCTTCTTCGGTAACTCGTAACGCTGTTCGCTGCAATTCATAAGCGGCGACATCTTCAGTCGATGCAGCGCTCACGCCTTTTTGCGTATCCTTATCGAATTTTTCCAGCTTATCCCGCTTGCGGCTGTCGATATAATCGCGGATCTTTTCTGATAGCGTTCTTTCTTCGCGTTCCATTTATCCTCCCTTCTCCACGTTTTATTCCTTTTGCTAAAAAGGTTTGTAAAAACCCAATACTTCACTCTGTTGCCACACATTATCTTCGTCGTTCTTTCGTAGCCGAATAGTGCCAAATTGCATAGATGTCTCACTGAGTTCTCTATTGAGAGCTTCTGCCAACGCAATCAATGTGCTTTGATAATCAAAGTGTTTCGCCCAGTTATGTACGCCTGTGGCAAAAGCTGGCTGTTGGTCGCGCTGAAAATGTTGTTTGTCGTCGGCTTTTAGCTCACCGCTTTCGTGCCAGCGATGCATGGTGGGTTCCTCGTATTCTTCGTCTAAATAGAAACAATAAGATTCATCCGGCGTATGACGACGAAATGGTAACTTGCGTTGGAGGTGATTCGTCCAATGACAAGGCTTTTCCCACCATAAGCTGGCAAACGCTTCGCCGTTTTCTTTAGCCGTTCCCCACAACTGAGCATGCAGCGCCGCATGCTCTAAATCCACAAAACGCTTGGTTGGTGCTAACTTATTTCGCTTCTGGATGCGTGGTAAGGCGCTGATGGTCTGGTATTCGCTTACCTCTACCAAATCGTTTAGCTTGTGGCTTTCTAACAAAAACTCAGGGCTTTCGAAGCCTGGCTTGGTATAGGCAGCCTTTTCATTTTTCATTGCCCGTATGTTTTGATTCAACAGGTGAATATTAGGGTTATCTACTGTGGCGTCGGAGTGCCGTAACACTCGCCCTGCCAATTGAATCAGAGAGCGAATCGATGACGGCTCTACGACCGCCCAATCATAGGAATGATCCCTCCCCACCTCGGTGACTGGACTCCCTAATACAACAAAAATATGCTGGTCATTTGGGTGAGCGTTTAGCGCGTTACTCACGCTAGGTTGCCCCCAAATGGCGTTAGAATCTTTCCGGTTTAATATCGTATCCAGCATTTGTTCAATCGCAGAACGCTGCAATAAGAGAAACTGGCTGTGGTAAACACAATAGTGAATCTGAATGCCGTCTGGACTTGGCTTGTTCATCAAGGATTTAGCAACCGCGACCAAGGGATTAATGTTAGCCATTCGCACGAGGCCAAAACTGGTTTTTGCAGATAAATATGGATGCGGGTGATGATGATCGTTATGAAGCGCTAAAATACTTTGGTGAATACGATTAGATAAGGCTTGAATCACCGTAGCTTCGACAATCTCGCCATTCCCTTGCTCATCACTACCATTCTTATCGTCACAATCAACCAACGCCACAAGACGTTTGATCGATTGCCCTAAGAGCTTGTCAGCACGCGATGCCATGAGTTTTTGATGATGGGCAGAAAATACAGATAAGTTACTCGCCTGGATAGAATCGCTAAGAAATTCATCAAACCAGGCGCATACTACATTGGGCGTGCGACTCGGGTTCACACTAACTGAAGTTTCATAGTGTTTACGACCGGCGAGGTACGCATCAAATAACGCGTGAATTAAATCAGGTGGCAAGGTAGCGGAAGAAAGCAATACGTTAGATCCCAACATGCCAGCCCAATTCACGAGTCGACACAATGCAGGCAAATCTTCCAAACCAAAGTCATCAGGCTCATCCAGCACTAAATCAGAGGTCAGCAAGCGCAGCATGGGGGCTATTTGCTTGCCGCCTCGGCTGCCTTCGGTTGATGGCATTAGGTGATCAATGGTGCTCACCAACACGGGCGCATTGACCAGTTTATTGTTTTGAGGGGCGTTTTCTAACCAACGCGATAAGGGCCCATCACTTAGCATCCCTTCATAACTAACGTAGCTATCCCGATCACTAAAGTCATTGGCCGATTCAGAACCCAATAAAGCATCTTGCTTGCTTTCTTCTGCTAACACTTGCTTGGTTTGCACCCGCTCATGCAAGTCTTTCACTGCTTTTGAGCCAATAAGAACCGCTAAATCTTCATCGTCCAGTCGCAGTAGCTCTTTAAAAGCATCCCCCGTCTGCAGAGTGAGCGTGCGAAGCCCAAGCGCCACACTGAATCGACACCCTTTTTTCTCGTCAGCAATGCCATACATAACACGCGCATTGGCAAAGGTTTTACCTTTGCCGGTAGACGCCACATTGATACCAAAAAAGCCGTGCTGTTTAACGTTGTCTCGAACACTGACAGCTAACTCGTAGGCTTTATTCTGCCAGGCAAAGCGACTGTCTGGTGTGCGTTTTTTTAATAGTGGGTGTCGAGTAATGACAGGTAAGGATTCTTTTAATGAGGACAAAGACCGTACTATTTGATGGCTATGACGGTACACGCCAATCAAATGTTCATCTAAGGTTTGATTGTATTTTCCGTTATCTCGGCTGCCACGCTCGCGCCAGGTATTAGCATATACCTTTTTATAGCCTTTATTATCGTGCCATGGGCTTTTCAAGCCGGTAGATTTTAGCGACGAATAATAATGATCGCCCAACATCAATCCTAAGCGTGCAAGATGCAAAGAAAAAGGCTTGTTCAGCCACTCTGTAGTTAGCAGCTGTGAACGCTTACGACCTTGCGATGCGATACGGCTAATACGTTCACACCAGACCTTGCTACAAAATGGCGAGCCTTGTTGAAAAGCCCAAACAGCTTCAATCTCAGAGAGCTTCCAATCTTGGTTACCGCATTGCGGAGAATTCCAACTTGCATCAATATAATCGTCCATTAATGATTCTGGATACTTCTCATAATCTGTATTGCCATCTGAAGGCTCTGGCAATCTATGATGAGAGAGAATGAGCCAGGCAACGGCTTTGGCAACAGGTGGAAGTAAACTCAATGGCGAATAGATTTTTTTGTCGATTCCGTCTTTTTTAAGGTTTGCCATGACCTTGCTTTCTATGTCATCTGGCAAATCACTTAAGATGGTTAACCATGCGGCGTCTTGTTCATTGGTATTCACTCCTTCAGTCGCATAGAGCACAAAGGCTTCAAATAACCGCACGGAGACCCATTCGTGACGATAAGGCTCATAGTTTTGAGTTTTGTTGTTAGGATTAAGCTTGTCTTGAAAGGCTTTATTGGCTTTACCGAAATCATGAAACAGCGCCGCAATGCCCGCCAGTATTCGGATATCTTCTACGGTGTGCCATTTATTCTCATCGCCAGAACGCAAAATATCTCGCCCAGTGATATTGGTTGGAACAGTGCCCCATTCGTTAAAGCGACGCGGATTACCCACCAGCCATTTTAATTCCGTTCGGTTATTCCCCCGAATCCAGTGACATGCCACAGAGGTATTTCGTCGCGCGGTCTTTTTGAGTAATTTTCGTAACGTAACTAAGCCTTGTTCCGTTATAGCCGTTTGCCACGTTCGGTCGCCCGCCCGCTCTGCGAATTGATCAATAACACGACGAGTTTCTTTGAGAGCTTTTTTTGAACACTGCGATACCAATAAAATATTCATACTAGGCGCTACATTTATCGCTGATAGCCTTGAGGCTATCGATCATAAAATCCAGCGCTTCACTCTGGCGAACAGCGGCTATACAGGCTTGACGAAATTCTTGTTCGCTATCTCCGTTCATCGCGCTCAAAAACGCTTGTGGTAAAACGACACCGTCTTTAACTAAATCAGCAGCGTCAAATACTAATCCCCCGCGGCGGGTCTTACCGTGTAAAACGGATAGCCCATGGGGCAGCCCCAGAACCCAGGTTGCCGTGGCCCCTAATCCATAAGCGAGATAATTACCATGATCTAAAAAGTGGTTAGCAAAATCAGTTCCTGCCCCTTGTTTCACTCGGGAAAAATCATTGTAACCTGTGACCGAACAGATGATTTTATACAAATTTTTTGTCAAACGTGCTTCACTGAGCATCAGTGCTTGTGTATCTTTTGAGCTTTGAACTTGTTGCTCAAATTGAACTAGCGCCTGATTCAAAGCATCAGGATCAACCGTGAACTTTGCTTCTTTTAATTGCTTATTTTTAAGCCATTGAGCTCGGGTGAATTTGATACGATGTTGTTGGATGAGCTTTGCGGCCTGCAGTCGCTTGCTTTTATCAAACCAGAACGAAACCCAATTTTGTAAATAGCCTACTGGACGGTATTCACTTTGTGGACTAAAGAAGCTGACGTCAACGTCGACCTCATTAGTTGAAAATAATGGTGCTCCCCCCCCGCCACAAAAGCCGATTAATACACCCGCTTTTGCCAATTCACGTACTGCCGCTTGAGTAATTGATGTGCCATTACCGAGTAACAGCGTGGTAGTGTTGGCAATAGGAATATTCCAATAACAGGACTGTTTTCCTTCATCGGTAACGTATTCTACACGCCCGTCTTTTACCAAAACTCTGCAGTACTCAAGATAATACATATTCGCACGCTTTGAGTGCAGAATAGTTTTCATTTCCGAGGGGGAGAACTGCTCCATTAATCATTTCCTTATGATTTTTATGAAATTCGTGGGATATGGTTTAACCTAACGTCTAGAAGGATAATAGGCAAGTTGATTGATATCCTGCGCGCGTTGTAATTAAAGTTGTATCTATCGAATATCTAGGTGGAATCGAATGAAGTCTTTTTTTCACTTGCTCAAATCAAGCATTTCGCCAATGGTTCATCAAACTTGGCTTCTATTTTTCCCATCAAATCGTCCCGAACATTATGATCGACGACTTAGCCGATGATAGAAATATTCCAAGAGAGCGTAAGGCGCGCTTTATAATAAACTTACCAAAGAGCTGAGCACTAAAACCCTGCTAGTTTTTGAGTCTAGATAACTACCCCCCTTTCACTATCACTTATGGATTATTCGTATTTTTTCTTCTTGTCATGCCGGTATGCCATGACATTGCTAACATGCTTTTCTATCAACATTGGTAGCCCGTTCATGGCAATTACTATATCGACAAAGCGAGATTCAAGCGTCTGAATGGTGGTTCTCAGCTTTTCATCATTAGGCTGCGTGGGTAGAAAGTGTGGTTTACCAAATGGTGTTGCCTGACCATCAATCATAGAAAATTCCTTCTTTCGTTATAGTGTTATATCCAGCTCACACGTAGCCGGTGTAACTGTAAGTATTTTCTTTTGAAAACGGCAAACGAGTGCGTCTGACTTCACCCTTGAACGCGCCATTGCGAAATACATCCACGCGAACTGCGGTTGATTGGCTAAGTACTCGCTCTGCGCCATTGCGAGCTTGCATTAAATTAGCGCAATAAGAGCCGGTTCGGCTGAGAGGACAAAAAGGGTGGCCATTTAAATATGCTGTGAATGAATCGCCCATGATTATTTCCTTGTGCTGAGCTTTGGATACGGGTTAAATGTGACAAGTTGACCGGAGTGAGCAAAAACGGCAGAAGTTAGACCTACTGATAATCTTTGATAATTTAAAGACTTAGGCACTGTTTTGCATAATGGGATTATTGCTTAGTATTGAATGTTAGGGTAAATTTCCGGGCATTATAAAAACAATGGTCAATGGAATGAATAAAAAAATTAACCCCCGGTTTTCATTAAGAGCCTTTCTTCTTCGACCAATGATCGTCGTACCTGTCCTTTTTTTCGCATGGGTACCAGGCTTTCCTTTAGGCTTACTTACGGCATATGTTCTCAAGGAAGTAGTGGACTATAAAGTGTCCCTAGTTGCAGTTGGCATATTTGCTTTGATTCTGGGACCCGCTGTGGGTTTAGCGCTGATATACCAGATGTCAAAGAAAGCATTGAATAAATCAGAATACGTTTTGGGTGACAAAACAGTTAGCGCCACCAGCGGTCTTATGAGCATTACGACAAAAAGCTTTAAATACTCTGATATTGTTTCTATGTCGCTTCATCAATCAATTGGCCAGCAAGAGGCAGGTGTAGCTGATATCAACATTCAGACGGCCTCAGAAAGCGATATCAAACTCTGGTATATTCCTAACTACAAAGAAGTTTATGATTTCATAAATGATAAACGTGATTAGCCTTTGATGAGTGGGGCTCACAAGCCCCACTCATTTTGCTAATAATGACCTTCTCCGACCAGCTCCATCACCTGCTCCAGCAATAGATGCTGCTTACCATTTACTTCTTCCCACCTGACTCGACCACCTTCACTTCCCTTTGAGTGAATAGGGAATATGTCTGAGCTCACTCCTGAATCTTGTGGTACGGGGGTGTCATGGTGCCATGCGCACAGTGGCAGCACATACTTATGAGCGTCTGTAATGGTTCGCCCTCGGATATGATGGATTGATACCGGAGAGCCGGAGAAAGGCTGAATCAGACCAGCATTGATGCAGCAGATACAGCCGAGCTGCCCTAATTTATCGTGAAGCGACATGTCAGATTTGGTGCGGGCTTTGCCTGCCATACCTTTAAACTTTATGGGTTTATTGCGTGTTGGCGAATTAGGACCTTTCAGCTCAGCTCGCTCAATGGCTCTGGTACGTTGCGCCTTTGCCTGCGCTCTGGCCTTTTCCAACTGCTTATCTTTGTTGGCCAGTGCCTTTGCCCGCTGCCTTTCAGCAGTAGCACGTTGCTTCTCGCGCTGTTTGGCGCGGTATTCTGGACTGCGCTGCTTTTCTATCTGGCGTTGACGCGCACGCTCCTGACTACGCTTTTGCTGTGCAAGCCGCTTCTCTATCTGAACATCTGTCATTGGTGACTCCCGTTAAGGCCGGATCAGATGAATCCGGCGTAACGGGCCATGCCAAGCTGTTCCATGATGGTGTCGCCGGCAAACATTTTGCGTACATCGGAAACTTGCTCTTTAGTTTAAGGGGTACCCAAGTACTCGCATCCACCATCTTCATTTCAGATGAGAGCGGTAGTTCCGTTTGAAAGGGCTGGGAAAGTATTCATTTGTGTGATTCCTAAGTGTGCTTTGAACTTAGGACTAACGTGCTATATGCAGGTGAGTTTGCAATTCAAAGAGAATCAAATCTCTGCACCATACAACTTGCTACCACCACTCCACGATTTAAAATAGTTCTTTACAAGATGGCTTTCAGCTACTATTGTTACAGACAATAACACCCCTCCCGCTACCCATCAGAACAGCGCCCTGCGAGGGGTTCGTTGTTTCTGGAGCTTATAAAAATGGATTTTCGGAAATCACCTACCACCTTTGAAGAGCAACTTTCAAAACTGGAAAGTCGCGGCTTAATCATTTCAGACAGAGCAAGTGCGAAACACTATTTATCTCACATTAATTACTACAGATTTGGTGTATACGCTTGGTATTTTCTAGAGAATAAACAGAATCATACGTTCTATGAAGGGACTCGATTTGAAGACGTATTACAAACATATGTCTTTGACCGTGAATTACGCATATTGATTTTGGAGGCTGTGGAAAGAATAGAGGTTTCACTGAGGACTAGCTGGGCATACAACTTTTCTCATATAAATGGGCCTCACGGACATTTAAACCCTAGAAACTTCAACTTTGGCAAAGGTAAAACTCATTTACAATTTCTTTCCACTTTATTAAGCGAGCTTAATCGGACTAAAGAGTCTTATATTAAAGAGCAGATGCAAAAGTATAACGAAGCCACTCCTGCTATTTGGATATGTTGCGAAGTAATGAGCTTTGGTTCGTTATCCAAAGCATTCTCTTCAACTAGAAACCTCGAAATTCTAAAGTTAATATCGCAAGAATATAACCTCAACCATGAAGTTTTAAAGTCCTTTCTTCATCACCTTACAGTAGTAAGAAACATTTGTGCACATCACTCAAGACTTTGGAACAGAAACTTGCAATTTCAGCTAAAAATCCCAACAAATGGGGACAGAAGTTTCATAAAAGCATTTACTAAATGTGATAAAAATAAACTTTATAATACTTTAGTTATGTTGAGCTATTTATTACGCAAGGTTAGCCCAGACACTTCTTGGGCTGAAAGACTGAAAGGGTTAGTTAGTGAATATCCCGCTATAGATCCATCTCATATAGGCTTCCCAAAGCAGTATAACGATTTTGATTTTTGGAATAATTAGTTGAAATACCTTTAAGACGCCTAAAGCGATAGCGTAAGGGGGCTGGCGGGAAATTCAGGTACAAAAAAAGCGCCTATTGGCGCTTCTTCAATCGTGCATGTGTTTACGGCCCCACTCTTCCAACTTATGTCGCTGAGAGTATATAAACGAAAAGATAGCTGTTCCGGCAACTGAAAGTGCTAAAAGCAACCACCAAAAGTTCGATGTATCGACAGTGATTTCCATGCTACCTCCTAGACCTTAAAAGCCACAACCAGCACGAAAGAGGCTGCGACCATTCCTAAACCTAAGAAGGATAGTACAACAGAAAGTTGCAGCAGTGCAACTGACTGGTCTACCACCAGCGCCGAGCCGCTAAGGCCAAGCGCGAACAAACCCAGACCTAAGTCTTTGAGAACGTCTTTAAGCCAAGTCAAGATAGCGCGAGATAAAGTCATATGGCTTCCCCCTTTTTGTTAATGTTCATGGGGTTAACGTGTCACGATGCTGACATTACACAAATAGGAAGGAAGCTATGGAAGATGCGCTTTATGCAGCGCTGAGCAAGCCGAAAATTCTTGTTTCGGTGAGACCTATCAAAGGACACTTAACTTTTTTCTGTGTAACTATTTTGAAACAACAATTTTTTTCTATTTTTTTATCTAAAGGGTGAAAAAATTTTGTTGGTTTGAGTTCGCATAAGTGAATAAATTTCCATCACCACAATGCAATGTTGCTTGTCGGAATACTAATGTAAAAGGAACTTTTATGCGTTTAAGATTTAAACACCTCATATATCTAGTTTGTTTTATTGCATTTCAATCACAGGCTAAACTAGTCGACTGCAAAAGCTGCAATACTACTACTGATTTTCTCAATAATGCTAAAGCTAATGCTCAGCTTATTTCCGGAACCAGTTATATCTATGTCAGTAATACAAACACGGAGGTTATCAAAAAATTTAGAGTAAGATATGAAGCAGGTAACCCCAGTTACGGTGAGCCGTCTGTGTTTATTGTTGGCGAAGTGGCAGTAGATAATACTTCTTATTACACATTCAAAGACGCGATGGGGGTCAAACGCTCAGTAACAAGCTTTGTGGATACTTCTAAAGATATACCAGGTGACATAGCTGATAGCGCTTGGAAAATGCCTGCTAACAGCTTGGCGCAGAATCAAGTCATCAATTACTATAGAGATAATCAAACTTGGAATGAGATGGTAGGTAACTATTTTGGTTCTTTACTCTCAGTCTTCGGGACCTTAGTGAATGTAAATTTAACTATAACTGTGAAGTTCGCTGATGGATCTAATGCCGACTTTGCTTTAACAGGTATTGACCATGAAGGGAAACTACGCTTCAAGTTTTTGAAGGGCACGGATAAACTTGGAAATACAATTGGTTCAAAGAGCTCTGACCTAGAAGGTCTTTTCAAAACAGACAAGTCTACCTTCCAACTTTATAACGGCGCTGCTAATCGTCATAACTATATTATTACGGGCGTCAGCACTTCAACTATTCCGAATGGTAGTGTGACAATCATAGATTGTCATATGGATACAGTTACAAAGCGGGTTACCTGTAAAAGAAAATCGTAAACAGCGCTTAAAAAGGTTTGAATACTATGGATATAAATTTGACCACGATAGGCTATATAAATCTTCTTAGTATGCTTTTGTCGCTTCTTACTGTAATAAGTTTGAAAACGAAGTTTAAAAATGCATCACTTGTTGGCTTTTATACCGTCGCTCTAAACTTGCTGACTCTTGTCGGGGGTTGGATTTATTTTTTATATAAAATAAAGTCACCTAATAAAGTTTAAACAAGGGAAGCTTATGCTTCCCTTGTTATACGAAATTTTTAGTTTTGAATTCTCGCCCCGGCAGCGATAGCGAATCGGGGCCCCTGGGGCTTGCAAGGTGACCACTTACAGGAAGTCGATCACCTTGTGGAAGTTCGATATTGAATTGGTTTAGGCGTCGTCTTTTTTGCCTGAGTAACCAAATGCGGCCCAAACATCTGGTATAGGATGGATAGGATTTAACTCACCCTGCTCAAGGTCAAAAAAGCCGCCCTGATAGTTTACCTTGCCATGCCTGAGCATCTGCCAGACAAGATTGGCCATGTAGAACGCTGTGGTATGGTTAACACCAAAATCCTGTCTACGGATGGATTCAGCGTGGCTGCATGACGGTGCCGATTCTTCGGGGCTATCAAGCAGCAGGTCGCCATACAGATCGTAAAGATTAGGCAAGCGGCTTTGTGACCTGCGACCCAAATGCCCCATAATGACCTGTCCGGTCTTTGCTCCATTACCACCATCTATCCAGAGTGTATCGCCCCCATAAAAATCCTGAGAGGCTTTACCTAAGCTGTGTCTTGCTTGGGCACTGTCTAAGCATGTCATTACAATGTCAGCCCGTCCGGACGGTTTCATATCATGAGCCACCGCGTGTGATTTCCAGTTGGTGCCAAAACCCATATTGATACGGTTAACAAGCACATCAGCCTTATTCATTCCAATGTCCATAGGCCAGAAATTTTGCCGACCTACATTGGTTTCGCTGACGGTATCGGGATCATATACATGCACCTGCAAGGGGCAGTCTTCGCCACCGACCATGCGTAGCAGATAGTTTATTTGTGCAAGGTAGCTAAGCAAGTAGCTGCCTGTGCCACCGGCACCGATGACAGTGATTCTCACGGTTTTATTAAAAAATGAAGTAGGAGTGATAAAGCTCATTAACGGATTCCTTGTGCGTGTTTGGTCAGCCATTCACCGAACGTACCGGCGAAGTGCATTTCCCCTGCTTTTACTTGGGCATCGGCCTTTTCTTTATCTTGCCAGAACTGCACATGTTGGCGATTATCGAGGTAGTAAGAACGAAAGCGGTTAGTTCTATAATTAGTGTGAGTAAAATAAGAATCGAATAAGGTGTCTTCCATTTCATTTAACGTTGTGAAATCTCTTTTTGCAGGAACCCTTGCGCCCCCCTGACATAATGAGCCGCCACTGATATTCATCAGCGGTGCATGATATAGCTTTGTCTGAGTGGATGGACGCTGATTGGTCGCTTTGGCATAAACGGTCAAAGCACTGAAATTACTCCCAGGATTAACAGCAAAAACCAGACTCGGCCACCAAACCTTTAACGGTGTTTGTTTGCCGACATTGAACCACATATCGCGCTTTTGTTTGGGGGTGTGCCATACCAGCAAGTTGGGGGTGTCCACCAGCACATTATCGGGTGCAATCAGTGACCTTAAATCAACCTTTGCAGGCTGATTAACGCTTTTGTTGGCTCTGCGAGAGATTGTGCGCCGGATATTGGCTATGTCGGTCAAGCGCCCTGCTTGCATCTGACCATTTTTTATATCATGGATAGTGGCATATTGGCTGGTGGAGTCTTGGTAATTGTCGTCGTGCCCGTATAAAACGATAGCCTTTTGAGGAACGGGCACCTCAGCCTGTGGTTTAAGATTCGGTTTGTGCGCCATAGGGTTTAGCATTGTACGACTCCATGATGGTTTCTAAATAGTTCATTAACCACCAGCCGATAAGGTAACGCTGTGCTTTTTCGACCCAATCTGAGTCAGTCCAGTCAGCTTCAAAGATGCACTGTTCGCAGGTTTCCATTTGATATTGAGCGTGTTCATTGATGAGTTGTTTCGTTCTGTAACAAGCATCGATTGAGGGCATTGAATATAGCAACCCTACGCCAAAATCTTCTATATCAGTTAGCGACTCAAGTGCGTCTCCCCCTTGCGGCAGGTGCTCTTGAATTACCGTGGCAACAGCGATTAGCTTGTCCACCACTACGGTATGCTGACAATGTGGCGAACTGCGCCAGTCCTGCAAATCCTGAAGAAACACTTCATCAATTTCGCCGCCGGTATAGTCAGTACCGGACTGAAGGACGATTTTCATTAGTGATTCGGACGCGCTTTCTCTGTAGGATTGCAAAAAATCACCTGTTTCGCCCTCAGTCTCATCAAAGTCTCCATCTGGAATATCCGTTAAGTCCATCATGTGCATATCAAACATCATTGATGTTAAATCACTTATCGCATCACCCATAATGTGCTTTAGCTGGCGAAACCACTGTGAAAATGAATCAAGCTTCCAAGCATCTTGCTTAGCATAAGTTTCAAGCTGTAAAGCCTGTTCAGTTGTCAAAGTAATATAATCGTCTGTCCAGTCATGACAGCCAAAGGCATGAGGTACGGGTGTGGTTTCACACTGACAGGCTATATGAAGTGCTATAGCTGCTAAGAACTTGCGTGTTTTGGGATCTAATTTTTCAGCGTATAACAAAAAACAAGAAACCGGCTCAGTTGTCTCGATTGAAACGCAACTGGTGGGGGCGGTTTCAGAAATTTCGCCATAAAAGCCGCTCTCATTTCTATCAAACAACCCAATGCTAACGTTATCGTATCTGAAAGCTGGTACTTCACCTGTCAATGTTTCAATGGCCTGTGGAACCATTGCAATACTGTCCAGCAATGCGTTTTGCACTTTTCTAAGGGATTGTCTTGCTGCTTCAAAAACATCGTTTTGCAATGCATCAAAATCGCTGTCTTTTTTTAGCGTATTTAGCAGAGCAATAGCTTCATCATGACTGGTGTGGGAAACCTCAAAGTAAGGCTTTAAGTAAGATTCAATCGCGTTGAGGTTCTCAAGCAGTGGGGAGCAACCTTCAACTGGTGCCAATACGTGCTGTGCGTCACTATCAAACGTTATTTGCTGCCCCACCAGCTCATAACCGAACGGCCTTACATCAGGCAGACTCGGTATGGTGAGGGGCTTTTCTGCGAAGTTGGTATCTGCTCTAGGGCGCTCAACGGTAACTGACATCGACGTTTTTCCTTTAGTTCCATTCGAATGAACTGATGCTCATGGAAAGCTGCGTTGTCACTTTCCAGCGCGGTTTGCCACGCTTGAAAGGCGGTGGCTGGCCCATTAGCATCAGATTTAGCCATTGCTGTTAGGTGGCAGCTTAGGCAGGTTGTAAACAATGCGGTCGTCCTCAACAACACCATCGTCCTCATAAATCTTACCGAACCGGAAAAACGAATAGTTTTTTCGAATGGCTTTGATGCTTTCTTCAAATGTTGCATTCGGACACTCGCAGTCAACTTCCAGAGAACCTAATTTGAAAACCCGTTTAAGCGGCGTGCTTTGAATAAATGCTGTCATGGTCTTTGCTCCTGTTAATCTAAATCTAAATCTGCAATGGATGATGCGGCTGGCGTGTCGGTAGGCTGTGCGTCCTCTCCAAGAGCCTCACTTACCGGATCAGTTGGTTCTTCTTGCTTGGCAGGGGCGCTGGCATTCGCCATGCTTTGCGTGGCCTGTGCGGTATTGGCTTTTAAAGTGGTGTCCACGTAGCTTTCAGAGAAGGTATTCAGATGATTGATGAAACCATCATCCAAATCGGCGGCGCTGGCAGTTAATTTCAATGGCTGAGTCAAAGCTGCGCGTAATTTCGGATCGGCGGCATCACCAATATTGTTTTCAGTCATTACCACGACATTCAGCTTGCCGTTACCACCATCTTGAACGCAGAGTGATAATTGTTTCAGATTGGCTTTATGAATCAGTTGTGACAGTTCAGTAAACATTACTATTCCTTTTTAAAGTTTGGCGGGGGGTGACTCCCCCGCCTGTATTCGTTACTGAGTAACGTGGGTCAGATACCAGCTTGGTGCAAATTCAGAGTAATCGTGGTCAAGTTCCACCAGCGTTTTAATCAAATCCGCTTTTTTGCCTTTAGTGGCTTTGGTGAAGGAACCTTCCTCTTTGGCGTTCATAGTGGCGGGAACATTGGCATCTTTAGCCACTTCAATAATTTGCTGTGTGGTGAAGATTTTCAGATTGGCTTCGTTAGGCTCCCATGCCTTAACCGCGACACTTTTAGCGTGTTCTGGCTCAGACTTGAGTAGTTCAATCATCAGATTTGTTGCATCAGAGCCGCTTAAATTATCCTTTTCAGTCATACCGTGACTGATAGCCGCAAGCATTTCCTCCTGCATGGTTTGCATATCAAGATTTTTGTATGCGTATTGGACAACTGAACCAAATCCACCTGTTAGGCTTTTTTCTTTACCGCTATAGCCAGTTGAGTCCACCAGCGCAGCAAGCATAAATGCGCTTTTAAGCAGATTGTTTTTTGCAAAGTGGCTTGCACTTGCTTGGCGTAACAATGCTTTATGATGTTCCTGGGCCATGTTGCCGATGGTGCCGGACTCAGACTTTTGGGCTGAGGATTTCGCTTGAGATTTTGCCATGCTCTTAGCTTTTGCAGGGTCGGTTTTTGCAACCTCCTGCACGTTAGCTGATGCCATAGCCGCGCTTTCTGCCTTTGATAAAGACTGCTGGCACTTGGCAAAGCATACTTTGTCGATACACTGGTTTTCGGTCAGTTCACCCTCTTTACCCGTTACGTCTGACATAACCACTATGCGTTTTTCACAGGGCGTACAACCGTCTTTATATTGTTGCTCCCCCACCACATCAGCATTGACCGTACTACGGTCTTTTTGGGCTGATTCAGACAGGTATAGCACCTTACCGAACCGTTCTTCCGCTTGCTTACGAATACCTGCAAGCCACTCAGCCGTTTTTTCCCGAAAGCAGGTGATTTTGGCGCACTTTGCTTCGGTGCTTACATCATCGAGCAAGCCCATCTGGTGAAAGGTGTTATGTGGACAACTATTACATTCACCCTTATCGAACTTAGCAATACTTAATGGTGTTTGCTTTGCGCCGATTTGTAGCTTTAACTCTTTTGCTGACCAGCCTTGTGCTAATACCACATCAATAAGTTTATCCTGACCTTGATGTGAAAATGGCGCTATTGCCATTGCATGACCAACAGTGATTTTTTCTCGACTGAGCGCATCTAGTACCTTGTCGGTACACTTCATTAATTCAAGACGCTCATTAACCTTCTTTAGCGGCCAGTTAAGCGCATCTGACACTGACTGGCGGTCCCCCCCGTACAGGCTATTAAATTCCTGTGCTGCACGACCTTCATCTACAATAGACAGGTCGCTGCGAATGGTGTTTTCCTGTAAATGGATTATGTAGGCTTCACGATCATCTACCTGCTTTACCAGCACTGGCACTTCTGATAATTCAAGTTCCAGCGCCAAATCACGGCGACCATAACCACCAAGCAGTTCAAGGTATCCTTTTTCGGTAGGATGGGGGCGCGTGATCAGGTTTTGTAAAACGCCGTGGCTACGGATGCTTTCTCGCATTTCGCTGCGAGACTTCTCTGGTCGGGAACTGCGCTTATTGCCCATGCTGAAATCCAGCAGCAAGCTTGGGTGAACTTTCTCAAGGGTTTTATCAGGTAGTGCAGCAAAATCCATGTTGGTACTCCGGTCTGTTCAAAGGATATGGGAGTAACGTGTCATGAATGCTCTAATCGGCAATTAACAAGGAATGGGCATTGTTTTACCTCTAAACCACTTTAAATATCGTTTTATCAGTCGTTCATTATCGCAAAGAGTTGGTTTATCTCGCGCCGGGGCTCCTATCCCACTGAAAAAAATCGTTACCTGGTTGGCTCGAGTGAATAAATATCTATTTTTCAGCGATACCGGCTCGGGGAAAACCTATCATTTATGCAGTCATGCATAGTTTAAGCGCTTTTTATTCATTTTCAGGGTGTGTGTGAAGCCGCGCTCCGAGAAGCGATAGCGCAACGGGGCAAGGCGGGAGCAGGCATAAAAAAGGCCAGCGAATAGCTGGCCAAGGGAGAATGCCCATGGGGGCTGAAAATTAATTACTGGCAAATCTTGTTAGGTTCAGTCGAGCATTACCGGCTGCGCAGAAGTTTCGGCTTCCTTGCTTTAGTAGTTGGTCAAAATGGGACTCAATCCACGCGTGACGCGCTTGCTCCGATGGGAAAGGCATATCACGTGTTGCATCAGCGGCTGCGTCCATGACAAAGCCCATGACGGTTTTAGAACCACGGGCATTTACTGTTGGAATATCTGTTCGCATGTTATCTCCTGTCCATGACTATTGGGTACAGGATTAACGTTGCATGACTGGGGAGGTTGGCAATTTAGGGAGAAACTACTAGCAGTCTCACTAATCCTTGAAGGGGCCGTTAGCAGCCTCCATCTAGTAACTAACTGATTATGAGGAAATAACGTGTCGCAAAAAGCACCAGATAAGACTGACTATATTGATGCAATCTCAATGCACGGCTCTAATGTTGTGATTGAAAACCCAGACCCTATAGCTCATTATGCTGAAGGTAAGTCAGGAGTAGATGGATACGGATTCAGCATTACTCTTTTTAGACGCCTTGCAGAGAAAAATGCTAGGTCGGCTAAACATAATGAAATGGTGGCCCTAACTACGAAGAAAAAGGGTTCTGATATCGAAAAAGCGGAAGTTAGAGTTGCACAGGATAGACAGGAGCATCTTAAAGATGAGCTTGTAGAGCTATTCATAAATAGATATCGCCTAACAAACATCACGGCAGATGAAATTGTTTCATTTGAAGGAGAAAAAAACGATCTTATTGATTTCGACCGCTCCGAGTACGACAAAATTGGGAAAGCTGAATCAGAACAAAAATTGACTGAGCAGGATATAGAAAAAAGGAAATACGACTACGCTCTATCTCTTGGAATTAAAGCGTTCTTAGTAGGCGGTGACAGTGGTGGCTCACTTAGAGTAATTGACGTTACCTGCCTCGAGTTCATAGATGCAGAATCCTATAAAATTCCCAAAGTTTAGTTGTGAAGTACAAGCCTGCCATGGCGGCAGGCTTTAGTTATACCTCAGATGAACCTATCCATTGGTCGCCCAGATAAGCGTCCCAACCAAATGGAGAATGCATGTCGTAGTCCACCAGCTCAAGAGCATCGTGCGTCCACATCCCGTCCGCTGGTGGCAATTCAGTTACTACCTCTCCTCCCAAATCTTTTATGATTAGGTTCAAGTTTTCATAGCCAACCAGTAGGTCAGGCTCTTTTTCGGTGACAGCTCGTGCGACAATCATTCTTTTCTCCGTATATGCTGCGGGTGGTTCGCCTAAAACTTCACCCGAAGCTTTTTGATTTTGGTCATTACCGAGTTCATGTGGTACTGCATCTGGCTAAGAGAGATAGGCTCGGGGTTCTCGATGACGTAGGCATAAAGCCGCGCCCCCGTATCCAACTGAAACTCTTCAATGGCGGAACCCATTAACGCCACCAGCATGGCTAACTCTGCACTGCGTAAAGCACCAGCCTGAATCATGCGTGCATCAGGGTTTATGCTGGTGGATTTACTGTAAAAGCCGTGCTGTAAGTTCATGCTGCGCTCCGCTTAACTGTCTGAGGAATAAATTTGCTTAGTCTGGCCACGCATTTTCCGAAGTCGCGGTTTCTGTCACCGATAATCTGCAAGTGCCAGGCTTTTTTCTTGCGGGCGTAGTTCTTATTAAAGTGCTGTAGAAGAGTGTCAGCGCCGCCATTTTGGTAAAAGCCCGGTGACGTTTTCCATTTTGGACGTCTGTTACCCACACTGCCGTAATTGTGGTTGTACTGAATGTAAAATACCGGAACTGGGATACAAAAGCCTCGCTCTACTGCCTGGGCAGCTGTAAGGGTCTTCCCGTTGAGGTTAATCGGACTGAATTCTTTTAGCATGGTATTTTCCTGTTCTCTGTTGAATTTGGATTCAACGTGTCAGGAATAGCCGGGGGCGCAAGATGTGCGGAAGAGAAGTTCTAAGTTAATAGAGTAAAAATTCTTTTTACAATAGAAAGCCTCGCCTGGAGGCTTTAAGGTTTTGCTTTTACTGATTGACGATCAAGATTTTTATCTCAGGAGCCCACACAAAAAGTGCTTCAAGGAGCTGTTTTTCTGTATTTAAGCCTTTGAAAAATCAACATGCTCTTGCAGCAAATTTCTATTCTAGAATGTTGTTATTTCTATCTAAAATAGCACACTTCTCTGCTCCAAAACCATTGTCCTTCAATACAAAATCTATATCGCTGATCAACTCAGAATCTCGGTCTTTGAAGTCAGTTATCACCCCTGTATATACGTCTAGATAATCATGGCGTTCTACACCTGATTGAAGTCGAAAATGCTCAGTTCCAGACTCGCTGCGAAAATTATCGAAAAATTTATGACAGACCGTTTCAGCAGCTTTATAATCATTCACGACCCAGGCTTGGATCAGCCTAAATGGTTCTGGTACTGCGGTGTTTAACCCTTTTATTCGGCGTTCTGGATGATTGCTAAACCCTATTTTTACCCAATTAGGGAGGCAAGGTGTTTCAATCAAATATACAAAACCAGACTTCTTATTAGGGTCATACTCTCTATATTCTCTATACATTACTTTATCCTTAAATAGCAAAGTATCCAACTTCAATATAAATATTGGTAAGATAGCACTAAACAAGAGTACAACGGCGGAGCGACCTATGAAATATGTAGTTGGAATTTCGCAAGATGTGAAACGTTGAATCAAAAAAAGGCCGCAATCGCGGCCCTTGTGAAATAGTGAGTTTTATACAGCTTGGTTAATCGGCAGGTTCCAACCAAGATCATCACTAAGCTCTTCAGTGCATCGCTCTATAAGGACTGGCAGGTCCGCCGCTTTGTATCCTTTCCAGCGCTGGTTGAATCTGCGCTCAGAATAGCTTTCGTGGGTGATGTATTTCACATTCATAGCTCTGAAGACATACCGCAAGTAGTCAACAATGTTAGAACAGTATCCCTCGCTATCATTTAACTTTTGAATCCGCTTATGAATGCGCTTCCCCGACTTGAGCGCTTCATCCAGCTTGAAACCTATTTTTGGTTGATTAAGGTCTAGTGCAATTTCATATCCATAATAGGAATCAATCACGCCTTTCTCTGCCACATCGCCGGGGCCAACCTGAGAGGTGATAAGTAAATCGCCTATCCCGCTGAGACATTTGGGTATTTCATCGCCCATACCGACAAACTCGGGTGTATCGTAATAATTTGCAGATTTAACAAGGGAGAACGATACGTGTATGTGGCCATAGTCGGACCATCTGTGATTAATAGTTGCAAGTCTGGCCATTACGCTTACTTTTTCGATCGGTTTCATAGAGCTTTTCCTGTTACTTGTTGATGTAGGTTCAACGTGCCAGGGATTGATGGTGGCGCAAAAACAGAGGAAATATTTGGTAAGAAAATAGCCTCACTGGGAGGCCTTGGTTTAGTGAATTGATACGCCTCTATTTGCTAAGTGCGTTGAAAGATATAAAGACATTGAGCCTTTATCTTCGGCCGTAACAGCAACGCTGTTTTGTACGCACCAGGGCACATTTGCCTCGTCCAGCTGCGAAGCCCAAAAACCAAAATCAGCGTCTGATTTTTCATGATAAACAGCATAACAATGCGCATAGAACCCTTGCAGGTAATCATATTGCTTACGTGTAATTTGCATCGTATTTTCCTCAAATGTTTCAGTGGGACTGAGAGGGTTGGGAATAGTCAATTGGCAAGCGTTGGCGCCGCAATCTTAAGGAGAACTTTACGGCGCTTACTAATCACCAATCAGCGTATTTCTGAGCGACTTTTCCGTAAATTTCAGCTACCTTTAAATGCGTAACACCGTATCCGGCCAAGGCATGAACAGCATTGCCAATATCACCTGTGTAGAAGCATTCGTGATTTACCAGCTGCTCTTCAATAATCTGGTCGATACCCTTCTCTGCTATTTCTTTCGCTCGTCCTTCCTCATGAATAACTTTGAGACGATCAGAGAACTCTTTGGCTTTCAACTTAGGCACACAGTCGCCAGCACCAAGAACTGTGCAGTATTCGACGCCTGGAGCCTTACGCTCCTCAAATTGCTCATTAGTAAAGGCAAAGAACACCCCCAGTTCGTTAAAAAGCTCCGTTTGCTTCTCTTGGATAAATGCAGTCATGGTTTTTCCCGTTAGTTGTTTCAGTTGGGATAAACGTGTCAGAAATTAGCGGGGCCGCAAGAAATAAAGAAGTCGCAGAGATAGGACCCTGCGGCTGTGTTAAGTGGCACCGGTCAAAAAGACCTGGTTATAGGATTATTTGTTCGTGGGCAGGTCAGTCACCATTTCACTTTTAAATTCGTAGGGCGTTGAAAACGCCGCCAAGCCTTCCCGCTCAAGCATGGATTCTCTAATCGAGCTATCAATTTCTCGCTTGGCCATCCAGTCCACTGTCCAAGAATCTACCTGCATGCCCTTGGTTCATCCACGACGGCAAATTCTCTAAAACCGGTATCTGTTGAGTCATTTAGAAATAGGAATTCTGCAAACCGGATACCGAAGTTCTGGTTTTGACTCGTAGATAAGGCATCAACTACTTCTGCCTTGTTTTGTGCATTTTTGATAACCCACTTTCTTTTATGGAACATCACCTGACTCCCTGTTATTGCGTTTTTGAAAAAAACTGTGATTCTGTGACGGACTGAACGTATTGTAGCTGCTTTTGCAGGTTGGCCAAACATTCGCGCTGCGCGCGCTTAAGTTCTTCCGATTTACCACCGGGTTTCGACGGACTGGGAGAGAAATATCCATCAATGAGATTTTTAGCATTCCCAATACTGAAGTGGGGCACTATCGCGGTCATTATTGGGATAAACGCGACCGTGAGAGCCAAAGAGCCTTCATTGACAATGGCATGCACTATATCTCGCCCGAAATCTCCCTGCGGTGTATTCCATGCTTTTTCATATGGTAACCATTTCTCAGCTGCAAAAGATACGACGATGGCGAATAAAAGCAGGGGTATAAGCCAAGCTGCAGATCCTGTGTTTTGGGAGATACTGGATGCAGCAAAGATAAAGCTTAAAAAAAATAATGGGCTGAACATCCATTGGACCAACGTTCTCATAGTATTTACACATTCGCGTTTTTATTGATGCGTATATTATTCCCTAGTCAAACTTAATTCGGCTTGTATCAAACGGCTAATTACTGTGAATTTTAATGGTGTGCGGTTTGAATAACGAGGAAGGTGCAAATCCAAACAGCTGTTTAAACGTTTTACTCATATGAGGTAAGTCAGAAAAACCCGAAGCATGGGCAGCCTCAGTCAATGTTGCTGACTTACTCAGTTGTTCTATTGCGGCGCGCACACGCCACCAGACAATAAAACGACTAATAGGTATACCCACTTCTTGCTTAAAAAGATGTGTTAGACGACTTGGGGACAAGAAAACCTTCGATGATAAAAACGCCATATCGATTGCACAACCTCTCTGCGAAGCAATAATGTCGATGACCGCTCGTACCCGTTTATCCTCAGGGCGCGATGAAAGCGCAGGACTATAGACTAGCCCTACCGCTTTATTTACTGTTTTCCACACTTTGTCGATATCGACGTCAGTAAATAGATGCTGAGAAATGGATCCCAATTCTTTGCTAGTAAGCGGCAGAGTATTAATTCCATCACTCCTGGCTTGACGTAAGGCTTTGAGAAATTGTTGGTTTTGCCTATCTTCAGGCTCTAAATAGATGACTACAATCTGATTGTCCTGTGCCAAAACCTTGTGAGGGACATCTTCGAAAATCACAATACATTGTCCGGTGTGAATACTTTGTGCCTTGAAATCTTGAACCGAGATGTCTTTGTCTAAACCAATGCAAATTTGGACAGCATGATGTGCATGAACATCATTATCAGGACTGATTCCGATGTAAATCGCTTTGTAGGGCCACAAATGAATATGCATGGCTGACTCAGTATCAAAAGTTCAGGCTATTGATTTTTGCCTTATAAATCTACACAAATGACGAATGTTAGCCGATAGATACAAGTTAAGGTGAGCGCGCACAGTGAAATTGTGTTCTTCTTACAATTTTAAGTGTGTAAATAATTTAAAATACCACAGTCCCTAATGGTTTTGTCTTGGTCACACGATGACGCCATATTTTCGAGTGATGACTTTAATGCGTTTAGCTCTTCAATGCGAATAATGACGTCTGATAAATGCTTAGCTATTAACGTATTGATATTTGAACAGCTCTGATCTGGCCTCGAACGACTGTCCATTAGCGTTTTTACTTCCATGATAGACATATCTAATGAACGACACTGTTTGATAAACAGGAGTTGTTCAATAGTCCCCTTGTCGTAGACACGATAATTTCCACTTGAGCGCTTAAGCTCAGGCAAGAGCCCCTTCTTTTCATAAAAACGAATGGTCTGAATACTACAACCTGTCGTCTTTGCGACATCACCAATTTTCATTTTTTTCTCCTAACCGTTGACTCTATACCAAGTATAGACTTTATACTCATACTATTCATCAGTAAAGAGTGTGTTTCTAATGAGCGGATGTGGGTGCGAAGTTGAAATAAAAGACCAGTCTCAACGACAGGTTTTGTATTGGCTTTTGGGAATAAACGCGACAATGTTTGTTATAGAAATGGGGATCGGGTTGCTTGCTGATTCAACCGCATTAATAGCCGATTCACTTGATATGCTCGCCGACGCAGTTGTCTATGGTGTTGCCCTTTATGCTATTGGTAAATCGCTATTGCACAAAGCCAATGCGGCTAGAATTAGCGGCTTTTTTCAGATGGCACTGGGTGTGTTGATTATCATTGATATTGTAAGACGGTCAATTTACGGTAGCGAACCTGTATCGGGACTAATGATGGCTATGGGGGCAGTTGCACTGGTTGCTAATGTCATTTGTCTTGTGATCATACGCAAACAAAGAAATGAAGAAGTGCATATGCGGGCAAGCTGGATATTTTCAGCCAACGATGTGATTGCCAACTTAGGTGTTATCTTTGCTGGCGTTTTGGTGTTTTGGCTCGATTCTCGATGGCCTGATCTGGTTATCGGTGTGATAGTTTCGTGCGTTGTGTTGCGCGGGGCAAAAATGATCCTCGAAGATGCTGGAAATGAAAGACAGCGAGCGCTTAATGCGCAAAGTTGATAAGAAAATGCCAATTTTTAATTGCACATCAAAACTGCGTAGGTTGGCATGGCTACTTATTACTTTGCTCATGTGTCAATCGGGCTTTTCGTTCGCCGCTCAATGCGATGACTACCCTGCGGAGGTATCGTCAGTCCCTGAACAATCAAAGTCGATAGGCACTTATGATGTTCCCGAAAAAAATGTAAATGCTGGTGATAATACGTCGAGTGAAGAGTCTAAGTGTTTCCATTGTGTGCTGTGTCAATGTGGACAGATTAAGTTTCTGGCACAACACCCAATAAATGACGTATCTAAACCGTTATATACCAATCAATACAGTTATTCCCGCAACGTCACTGACGGCCTAGTCGAAGGCCTTTTGCGCCCACCTCAACATTAATCCATTCCCTCCTATATGTTTGCATGGGTGCTTTCCATGTATGTCGTTATCTTATGAACAAAAGGTTCTTTTATGAGTTCTTCACGCCCATTGGGCATAAAAAAAGCTAGCTCAGCGTATCTGAAATTGATATCTGCTGCACTGGTAACCATGAGCATATCTGTTCAATCTGCCAATGCGCAAAAGTCTTCAATCACGCTTGAAAATGCGCTCAAACGCACATTATCAAACAACCCAGATTTAGTTGTGTTCGAATTTAAATCTTCGGCTTTGGATGGTGAATCAAAAATGGCCAGCTTACGACCTGAAATGTCTGTTGGGGTTGAAGTTGAAAATGTGTTGGGAACAGGCGAAGTGTCTGGTATCAAAGATGCCGAATTGACACTGACCTTATCGTCGGTCATCGAGCTTGGAGATAAAGTCAGCGGCCGAATGAATGTGGTGAGTTCAAAAAAAGCACAACTGCTTACACAACGGCGCATTCGTACGCTGGACATCTTGGGTGAAACAACTCGACGATATATCAATGTCATTGTCCAACAAGCGTTGCACAAGACTGAGCAACGAGCTGAAATGCTGGCTCGCACAATGCTTCAGACAGTCTCAACACGGGTTGAAGCGGGGGCTTCTTCACCACTTGAGAAAAAACGTGCAGAGTCAGCGTTGTCGCAGGCGCGTTTGTCGTTATTGATAAGTGAACAAAAACTCAATGAGTATAAACGCGACCTGGCCATCATGTGGGGTGACACTAACGCTGCGTTTGCGGAAGTTGAAGGGACACTGTTATCGTTTCCAAATTCACTATCACTTGAACATATGCTTTCACAGCTTCAAAGCAATCCACACGTTCTGCTTTATGCTGATAACTATCGGGTACAAGAGGCCAGATTGAGAGTGGTTCAGGCCAGTCAGCAGTTCGACATTGCGTGGGAAGCCGGTATCCGAAGAATGCAGGGAATTAATGACACAGCGTTAGTCGCCAGTATTTCGGTGCCGTTAAATACCAAGCAGCGGAATCTAGGAGAATACGAACAACAGCGCGCATTGCTTGACAGTATCGACTATCAAAAACAAGCGAAAATTCGTGAACTCACTCGCCAATTAAATCAAGTCATTAGCGCAAAAGACCAAGCCTTGCTCACTGTTACGACCCTTCAAGACAATGTCGTTCCCACATTGGAATCTGCATTGAAATTGGCGCGGGATGGCTATGAAAGTGGTCGCTACAACTATATAGAGTGGGTGACAACGCAACAGCAACTCATAGATATGCAACGAACACTGATAAAAGCCGCAGGCTTAGTCCACCTTCGAAGCGCAGATCTAGAGGCACTTACGGGAATTCCCGTGTTTTCTGACTCTCCCTCGACGTCTGCTCAATCATCAGAATTACTAGAGAAAAAATAATGAATACATCACAATTTACATTACTCACTAGCGCACGTGACTTGCTTGGCGTGTTAGCCATGCTACTTACTTTACTGTTTGCTACTGTCGCCCTGGCTGATGATGACGATGAGGAAGCCGAAGAAAGACCCGAGTACGTAGTGTTATCTCAAGAACGGATGCTTGAACACGATATCGTGACTGCTTCAGCCGCGTCAGGATCATTATCGCTCACAACCAGAACATTTGGGCGGATAGTTCATGATCCTGCGTCACTGAGTCATATTCGTGCCCGCTTCGACGGTGTTGTAAAACGTATCATGGTGAATATTGGAGATAAAGTAAAAAAAGGTGACACACTGGCAATCATTGAGTCAAACGAGAGTTTAAATCAATACTCAATCACCTCACCGATGTCTGGAAAAATCATAGCTAGACACGCCAATGATGGTGAGCTCACCAACGGTCAAGTGCTGCTTTCTGTTGCTAATTACTCTCGCGCAATTGCTCAATTGGCTATTTTCCCCAAACAACGTACTCATATTGCCGCTGATATGGAAGTCACTTTAAGGCTTGAGGAATTGCAGCAACAATCAAGTATAAGCCACATTACGTCCTCACCGGATGACAAACCCTATTCTATCGCGTTTGTGAACGTTGATAATGGCAGTGGTTATTGGCCTTTAGGCGCTATGGTAGAGGGTTATATTCAGATTGGTTTCCAAGAAGTCAATCTGGCACTCCCCAAAAGTTCAATACAAGAGTTAGATGGGCAAACCATTGTTTTTGTCAAAGAAGGGGAACGATTTTACCCCCGCCAAGTAAAACTTGGGAACACGGACAACCGTTTAGTAGAGATTGTGAAGGGCGTTCAAATAGGCCAGCAAGTCGTTGTAGAAAATAGCTATCTACTAAAAGCTGATTTATTAAAAATGGAGGCGGGCGATGATGACTAATTACCTGCGCATTTATTGTCAAAAGCAAAGCCAAGTCCATAAAAACGGTGAGGTGAGAGCATGATTGCACGAATACTCCGTCTGTCGATTGAGCGCCGTGGTGTCATGATGTTGTTCGCCTTGTTTGTCGCCTTTTTTGGTATGTACAGTTACAAACAACTGCCGATTGATGCTGTGCCTGATATCACCAACGTGCAAGTGCAGATAAATACCGCAACCCCAGGTTACTCGCCTTTGGAGACTGAGCAACGCATAACGTTTATAGTTGAAACCTCGCTGGCCGGTTTGCCTAATTTATCGTATACCCGCTCGATATCACGCTATGGCTTGTCGCAAGTCACAGTCGTGTTTAAAGAGGGCACCGATTTATATTTCGCACGAAATCTCGTCAACGAGCGTCTCACCGCCATCGCGGCGCAATTGCCAACAGGGTTAACCCCTGAAATGGGCCCTATCGCCACAGGCTTGGGTGAAATTTACATGTACTCGTTAAGTGCTGAGCCTCAGGCGCGACAGGACAACGGTCAACCCTATGATGCTATGGCATTAAGGGAGATCCATGATTGGGTAGTTAAGCCCCAATTGTCGCTTGTTGAGGGGGTAACCGAGGTTTATGCGGTAGGCGGATTTGAAAAGCAATATCATGTGAATCCTAATCCAGTCGCAATGATAAACTTTGGGATAAGTACAGGTGACCTTCTCAGTGCGCTAGAACGCAACAATGCGAATCAAGGCGCTGGTTTTGTAGAACAAAATGGGCAACAAGTACTGATCAGATCGGAAGCTCAACTGAAGGGCATCGACGATATCGGCCAAGTGGTTGTTAAGATCATTGATGGCGTACCGGTAAAAATTCAAGACATCGCCCAAATCAACCTCGGTAAAGAGCTGCGCTCTGGAGCCGGCACGTTAAATGGCCAAGAAACAGTGATTGGCACGACAATGATGTTAGTGGGAGAAAACTCTCGTACGGTCGCCAAAGCTGTGGACAGTAAGCTCGAAACCATTAAAACAAGCTTACCCGAGGGCGTTATCCTTGAAGCGGTTTACGATAGAACAAGCCTCGTTGACAAAACCATCGACACAGTACAGAAAAACCTCGTCGAGGGCGCTTTACTTGTCATCGTTGTGCTATTCGTTTTGCTTGGGAATGTGCGAGCTGCACTTATTACAGCCGCTGTAATACCCCTGGCAATGCTTGCCACGATATCGGGTATGGTCAAAACCGATGTGTCTGCTAACTTAATGAGTTTAGGCGCACTGGATTTTGGCTTGATTGTCGATGGCGCAGTTATCATTGTTGAAAACTGTATCAGGCGATTATCCGAATCCCAGAAGCAAAACGGCGCAACTCTACCGCTCAAAGAAAGACTGAATGTTGTATATGAAGCCACTAATGAAGTCATACGTCCCAGTTTGTTTGGTGTATTGATCATTACCATTGTTTATATCCCCTTGTTCACGCTCACTGGCGTCGAAGGTAAAATGTTCCACCCCATGGCAGCGACCGTGATAATGGCTTTGCTTGCCGCAATGGTATTTTGTTTTACCGTAGTGCCTGCGGCGATAGCAATTTTCATGAGAGGTAAAATTAGCGAAAAAGAAAGCCCAATTATTAAAGGTGCAAAGGCAGTCTATCGTCCTGTTTTAACCGGAGCGCTGCGTTTTAGATGGCTAGTGGTAGTAGCAGCGAGTGCTTTGGTTGTCGGCAGTTTATGGATGGGCAGTAAATTAGGCTCCGAGTTTATTCCCCAGCTCAATGAAGGTGATATCTTAGTACAGGCAATACGGATCCCTGGGACAGGGGTAGAACAAGCAGTTGAAATGCAAAAAACTCTTGAAGCGAAACTTATGCAGTATGAGCAAGTACAGACGGTATTCGGTCGCACGGGTACGGGTGAGGTCGCCACCGACCCTATGCCACCAAACATTACTGATACGTTTGTTATTTTAAAGCCTCGGGAGCAATGGCCCGATCCATCAATGACAAAAGCTGAGTTAGTGGAAACGTTTGAAGAGGACTTGTTTACTTTGCCCGGCAATAATTATGAATTTACGCAACCTATACAAATGCGTTTTAACGAATTGATTAGTGGCGTAAGGGCAGATTTGGGGATAAAGCTATTTGGGGATGACTTAGATACGCTCTTTGCATCTGCTTCTGACATTTTGACCGTTATTTCAACGATTGAAGGAGCTGATGACGCGAGGCTTGAGCAGGTAGAAGGCATTCCAATCTTCACCGTCACACCAAAGCCTGATCAATTGGCACGCTTTGGTTTGGATATAGCCGACTTGCAGTTATGGCTCAATGCTGCGACAGGTGGAGAAACCGCTGGAATGATTTTTGAAGGCGACAGACGCTTTGAGATTGTCGTGCGATATGGCGACGACATTCGAAATGAACTCACTCAGCTTGAGAGCGTTCCCATCGTCACGCCCTCTGGTGAGCATGTACCGATAAGCGAATTAGCCACACTGGCATTTAAAGAAGTACCTAGCCAAATAAGCCGGGAAAATGGCAAACGTAGTATTGTTGTCACAGCAAATGTGCGTGACAGAGATATTGGCACTTTTGTTGAAGAAGCTCAGGCGAGAATCAATGATGAAGTAGATTTACCTGCTGGTTATTGGCTCGACTATGGTGGAACCTTTGAGCAGCTCGAGAGTGCGAGTCAACGATTGACTATTGTGGTACCGGTTACGTTGTTTGTGATTTTGACAATGCTGGTAATTGCGTTTGGTTCTATACGCGATGCGTTGATTATCTTCACAGGTATCCCTTTGGCATTAACAGGCGGTGTAATGTCTCTTTGGTTAAGGGATATGCCTTTATCCATATCCGCGTCGGTAGGATTTATCGCGTTGTCTGGGATTGCCGTATTAAACGGATTGGTAATGCTGTCCTTCATCAAGCAACGTTTGCTAGAAACCGGAGAATTAGTGAATAGCATTGTTGAAGGGGCACTTATTCGCTTGCGTCCGGTATTAATGACAGCACTAGTGGCAAGCCTTGGATTTGTGCCCATGGCGCTCAATACGGGCATAGGTGCAGAGGTGCAACGGCCTTTGGCCACGGTGGTCATCGGCGGGATAATATCGTCAACCTTGCTAACACTGGTAGTGCTGCCTGTACTCTATCGACTCGTGCATAGTAAAGGGGATCAGTAGTGTTCTTGGGCATTTATTCGTAAATGCCCAAGTTTTACCTGAACGATTTTTAGGTACCTATTGACTCTTTATTAAGTATAGACTTTACAATCATATTCTTAACGTCATGTACGATAAGGATAGATATGGTTTCGCTTATTTTAATTAGTAGTTTTTTGGCGCTAGCCGCCCTCGGTAGAAGCTTTTTTCAATATAAGAGAAATGGTGATTTTGGTATAAGAGCAGCATCTATAAACGCACCATTAATAGAAATTGTACCAGGGGCTATATTCGTGGTTACGTTTTGCTTTGCATTTGGTCTAGTTCTTTTTGGTTACTTAGGACGTGCGCCCCTACTATTTGTTCCTTCAATTCCATTTCAGCTTCTCGGCTCCTTGATTGGCGCCTGCGGAATTGCTGTAACTTTGTTGTCTCAAATTCAAATGGGAGATTCATGGCGTATTGGCGTTGACCAGCAAGAAACGACTGCACTTATTACCCACGGGATTTACGCAAAGTCTCGCAACCCCATTTACTTTGGTATTTTTCTATTTTGGGCAGGGGTGTGTATAACGTTCCCACATTTGCTGCTTTGGGCATGTGCTTTTGTATGTTGGATTTGCATTGAAGTGATTGTTCGACAAATTTAAGAGCCTTATTTGAAGAAAGTGCATGGCGATGATTTTCTAAAATATAAGTCTGACACTAACCGATACATACCTAAGCTTTCACGCTTTAAGTTTTGACGCTTAAATAAGTAATGGCGCAGGCTGCTTTATATGCATAAACTAACGAACGGTATCTTTTAACGTCCATTTTTATGAACTGTCGTTATTCTTAAATAAAGTGAGCCGACTGATTATGTTTGCAAGCCCGTTCTCGATTAGCGTGAGTTCATTGTCAATTAAAGTGAGTCAGGCACCGGTCATATTCTCACTTAATGTGAGTCCAAAATGTACGATGTAATCAAGTCAGAGGGATTATGTTCGCGAGCCACTACACATAGCTACTCCTGAGCTTATTAGATGTAGTAGCAATGTGACTTGATAATGCTGGTGGACAAATCCGCGAGAACTTTGCCAAATACGGAGGGTTAGAAAAGGCCTCCGGAGAGACCTGTCAGTTTTGTAATTGATTAACGGGACCTGATGCTGGTGGTTCCAGACAGAGTTTCTAAAGCTTCTCTTTTGACCCATTGTTCTGGTAACGAATGCCATATTTTACAATCTGATTCACCATCAGATTGCCTTTTACTCCACTCCTTTAACTGACCAGATTTGTAATCTCTCAAATCCTTGATTGTGTACGTGTTTAATTTGCGCTCCCAATCACTAAGGTATGTGTTGAGTTTAGAAGTACACAGGTCGCTGGCAGACGCCATCGGAGTTAACACAGCCCAGGTGAGTAATATAGAAAGCTTCATTCGCATAAATGCTCCGTATTTAATTGTGCCGGGGAACCGCCCCCGGCTACTAGCACCATAGCGAAGAAAAAAGACGCCACTGAAATCGCAAGGCATTATTTGGGGGTGTGTAATTTAACAGGCCAAATTTCACACAAAAATGTATGGTCCGCCTCGTTATTGCAATGATTAATTTCGATAACGGGGCTGGTTATGCGCTAATGTATTCGGAGTCTGATTAGGCGCTTTCGCAACCCGCTCCACGATGAGATCCGCGCTGGATTATCCTCAAAAAACCGAAAGCTTCTGTGAGCTGTTTTTTGTGTCAGGTTTTAATCCAGTGGTTCTACCGTTTTCGTCATCTCTTTTATCATTGCAAACCCGGTGCTAACGCTTTGTCGCTAAATGCTTGTTTTGTTTTCATGACTGCCCATGCTATGCGAGCTAACTTGTTGGCCAATGCGACTGTAGCGACATTGAACGGCTTGGTTGCTCGCAGATTCATTAGCCACTCTTCGTAGATTTTTCCCGTCTTCTCAGGCCTCGACATTACCGCCCTGGCCGCATGGATAAACAAGGTTCGAAGCTCCTTGTTACCTCGCTTACTTATGCCCAGTAATTTGGGCTTACCGCCTGTTGAATATTGCGCAGGCACTAGACCTAACCATGCCGCCATGTTTCTGCCATTCTTAAAGTCTGTTGCACTGCTAATGTTGGCAACACAAAGGCTGGCCGTCATATCGCCAATGCCCGGGATCGTCTTCAGCAACTGAGCAACCGGATCACCCTCCACCAATTGCTTAAGCTTTTTATCTTGTTTCTCAATGTTTGCGTTGAGAAGCAGGTAATGCTCGTGCAACTCCACGAGCTCTTGCATTAATAACGGCGGAAGGGGCTGCCGCTGCTGCGCCAGCCAGCTAAATAGTTGTTTCATCACACTATGACCTGTTGGAAGGGCAACGCCAAACTCCAGTAGCAAAGCACCGATGCGAGACATGCAGGCTGTTCGGTCTTTGATATATCCGTGCCTGGCTTTATGAATAGCAGAGATGATTTGTGCCTGCTCTGACTTTACGCTGACGAAGCGCATGTTCGGCCTTGTTGATGCTTCGCATATCGCATCCGCATCAATGAAATCGTTCTTATTACTTTTAACAAACGGCTTTACGTATTGTGGAGGGATAAGCTTGACCTTATGGCCCATCGACTCGCATTGTCTGCCAAGCCAGTGTGCGCCGCCACATGCTTCAAACGCAATTGTGCATGGAGATAACTGATGAAGATAGTGAATTAATGCAGAACGAGAAAACTTCTTACGGATTACCTGATTATCAGAGTAATCACGGCCTATGACGTGAAACGATGATTTGCCTAAATCAATACCAAGGACCTTAATAGAAGACATGATGGTTCGCCTCTTTGTTTGCCTAACTCTAAGCGTAGAAGCTCAGAGGTGAGGCGGACCATCTAATTAAACCGCTCTACTGAGCGGCTGAATGTTTTGGGTAAGCTATACCTCAAATGTCTGAAGCTTTTGATACAGAGTTGCATCTGCGTCAAATTCAATCATTCGATAACCAGCGCTCAGATAAGCGCTTAAAATCGAATTTAGATTTAGTGACATAGACCATAGACGCATGAGTGTTTGCATCAGGACTCTCATATAGCTTTACGAACCATCCAGTATCAAGTTTTAGGACCATGTTACACTCGGGATCAGATGCTAAGTCATCCAAGACAACAGTATCAGCACCACTCAGGTGATAATTACTGATCCCAATAGTCCTATAGCTGTCTTCAGAATGTTCAAGCTCACTCAGTAGCAGAGAGTCCTCAAAATTTTGACTATTGATTACTTCCATAGCTTTTTGCTTCATCATTTCCAAATCCCCGCCAAAGGCATTGAACTCTTGTCGAGAAATATTGATCAGTCGCGGTTGAGAGCTTCCATTTATACAGGGGGTGAGATTTATGCTCCCATCAGCACAATTTAGCCAACCAATTGAGCGAATATCACTTAATTTCATAGTCTCTACCCTATTTGCCTAATGTCTGTTGTGAGATTGCTGCTGCTGAACGCACATGGGCATGCTCATCATGTAAGAGATACTGCTTTGTACTATCGTCACACTGGTTATAAAGTGATTGCGCCACTGTGAAACGGCCAATTCTATCGAGTGAATTCACGTCTTGAAGGCATATAACATCTGATTTAGCGAGCTTAGAGATGAGTTTTTCTCTCAGCTTAGTGATACGAAACCTTGTCTTTGTGTTTGCTGCTCTGAAGCTGTTTGTTGAAAGCTCTCTTAAAGTAATCATCTCAAACCTTTTGTTTATGTTGAAAAAGGTAATGTGATTGGTCAGTGTTAAATTTCAAATCTGAGGGAAAGTGACCATAGCGACGATAACTTTGAGGTTTAACGGCCCTAACTACTGGTAGATTGCTTCTTATCAATAGCTTCATCAGTCTCTATATGACCATGGATTACTACTTTCATAGCCTTTGAAAAGGCTGCTCTGAAACCATTACATGGAGCTTCAAAACTGTTTGCTTCTTGCGTAATTTCCAAAAACGCTTGTTGGTGGTTGGCGTAGTGAAGGTTTTCATGGCTCAAAAGGTTTTTTAAGCTCTTAGCCCAGACCGCTAATTCATCCTTTGTCAGTTTAGCATTAACTAAACGGGGCAGAGTGATCACAGTATGCGCCTTTAGTTCGACCTGGCTCGGGGTACAAATGCCATTTTTTTCAGCCGGTGCTTGTAGATGTTTCCACTTGTAAGAGGTTGATGTCAGCGCATCAGTGGTCATTTCGTGCTCTCTGGCCGTGCGAGATACAACACTTTTTATCGAATCTAATCCAGATACACCAGTTACTGAATAATATGCATATTCGAAGCTATGGGAGCCTTGTAACTGGGACTGTCCTGATACATTAAAGACAGTAAAATATATAGCGCATGCACATAAGAGCTTTTTTGATACGTTAAATGGAGAATGACTGCTGGTGGTTTTGAAGTTAATCATGTTGATTACTGCGAAAGTTCTTGATAAGCAAAGTGTGTCAGAGAAATAGCTTCCCACAACTTGCGTGGAACCCTACCCTACTGGCAACAGTTTCGCCAATTTAACATTGCAACTTTTACCCACCAGCAATCCAGGACGGTTATCTCAAAATAGTATTGAACCGGTCATTATCAGAAACACAGAATGCAGCTATCAAATCTCTGCGCCCGCTAGAACCCAGGGACTGACCTGATTCTGTCCTAAAGCCTGGCTTCAAATAATCTTGAATCTCATTGAATTGCACATTCAAAATATTCGCATAGTAACCAAAGGGCCTGTCCACTACTTGTTGAGCACGGTTAATCCCCCCTTTAACATCGACTCTAAATTCTTCATCAAACATCTCAAGATCATCTTGTTCAGTCATCTCGTATCCTTAAATTTTTATATCATTACTAAATAGGTTCGCTTTAGGGGGAATTTGTTGTGATTGCTATTAATGGATCAGACATCTGTTAGTAGACTGAATTGTTCCCACATTAGAACGAAGCCCTCTTCAGCATATGTATTGAGCTCTTTCGTTATAAAGTCTGCTTCTGCCTGGAAAGCACCAGCGTGAGAATTCCCTAGAAGAATGTCTAAGTGGCTTTTGCCATCAACAATTCGTAAGCAAGCATCAGTCTTTCCAGGATGAACATAGTGG